>NZ_CP151802.1:2420324-2722864 GCF_038446665.1 Lysobacter sp. FW306-1B-D06B | reverse complement strand
CCCGGCGCGGCGTCCTTCGGATTGGTGGCGCCCATCAGGTCGCGGTTCTTCAGCACCGCGCCCTCGCCTTCGAGTGCCTGGATCATCACCGGGCCCGAGATCATGAACTCGACGAGTGCGTTGAAGAACGGACGCTCGCGGTGCACGGCGTAGAAACCTTCGGCTTCCTGCTTCGACAGGTGCTTCATCTTCGAAGCGACGACCTTCAGGCCGGCCTTCTCGAAGCGGGTGTAGATCTCACCGATGACGTTCTTCGCGACGGCGTCGGGCTTGATGATCGAAAGGGTGCGCTCCAGCGCCATGGAATCTCTCCGGGTAGGCGGGCCGCCGAACCAGCCTGGTTCGCGCCCGAGGATAACAGAAAAACCCGCGTCAGGACGCGGGTTTAGCCCACAAGGCTCCGGTAATTCTACCGGATCGCGCGGCGGATTTGCACGGACTTCCGGCGCCTCCGGGACGGGTGTGCGTTGACGGTTCAGGCCATCAAGCACTAGCATCAAACAAGCGTTTGATTCACCCTCCGTCACCACCGCAGCCCCACCGCAGGACCCATGGCCACGACCGCCCATTTCTCCACCAAGGACCGAATTCTTGGCGCTGCCGAAGAGCTGTTCGCCCAGTTCGGCTTCACCGGCACCTCCCTGCGCCAGGTCACCAGCCGCGCGGACGTCAACATTGCCGCGGTCAACTACCACTTCGGCAGCAAGGAGAACCTTGTCAACGAGGTGTTCCGCCGCCGCATGGACGACATGAGCGCGCAGCGCCTGGGCGCGCTGAAAACCGCGCTGGAACAGCATCCGGGCGAACTCGAGCCGATCCTGGCCGCCTTCGTCCAGCCCGCGCTGGCGATGGCCCAGGACCGCCACGGCGGCGGCGCCTTCGTCCGCGTCGTGGCCCGCGCCTATGCCGAAAAGAACGACCGCCTGCGCAAGTTCCTGTCGGACCACTACGGCCACGTGCTCCGCGATTTCGCCAAGGCGATCGCCGGCTGCGTGCCGGGCCTGACCAAGGAAGAGCTGTACTGGCGTTTGGACTTCCTCGCCGGCGCCCTCACCTATGCCATGGCGGATTTCGGGCTGATCAAGCGCCCCACCGGTGTCAGCGAGGCGACCCATCGCGAACGCGCGGCACGCGAGCTGATCCGCTTCGCCGCGGCCGGTTTCAAATCTTGATTTCTTGCTAAACCAAGGACTTGCATACCATGTCTAATAAACTGCTTGCACGGCGCGTCGCCGTGCTCGGCGCCGGCGTGATGGGCGCGCAGATCGCTGCCCACCTGACCAACGCGGGCGTCGACACCGTCCTGTTCGACCTTCCGGCCAAGGAAGGCGACCCCAACGGCGTGGTCGGCAAGGCCATCGCCAATCTGGCCAAGCTCAGCCCCGCTCCGCTGGCCAGCAAGTCGCTCGCCGAGCGCATCACGCCGGCCAACTACGAGACCGGCCTGGAACAGCTGCGTGGCTGCGACCTGATCATCGAGGCCATCGCCGAGCGGATGGACTGGAAGCAGGACCTCTACAAGAAGATCGCGCCGTTCGTGGCCGAGCACACGATCCTGGCCAGCAACACCTCGGGCCTGGGCATCAACAAGCTGGCCGAAGTGCTGCCGGAACAGCTGCGCCACCGCTTCTGCGGCGTGCACTTCTTCAATCCGCCTCGCTACATGCACCTGGCTGAGCTGATCCCGGCCAAGACCACCGACGCCGATGTGCTGACGGCGCTGGAAACCTTCCTGACCACCACGCTCGGCAAGGGCGTGGTGATCGCCAAGGACACCCCGAACTTCATCGGCAACCGCATCGGCGTGTTCTCGATGCTGGCCGCCATGCACCACACCGAGCAGTTCGGCCTGGGCTTCGACACGGTCGACGCGCTGACCGGCCCGGCCATCGGCCGCCCGAAGTCCGCCACCTACCGCACCGCCGACGTGGTCGGCCTGGACACGATGGCGCACGTCATCAAGACCATGGCCGACACCCTGCCGGACGATCCGTGGCACAAGTACTTCAAGGCGCCCAAGTGGCTGGCGGCGCTGATCGAGAAAGGCGCGCTGGGCCAGAAGACCGGCGCCGGCGTGTACACCAAGCGCGGCAAGGACATCCTCGTGCTCGACCTAGCCGCGCAGGACTTCCGCGCCTCGGCCGGCGAGCTCGATGCCGGTGTCGCCGCCCTGCTCAAGGAAAAGGATCCGGCGAAGAAGTTCGCCGCCCTGCGCGCCAGCGAGCATCCGCAGGCGCAGTTCCTGTGGGCGATCTTCCGCGACAGCTTCCACTACAGCGCCTATCACCTTGAATCAATTGCCGAAACTGCGCGCGATGTCGACTTCGCCATGCGCTGGGGTTACGGCTGGTCGCTGGGCCCGTTCGAGACCTGGCAGGCCGCGGGCTGGAAGCAGGTTGCCGACTGGATCGCCGAGGACATCGTGGCCGGCAAGGCCATGAGCAGCGCACCGCTGCCGGACTGGGTGTTCGACGGCCGCGACGGCGTGCACGACAAGGACGGCAGCTACAGCCCCGCGCGCAAGGCGCAGGTGCCGCGCTCGTCGAATCCGGTCTATGCGCGCCAGCGTTTCCCCGACCCGGTGCTCGGCGAGAAGTTCTCGCAGGGCCGCACGGTGTTCGAGAACGACGGCATCCGCATGTGGGCCGACGAAGGCGACGACATCGCCGTCGTCAGCTTCAAGACCAAGATGCACACGGTCAACGACCACGTGCTCAACGGCCTGCAGGAAGCCGTCTCCATCGCCGAGCGCGATTTCGCCGGCCTGGTGATCTGGCAGCCGAAGGAACCGTTCTCCGCCGGCGCGGACCTGGCCGGTGCGCTGGGCCTGTTGCAGGCCGGCGACGTGAAGGGCTTCGAGGCGATGGTCGCCAACTTCCAGGCCACCAGCCAGCGCATCAAGTACTCGCTCGTGCCGGTCGTCGCGGCCGTGCGCGGCCTGGCGCTGGGCGGCGGCTGCGAGTTCCAGATGCACGCGGCCAAGTCCGTGTTCGCGCTGGAAAGCTACATCGGCCTGGTCGAAGCGGGCGTCGGCCTGCTGCCGGCCGGCGGCGGCCTGAAGGAATTCGCCGTGCGCGCCTCCGAAGCGGCCGGCCCGGGCGGCGACGTGTTCGCGCAGCTCAAGACCGCGGTCGAAAGCGTGGCGATGGGCAAGGTGTCCGCGTCCGCGTTCGAGGCGAAGGAACTCAAGCTCGCGCGCGAGGGCGACGCCGTCGTGTTCAACGCCTTCGAACTGCTGCACGTCGCCAAGGCACAGGCGCGCGCACTGGCCGAATCCGGCTACCGCCCGCCCCTGCCCGCACGCCGCATCCAGGTCGCCGGCGA
The DNA here is from genome assembly GCF_038446665.1 of Lysobacter sp. FW306-1B-D06B. Classification (NCBI taxonomy): domain Bacteria; kingdom Pseudomonadati; phylum Pseudomonadota; class Gammaproteobacteria; order Lysobacterales; family Lysobacteraceae; genus Lysobacter; species Lysobacter sp. FW306-1B-D06B. The sequence continues at coordinate 2,719,540 of NZ_CP151802.1, read as the reverse complement.
CGTCGGCATCGCCACGTTCAAGATGATGCTGGTGAACATGCTGGAGGGCTACTTCATCTCCAAGCACGACTACGAGATCGCCACGCGCATCGCCACCGTGCTGTGCGGCGGCGAAGTCGATCGTGGCGCGCTGGTGGATGAGGAATGGCTGCTCAAGCTCGAACGCGAACACTTCGTCGCGCTGGCGCAGATGCCCAAGACGCAGGAACGCATCGCGCACATGCTCAAGACCGGCAAGCCCTTGAGGAACTGAGATTCGGGACTCGAGATTCGGGATTCGCAATAGCGGCTCCCGAAACTCGCACTTCCCGCTTTCATCGAATCCCCAATCCCGAATCTCGAATCCCGTCACGGGAGAAATCAGACAATGACCAAGCAAATCCAAGACGCCTACATCGTCGCCGCCACCCGCACTCCGGTCGGCAAGGCGCCGCGCGGCGTGTTCCGCAATACCCGTCCCGACGAAATGCTCGCCCACGTGCTCAAGTCCGTGGTCGCGCAGGCACCGGGCATCGACCTGGGCCGCATCGACGACGCGATCATCGGCTGCGCCATGCCCGAAGGCGAGCAAGGCATGAACGTGGCGCGCATCGGCGCGCTGCTGGCCGGCCTGCCCAACACCATCGCCGCGCAGACCATCAACCGTTTCTGCTCGTCCGGCCTGCAGGCCGTGGCGATGGCGGCCGACCAGATCCGTCTGGGCAACGCCGACCTCATGCTCGCCGGCGGCACCGAGTCGATGTCGATGGTGCCGATGATGGGCAACAAGGTCGCGCTCAGTCCGCAGGTCTTCGCAAAGGACGAGAATGTCGCCATCGCCTACGGCATGGGCATCACCGCCGAGAAGGTCGCCGAGGAATGGAAGGTCTCGCGCGAGGAGCAGGACGCGTTCGCGCTCGCTTCGCACCAGAAGGCCATCGCGGCGATCCAGGCCGGTGAGTTCAAGAGCGAAATCACGCCGTATGAAGTGATCTCGCGCATTCCCGACCTGGCCGGCAACCTCGTGCGCGTCAAGAAGTCGATCGTCGAGATCGACGAAGGCCCGCGCCCGGATTCGTCGATCGAAGGACTCGCCAAGCTCAAGCCCGTGTTCCGCAACGGCCAGTTCGGCGGCAGCGTCACCGCGGGCAACAGCTCGCAGATGAGCGATGGCGCGGCCGGCGTGCTGCTTGCGTCGGAACAGGCGATCAAGGACTACGGCCTGACACCGCTCGCGCGCTTCGTCAGCTTCTCCGTCGCCGGCGTACGGCCGGAAGTGATGGGCATCGGCCCGATCGCGGCGATCCCGAAGGCGCTCAAGCAGGCGGGTCTGACGAAGGATCAGCTGGACTGGATCGAGCTCAACGAAGCCTTCGCCGCGCAGGCGCTGGCGGTCATCCGCGACAGCGGCCTGGATCCGTCCAAGGTCAATCCGCTGGGCGGCGCGATCGCACTGGGCCACCCGCTGGGCGCGACCGGTGCGATCCGCACCGCGACCATCGTGCACGGCATGCGTCGCCGCCAGCAGAAGTACGGCATGGTGACGATGTGCATCGGCACCGGCATGGGCGCGGCGGGTATTTTCGAAGCGTTCTGACGCCGCACGCATGCAGTACCCGAACGGGCGGCCGCGAGGCCGCCCGTTTGCGTTGCGGCCTTCTCGCCCTCTTCACGTCGCTGTCGCACCGCTGAGCCGAGCATCACGATGCGCCGTCTCGTTGAAGTCGTGTCGCAGGCAGGCGCCGGGGGCCCCCCTTCCCACGCCGGGAGTCATACGCCCTCGCCCCCGCTCGACCTTCGACAAGGAGAACTCCATGTTTAAGCGCAATCCCGCAGGTTCCATGTTGATCGCCATGTTGCTGACGCTGCTCGCGGCGTGCGCCACGACCACACCCGGCTCCATGCAGGGCGCCGTGGAAGTCCGCTCCGGCGTGATCGAGCAGATCACCGACGTCCAGATCTCCAACACCAAGACCCGGGGCCTGGGAGCAGTGGTCGGCGGCGCACTCGGCCTGGGCGTTGGCAGCCTGATCGGCGGCGGCACCGGGCGCGATGTGGCGATGGTGCTCGGCACGATCGGCGGCGCGGTCACCGGCAACCAGGTCCAGCGGCGCAACCAGCAGCCGATTCCGGGTCACGACATCATCGTGCGACTCACCAACGGCGTGCTCGTGTCGGTGACACAGGAGCCGACCAACCTGCGCGTCGGACAGAAGGTCTTCATCCAGGGCAGCGGCGAAGACGCCCGCGTGACGCCGGCGAAGTAAGTCCACTGACGACGGAACGAAAGAAGGCGGCCGCGGCCGCCTTCTTTGCTTGCGGGTCTGCGTGATCTCAGGCCATGCGGGTTCCGTTGGGGACGGGTCGCTCGATGGTGGTGATCACCACGCCCTCGTCCGTCGGGAATCCGGTCAGCAGGAATTCCGAGATGAACGGTCCCACCTGCTTGGGCGGAAAATTGATGACGCCGACGATCTGGCGGCCGACGAGATCTTCGGCGGAGTAAAGATGCCTGACCTGCGCGCTGGTCTTGCGCACGCCATGCGGGCCGAAGTCCACCCACAGTTTCCACGCGGGCTTGCGTGCTTCGGGGAACTCCTCCACGCGCTGCACTGTGCCGGCGCAGAGCATCACCTTTTCGAAGTCGCCCCAGCTGATCGTCTCGCTCATCCTGCCCTCGCCCGCTCCACGCGGTCTTTCCATTCGTCCTGGAGTTCGGCCCACCAGTAGCTCAGTTGCGCGCCGATGAAGCCGACGGGCTTCATCGCCGATACCAGCCCATAGTGGCTCAGTTCGCGCCAGCGTTCGTCGCCCTGCGCGATTGCGCTGGCCAGCAGTTCGCCCGCGAACGTCGTCGGTGCGACTCCGTGCCCACCGAATGCCTGCGCCAACCACAGCCCATCATCGATCGCGCCCAGTTGCGGCATCTGGTGCCGCGCATAGCTCATCAGCCCGGACCAGGCGTGATCGATGCGCACGCCATCCAGTTGCGGGAACACCTTGAGCATGTCGGCGTAGAGCAGCTTCTCCACTTCCGCTGGGGAACGGTCGCGCACCGAAATGCGCCCGCCCCACAGCAGCCGCGTATCGGGCAACGGGCGGTAGTAATCGAAAGCGAAGCGCGTGTCATAAACGGCCGCGCGCGTGGTCATGATCTCGTCCAGACGCGCGTCCAGAGGCTGCGTCACCATCACATAGGTCGCGATCGGCAGCACGCCGGCATCCACTTCCTCACGCAATCCGGCCAGATAGCCGCCACAGGCGAGCACGACCTGGTCCGCCTCCACCGCACCATCAGGGGTGCGCACGCGCCATCCCCGACCATTGCGTTCCAGCGCGATGGCGGGCGACTGTTCGTGGATCGCGACACCCTGCGCCATCGCCGCACGGGCAATCCCACGTGCGTACTTCAGTGGGTGGAAATGGAAGGCCTGGGGCTCGAAGAGGCCATCGTGGTAGCGCTGCGTCCGCACCCGTGCGCGCAGGTTTTCAGTCGCAACCCATTCCCAATGCACGTCGTAGTTCCGCTGCAGCAGCGCCTGTCGCTCACGCAGCACGCGAGGATCACGGAACCAGTTGGCCCACAGCACGCCCGCGTCGACGCGGTCGCAATCGATGGCGTAACGATCGGTGCGGGCGCGGATCAGTTCGACCGCCTGCGTGGTACCGGTATAGAGGCGGCGCGCGCGATCGGGCCCCAGCTCACGCATCAGGCTGTCCTCGCCGCGCGAGAACCCGCCGAACACGAAACCGCCGTTGCGCCCCGACGCGCCAAAGCCCACCCGGTGCGACTCCAGCAGGACGACATCGCGCACCCCGCGTTCGACCAGGCCCAGCGCGGTGTTGAGGCCGGCGAACCCGCCTCCGACCACGCACACGCTCGCGGAACTCGCGCCACGCAGCTGGCCGAACCCGAGCTCACGCTCGGGGACGGTCGCGGTGTAGTAGTTGGAACTCAGGCCGGTCATCGCCATGGACACCTTCGCGGCCGGCGGATACGCGGCCGCTTGCATCCACACAGTCTAGCGACGCGACGGGCCTTCCTGCGCGGGCTCAGCCCAGCTCTTCGACGCCCAGTTCGGACAGCGCGTTCTGCATCAGCTGACGCGCCGAATCGCTCAGCTTCTCGTGGTCGAGCGCATAGCGGATCGTGGCTTCGATGAGGCCAATGTGCGTGCCGCAGTCGAAGCGCGTGCCCTGGAAGCGGTACGCGTTGACCGCCTCTTCCTGCAGCAGCGCCGCGATGGCGTCGGTCAGCTGGATCTCGCCGCCGGCACCGGGCTGCGTGGACTCCAGCAGCGAGAAAATGCGCGGATTGAGCACGTAGCGGCCTACAACGGCGAGGTTGCTCGGTGCCACTTCGGGCTTGGGCTTCTCGACGATGCCGCGGATGCGACCCTGGCGCGACTGGAACGGGTCGGTAGCCACGATGCCGTAGCTCGCGGTCTGCTCATGCGGAACATCCTGCACGGCGATCATGCTCGCGCCCGTGGCTTCGGCCGCGTCCGCCATCTGCTTGAGTGCACCCGGGCCGCGATTCCAGATGAGATCGTCCGGCAGCAACACGGCGAAGGGCTCATCGCCCACGACCGGCTTCGCGCACAACACGGCATGGCCCAGGCCCAGCGCTTCGGCCTGGGTAACGAACACTGCGCGCACGCCTTCGGGGAGCACGTTGCGCACCAGTTCCAGCTGTTCGGTCTTGCCGCTGCGCTCAAGCTTCTGCTCAAGCTCGTAGGCCTTGTCGAAGTAGTCCGCGACGGCGTGCTTGTAGCGGTTGGTCACGAAGATCAGCGTGTCGCAACCGGCCTCGATGGCCTCATCGACCGCGTACTGGATCAGCGGCCGATCGATGATCGGCAGCATTTCCTTCGGAACCGTCTTGGTGGCCGGGAGAAAGCGGGTCCCCAGACCGGCGACCGGGAAAACAGCCTTGCGAATGCGTGCGGACATCAAACCTTCCTGGCGTTACGTGCGGGAAACGCCACCACGGTGGCCGATTCCTGGTAATCAGGATGTGCACCCACCGGCTGGAACTCCGGCACGGCCATCCGCAGAAGGTGGCCGAGCAGGTCCAGGTCGTAACGGACACTCGCGTCGCGCAGCTGCCCGATCGCGTTGTCGATATGCGCGGCCGAAACATCTCGCGGCTCGGCCTGCAGGATCTTGGGATGTGCCGTTTGACGGTAGCGCTCATCCGCGTGGAAAAGCGTCTCGTGCAATTTTTCACCGGGCCGCAGACCGGTGTAAACCACGGCAATGTCGCGCCCAGGATGCTTGCCAGCCAAGCGGATCATCTGCTCTGCGAGCAGGCGGATCGGCACGGGCTCGCCCATGTCGAGGGTGTAGATGGCTTCATGCGTGCCGATCGCCGAGGCCTGCAGGATCAGCTGGCAGGCTTCGGGGATGGTCATGAAGAATCGCGTGACCTCCGGATCGGTCACGGTGACCGGGCCACCGGCGCGGATCTGTTCGCGGAACAGCGGCACGACGCTGCCGGCCGAATCGAGCACGTTGCCGAACCGCACGGTCACAAAGCGCGTGGCGCGCTGGCCGGCCAGCGACTGGCAGGCCATCTCGGCAAGCCGCTTGGTCGCACCCAGCACGTTGACCGGATCGACCGCCTTGTCGGTGGAGATGAGGACGAAGGTGCCCACGTCCGAGTTACGGCAAGCGCGGGCGACGGTCTCCGTGGCCAACACGTTGTTGCGCACCGCCTCTCGCAACTGCAATTCGAGCAACGGCACCTGCTTGTACGCGGCTGCATGGAATACGGCATCGGGCTCGGCGAGCTTGAGCGCGTGCGCGATCACGGCCGGATCGCCGCAGTCACCGAGGACGGAGATGTACTCCAGGTCCGGGAAGTCGCGCTTGAGCGCGGCCTCGGTCGTGGTCAGCGCAAGTTCGTCGATCTCGATCAGGGCGATGCGACGCGCGCCGTGACGAGCGCACTGACGGCACAGCTCCGAGCCGATCGAACCACCGGCACCGGTGACCAGCACCGAGCGCGCACCGAGCCAGCCGCGAATCGCCTTCCAGTCCGGAAGCACGGGCTTGCGGCCGAGCAGGTCTTCGATCGCGACTTCCTTGAGCTCGCCCGGCAGCGAACGGCCTTCGAGCACATCCTGGAGCTTGGGCACCATGCGGAACGGCAGGCCGGTGCGTTCGCAGGCGACCACGACGCGCTGCAGCGCATTGGCATCGGCGGACGGCATGGCGATCACCAGCAGCTTCGCCGCGGTTTCGCGGGCGATCTCGGCAACGTCCTGCACGCGGCCCAGCACGGGCACACCTTGCACCTTGCTCCCGCGCAGACGCACGGCGTCGTCGAGGAAACCCACCGGCTGATAGGTACCCGAACGGCGCAGGTCGCGCACCAGCGCCTCACCCGCATGCCCGGCGCCGAGAATGAGGATGCGCACCGATGCCTTGGTGGCCGATTCGACGCGGCTGTCCTTCCATGCGCGGTACAGCAGTCGCGGCGCGCCGAGCATGCCCATCAGCACGAGCGGATACAGCACCAGGACGGTGCGCGGGACGGTTCCCAGACGGTTGTAGAGGAACAGGCCCAGGACGATGGCGAACAAGCCCAGGACCGATGCCTTCAGGATGTTCCAAAGGTCGGGAACGCCGGCGAAGCGCCAAAGCCCTCGATACAGGCCGACCTGCCAGAACACCAGGCCCTGGGCCGCGAGGACCAGGGCGATCTCGGCCGACCACAGCGGGATCGTAGGCGCATTGGCCTCGATGCCCCAACGCAGACGATGCAGGGCCTGCCAAACAACCCAGACCATCGCGAGATCGTGCGCAACCACCGCAACGCGCGGCAGGCCGCCTTTCAACCGATCACGCCATGAGCTCATCCTTCGCCCCTTCTTCGTCTTTCGAACTGCCAATATTCAATCAGGAAGCTGCGCCCGAGAATTTCTTCTGCAGGGCAAGCCAAAAAAAAGCGCAGCACATATACCACGCAGCTGTGGTACCGGCGATGAAGAACGCATCACGCGGTGCAACCCCCCAGCCCAGAAGTATGACCAATAGCAAAATGGCTGCATAGGCAAGGGTTACGCGACCGTGACCGGTGCCTCGAGCCCAGGCCTGATAGGCATGCTGTGTATGAGGGGTCCACCAACGCTCGCCTCGCAGGAGGCGACGCAGGAGGGTCAGGCCGGCGTCGACCAGGAACACCGAGACCGGGAGCAGGACCAGTGTCGCCTTGTCGCCAAGGCGCGCGCCCGCCACGGCGCACAAGGCGCCCAGGGCAAAGCCGATCGCACCGCTGCCTACGTCGCCCATGAAGATGCGCGCGCGCGGGAAATTGAAGGGAAGGAAGCCCGCGCAGCCTGCCGCCAGGGCCAGCGCCAACAGGCTCCAGGCCCCGCCGGCCAGCGCGGCCAGTCCCAGGGCCGCGATCAGCGCCTGGCTCGCGGCCAGGCCGTTGATACCGTCCATGAAGTTCCAGACGTTGGTCAGCACCAGCGTTCCGGCGAATGCGGCAATGCCCACCAGCACCGAGTCGTACGCATCGCCGATGACCCGCGCGAAAAGCGCCGATGCCAGGACATGGACGCCCAGGCGCAACCACGGTGACAACGGCCGGTGATCGTCCACCCAGCCAATGCCCGCCACGAGCAGTAGCCCGATGCCGAAGGCGAGCATCAAAGGCGCCTGATCCGGATGGCGCACTCCCAGCGCGGCCGCCGCGACCAGCAGCGAGATCACGATCGCGATGCCACCGCCGCGCGGCGTCGCCACGGTGTGGCTGCGCCGCTCACCGGGCTGGTCCACCAGCGCTTGCCGGATCGCGTAACGGCGCGCGAGCCACGTGCCCGCCACCGCGATGCAGAAATGCAACACCAGCCATTCGAGCATGCGATCAGACCACCGCGTAGTTCAGCAGCGGCTTGATCGTGCCCCACTCCTTGCAGCTCGGGCACTGCCAGTGGTGGCTGCGCGCACCGAAACCGCAACGGTTGCACCGGTAGCTCGGATTGCGCACGAGCAACTGGTCGGTGATGTGCTTCAGATCGTGCAGCGTGGCCGCAGGATCGGCACCTTCGGCCAGGGTCAGGTCGATCAGCGCCGCTTCGCCTCGCACCGAAGGACGATCCTTCAGCTGGCGCGCCAGGTATGCGCGTGCCGCCGGCACACCCTCTTCGCCTTCGACCATGCGCGTAAGCGCAAGCACCGGCGCGATGCCGCGGTAGTGCTCGGTCATTTCGGCCAGGAACGCGCGCGCGCCGGTGGCATCGCCCACGCGGGCATAGCAATCCAGCAGCGACGGCAGGATCTCCGGCAGGTAGTCCGGATCCACACGCGCCACGCGTTCGAATGCGCGGATCGCGCCGGCGTCGTTGCCTGCGTCCACTTCCAAACGCCCCTCGATCATGCCGGCACGAACAGAGTTGGCATCGGCCTCGTAGGCGCGCTTGACCGCTTCGCGCGCGGCGTCGGTGTCGCCTGCAACACGATGGCGATCGGCCAGCTCGCATTCGAACTGGGCGATGAGCTTGCCCATGGGCTCGCCCGTGGCCTCTTCGTAGCGGCGAGCATTCTCGATCGCCTTGTCCCAGTCGCGCTCGGACTGGTAGATGCCGATGAGATGACGCAGTGCCAGCGGCGCGCGCATGTCCAGCGCGACCAGATCGGAGAAGACGGTCTCGGCGCGATCGAGCAGACCCGAGCGCATGTAATCCTCGCCCAGCGCGAGCAACGCCTGCACGCGCTGCTGGTCGCTCAGGCCCGGACGCTGCACCAGCGCCTGGTGCAGACGGATCGCGCGATCGACCTCGCCGCGACGACGGAACAGATGGCCGAGCGCGACCTGGGTTTCGAAAGTGTCCTTGTCGAGTTCGGCGATGTGCAGGAACAGCTCGATCGCTTTGTCGGGCTGTTCGTTGAGCAGGTAGTTCAGGCCGCGGAAGTAGGTCGTCGAGAGCCGGCTGACCTGTGTGTCGCTATGCCGCTCGCCGCCACGACGGCCGATGATCCAGCCACTGACCGCCGCGATGGGCAGCAGAAGAAAGAACCAGAACCACTCACTGATGAAAGCCATGCATCAACTTCCGGAAGTGGGCGCGATGTTCGCACCCGGACGTTCGGCGCGCGCCAGGCGACGGCGCAACGGCAGGACCACGCTGGCGCTGATCGCCAGACCACCGATCAGCACGCCCAACAGCAGTGCGACCAGCAGCGACACGCCGAGGTTGGTCGACAACCGCGAGAATCCCAGATCGACCATCACCGGCGCGCGATTCAACGCGCCCACGATGGCACCTGCCGCCAGACACGCGATCGCGATGAGGAAACGGAGCAGGCGCATGACGGCCTCCAGGGACCGCGTTGGTCTGCGTTAGCTTAACGGACCTTGTTCGCAGGTCCAGAGGAAGGACGGCGCCAGGGCGCCGCGATGCCCTGCCCTACTCGGCTTCGTCCAGCGGCACCACGCCGCTGACGCGCTCGCGCAGTTCCTTGCCGGGCTTGAAGTGCGGGACGTGCTTGCCCGGCAGCGCGACGGACTCGCCCGTCTTCGGGTTACGACCCAGGCGCGGCGGACGGTAATGCAGGGAAAAACTGCCGAAGCCGCGGATTTCGATCCGCTCTCCGGTGGCGAGCGAGCCTCCCATCATTTCCAGGAGCGCCTTCACCGCCAGATCCACGTCCTCGCCCTTCAGATGGGCCTGACGCTGGGAGAGGATCTCGATGAGTTCGGACTTGGTCATGCACGCTCGGGCTGGAATCGCCGCGCGAAGGCGGCCGGTTGCGAGGGGCTCGTATGTCGAAGGCGGCCCGGACGAGCCGGACCGCCTTCGTTTGCAACGCTACAGCGGGTATTACTCGGACTTGTTGCCCAGCTGCTCGCGCAGCAGCGCGCCCAGCTTGGTCGTGCCGCTGGAGGCATCGGCCGAGGCGCGGTTGTAATCCGCCAGGGCTTCCTGCTGCTCGGCTTCGTCCTTGGCCTTGATCGACAGCTGCATCGAACGGCCCTTGCGGTCCGTGCCGATGATCTTGGCTTCGATTTCCTGGCCGAGCTTCAGGTACTGCGAAGCGTCTTCGACGCGCTCCTTGGCGATGTCGCGGGCGGCGATGTAGCCCTCCACGCCATTGTCCAGTTCGACGGTCGCGCCCTTGGCGTCGACTTCCTTCACGGTGCCCTTGACGATGGAGCCCTTGGCGTTGGACGCCACGTACTGGCCCATCGGGTCCTGCTCAAGCTGCTTGACGCCCAGGCTGATGCGCTCGCGCTCCGGGTCCACGGCAAGAACAACGGCTTCCAGCGTGTCGCCCTTCTTGAAGTTGCGGACCACGTCTTCGCCGGTGGTGTTCCAGCTGAGGTCGGACAGGTGCACCAGGCCATCGATACCGCCGTCCAGGCCGATGAAGATGCCGAAGTCGGTGATCGACTTGATCTGGCCCGACACCTTGTCGCCCTTCTTGTGGATGGCGGCGAAGGTTTCCCACGGATTGCTGGTGACCTGCTTCATGCCCAGCGAGATGCGGCGACGCTCCTCGTCGACGTCCAGGACCATGACCTGAACCTCGTCGCCGACCTGCACGATCTTGGACGGGTTGACGTTCTTGTTGGTCCAGTCCATCTCGGACACGTGCACCAGGCCTTCCACGCCCGGCTCGATCTCGACGAACGCGCCGTAATCGGTGACGTTGGAGACCTTGCCGAACACGCGGGTGTTGGCCGGGTAGCGACGGGCGATGTTGTCCCACGGATCCTCGCCCAGCTGCTTCAGGCCGAGGCTGACGCGGTTGCGCTCGCGGTCGTACTTGAGCACGCGGACGTCCAGCTCCTGGCCGACTTCCACGACTTCCGACGGGTGACGCACGCGCTTCCACGCCATGTCGGTGATGTGCAGCAGGCCGTCGATGCCGCCCAGGTCCACGAACGCGCCGTAGTCGGTGAGGTTCTTGACCACACCCTTGAGGATCGCGCCTTCCTGCAGCTTCTCGAGCAGCTGCTCGCGCTCAACGCTGTACTCGCTCTCGACCACCGCACGGCGGGAGACGACGATGTTGTTGCGCTTGCGATCGAGCTTGATGAGCTTGAACTCGAGTTCCTTGCCCTCGAGGTAAGCCGAGTCGCGCACCGGGCGCACGTCGACCAGGGAGCCCGGCAGGAAGCCGCGCACGTCCTTGATGTCGACGGTGAAACCGCCCTTGACCTTGCCGCTGATGCGGCCGGTGATGGTCTCGTTCTTCTCGAGCGCCTGCTCGAGTTCGTCCCACACCATGGCGCGCTTGGCCTTCTCGCGCGAGAGCACGGTCTCGCCGAAGCCGTTCTCGATCGAGTCGAGTGCGACCTTGACTTCGTCGCCCACGCCCACGTCGATCTCACCGGCGTCGTTCCGGAACTGTTCGATCGGCACGATGCCTTCAGACTTCAGGCCGGCGTTGATCACCACCACGTCGCCGCGGACTTCCACGACGACGCCGGTGACGATGGCGCCCGGCTTCAGCTTGGCCAGATTGGTCTGGCTCTGTTCAAACAGTTCGGCAAATGATTCGGTCATTGTTGAAATACTCGGTTGAACACACGGGCCGCACCGGCTGTCAGGGCCATCCACGTTGGAAGGCATCAAGCAGCGCGTGGTCGACCCACCCGTTGTGTGGCGCGATGAAGCCACGCCATGTGTTGTGGTTGAACCATCGCGGGATTGCGATGGCACTTGCTTCTGCAGCGGTCGAAACGCACTCAGCGCGCAGGCAGCAATGCCAGCACGCGTTCGACGACGTCTTCAATGCCAAGACCGGTGGTGTCGATGCGAACGGCGTCATCGGCCGGTCGCAACGGTGCCACCGCGCGACTGGCATCGCGGGCGTCGCGGGCGAGGATCTCCCGCAGCAGACCGTCTAAATTAACGGAAACCCCCTTGTCTTTCAACTGCTTATAGCGCCTTTCCGCTCTTTCTTCGGCGCTGGCGGTCAGAAACACCTTGTAGGGGGCGTCCGGGAAGATCACCGTGCCCATGTCCCGCCCGTCGGCCACCAGGCCCGGGGGCTGCCGGAAGACGCGCTGGCGGTCCTTCAGGGCGGCCCGCACCTCGGGAATGGCCGCAATGGCGGACGCGGCCGCCCCGGCCGTCTCGGTGCGCAGTTCGTCGGTGGCGTCCACCTCGTTCACCACGATCCGCAGCTCGCGGGTGGACGGATCCTCGATGAACTCGATCTGGGTATCGAAGGTGCAGCGCACCAATGCCGCCGGATCGGCCAGATCGACGTCCGCCCAGCCGGCGGCCACGGCGACCGCGCGGTACAGGGCCCCGGAATCCAGGTAGTGCCAACCCTGGCGGGCGGCGACGAGACGGCTGATGGTGCCCTTGCCGGAGCCGGAGGGGCCGTCGATGGTGAGGACGGGAACGCTGTTTTGCAGGTTTGGGCTGTTCATACGAACATTATGCAGCCCCGCCTGCGCGACCCGAAAAGCGGGCGTGCGCCCTGCCTCGACGGCGGGCCACGACAATTCTTTCGTGCAACCACTTGATCGATCGGGAATTTACCGGCTAGAATCGCGGGCTTCGTTCCGTATCCACCTATTTACCTGTAGCCGAGGTCTGTCATGAAGGTCCTGTCCTCTCTGAAGTCGGCGAAGGCCCGTCACCGCGACTGCAAGGTCGTTCGCCGCCGTGGCAAGGTCTTCGTGATTTGCAAGTCGAACCCGCGTTTCAAGGCGCGTCAGCGCTGATCCATCCGTTCGGCGCCCAGGCGCCGGACTGAAACGCGAAGCGGAGGCCGCCCCCGGGCGGCCTTCTGCTTTGTGGCGTCCCCGCGCGAAGAACGGCTCTCGCCGCTTCGATCCAAACCTCCAAAACGTGACGGCCGCGCGCTGCCGGGCCGTCGGGGGTTGTGCGTACAATCCCGCACTACCAAGGGGATTCTAGGGGGCTCGTCATGAAGCATCGCATCGTCGCCGTTCCGCTGTTCGCTGTGCTCGCCCTGTCCGGTGTCGCCTCGGCCGACACCTTGCTGGTCGAGCGCGTCCAGGAAGAAAACCAGGCCGTCCTGCCTGCACGTGGCCAGACCATGGCGCAGGTGGAAGCCAGCTACGGCGCGCCCGCGCAGAAGCTGGAGGCCGAGGGTGGACAGAAGCGCCAGTGGCCGACCATCAATCGCTGGGTCTATCCGTCCTTCACCGTGTACTTCGAGAAGAACAAGGTGATCGACGTGGTGGCCAACAAGGCGAGCGCCGAGGAAATCGGGCCCAAGCCGGCCATCCGATGAGGCTATGAACCAGACCGCACACGCACGCTTTCCCGCCGAGTGGGAACCCCAGTCGGCCGTCCTGATCGCCTGGCCCAATGCCGACACCGACTGGGCCGATCGCCTGGGCGAAGTCGAGGAAACCTACATCGCCTTAGTCGCGGCCATTACCCGCTTCCAGGACGCGATCGTGTGCGTGGCGGACGAGGACGTGGAGGCGTACGCGCGTGCGCGCCTGTCCTCGGCCCGGATCGACATGTCGAAGGTGCGCTTCGTCGAAGCGCCCTACGACGATACGTGGCTGCGCGACTCCGGCCCGATCACCCTGCGCGAGGCCGACAGCTTCCGCCTGCTCGACTTCCGCTTCACCGGCTGGGGCGGGAAGTTCGATGCCAGCCAGGACGACCTGCTGGTCGAGCGCCTGACCGACGCGGGACTTTTCTTCAAGAGTTCGCGCCAATCCATTGATTTTGCTCTGGAAGGCGGCGCGATCGACACCGACGGCGACGGCACGCTGCTGACCACCTGGCAGTGCCTGCACGAGCGCCACCCCGAGGCGTCCCGCGAAGAGCTGACCAGCAAGCTCGCGGACTGGCTCCAGCAGGACCGCGTTCTGTGGCTCGACCACGGCTACCTGGAAGGCGACGACACCGACGCCCACGTCGACACCCTCGCCCGCTTCGCGCCGAACGACGCCATCGTGTTCCAGGCCTGCGACGACGCGTCCGATTCGCACTACGCCGAACTCAAGGCGATGGGCGAAGAGATCGCCGCGCTGCGCACGAAGGACGGCAAGCCGTACCGCCTGTTCCCGCTGCCGTGGGCTCAGCCCATCGTCGACGAAGGCCGCCGCCTGGCCGCCAGCTACGCCAATTTCCTGATCGTCAACGGCGCCGTGCTGATGCCCGCCTATGGCGACGCGGCCGACGCCAAGGCGCAGGCCGTGCTGGCCGAAGCCTTCCCGGGCCGCGAAATCGTGCCGGTGCCCTGCCGATCGCTGATCTGGCAGAACGGCAGCCTGCACTGCATCACGATGCAGTTGCCCGAGGGCGTCGTCGCCTGACCATCTACGGACGGCCCCGCCGTCCGCAGCGTTCCATCCACGTTTTCACGTGCGTCATGCGCGCGGCCTACAATTGCGGGCCGCAGCGCCCTGCGCGCGAACCACGATTCCGGGATGAAGATGAAGAAAACCACCCTCCCCGTAGCGCTGATCCAGGAGCGCAACCATGGCGACGCCGAAGCGAACCTGTCGGTGATCGAGCAGCGCGTGGCCGAGGCCGCCAAGCGTGGCGCCAAGCTCGTGCTGCTGCAGGAGCTGCACAACGGCCCGTACTTCTGCCAACACGAGGACGTGCGCGAATTCGACCTGGCCGAAACCATCCCCGGCCCGAGCACGCAGCGCCTGGGCCCGCTGGCCAAGCAGCATGGCGTGGTGCTGGTCAGCTCGCTGTTCGAGAAGCGTGCGACCGGTCTGTACCACAACACCGCGGTGGTGTTCGAAGCCGACGGCAGCGTCGCCGGCAAGTACCGCAAGATGCACATTCCGGACGATCCGGGCTTCTACGAGAAGTTCTATTTCACGCCGGGCGACATCGGTTTCGAGCCGATCAACACCTCCGTCGGCCGTCTCGGCCTGATGGTGTGCTGGGACCAGTGGTACCCCGAAGGCGCGCGCCTGATGGCGCTGGCCGGGGCGGAGCTGCTGCTCTACCCGACCGCCATCGGCTGGGACCCGGACGACGAACAGGCCGAGAAGGACCGCCAGCGCAATGCCTGGATCCTCAGCCATCGCGGCCACTCCGTCGCCAACGGGTTGCCCGTGCTCAGTTGCAATCGTGTGGGCCACGAAACCTCACCGCTGGGTACGTCCGGCATCCAGTTCTGGGGCAGTAGCCATGTGCTGGGGCCGCAGGGTGAATTCCTCGCCGAGGCGAAGACGGACGAGCCCGAGATCCTGATGGCCGAAGTCGACATGGAACGCAGCGAACACGTGCGTCGCATCTGGCCGTTCCTGCGCGACCGCCGCATCGACGCGTACGGCGACTTGCTCAAGCGCTATCGCGACTGACCGCCTGCGTGCCGCCTCCACGAGGCGGTCACCCCAGGGTCGCTAATTTCGCCGCTCCAATCCTGATGGGAGCGGCGGGCATGATCTGCATCACCGGTGCCGGTGGCACGCTCGGCAGCGAAGTCCTCGCCCAGTTGCAGGCCGCCGGCGCGCCGATCCGCGCCGCCTTCCATTCCGACGACAAGGCCGACGCCGCCCGCGCCCAGGGCATCGACGTCGCGCTCATCGACTTCGAAGACCCCGATTCGCTGCGCGAGGCGTTCGCCGGCTGCGAGTCGCTGTTCCTGCTCGGGCACAACGCCGTCGACCAGACGGAACTGGAACTGGCCGCCGTCGACGCGGCGCGTTCCGCAGGCATTCGCCACATCGTCAAGCAATCGGTGATGGGCGCGCAGGGCGAGGACTACAGCCTGGCGCAGGTGCATCGGCCGATCGAGATGGCGATAGAGGCCAGCGGCATCGGCTGGACGTTCCTGCGCCCGAACAGCTTCATGCAGAACGTCATGACCTTCATGAGCCCGACGATCCGCACCGAATGGGCGTTCTACAGCGCCAGCGACGACGCGCGGATCAGCCACGTCGACGTGCGCGACATCGCGGCTGTCGCGGTGCAGGCGCTACTGCACCCCGGCCAGCACGCGGGCCATGCCTACACGCTCACGGGACCTGACGCCTTCACGTACGACGAACTCGCCGAAACGCTATCGCATGCACTCGGCCGCACGATCACGCACGTCGCCCTGCCGCCCAACGAGCTGCGCTACGGCATGGCCGACTGGGGCCTGCCCGACGAGATCGCCGATCGACTGATCGACCTGGAACGCTACTTCCGCAGCGGCGAAGCGGCCCGAGTCACCGGCGACATCGAACGCATCACCGGCCGCGCGCCGCGTCGCTTCGCCGATTACGCGCGCGAGGTCGCACCGCTGCTGGGCTGACCAGGCAACCGACGCCCACGCCGGTTAGGCTTGTCGGTATGCCCACGCCCGCCTCCGAGTCCGCCGCGCCGCAAGCCGACCTGCGCATCCGCGCTGCAGTCGCCGCCGACCTGCCGGCCATCACCGCGCTGTACGCGCAGGAAGTCCGCGACCACGTCGCCACCTACGAATACCACGAGCCGGACGCGGCAGAGATGGCGCGTCGCTGGCAGGCCGTGGTCGCGCAGGGCTATCCGTATCTGGTGGCGGAGCGCAACGGCGTGTTCGCCGGCTATGCCTACGCCAGCAGCTATCGCACGCGCGAGGGCTATCGCTGGACCGTCGAGGACACCGTCTACGTGCACCCCGACCACGTTGGACGCGGCGTCGGACGCGCGCTGCTGCAGCGGCTGGTCGACGACTGCACGGCGCTCGGCCTGCGGCAGATGGTCGCGGTCGTGGGCGACGTGACCAACCTGGCTTCGATTGCCCTGCACGAGAAGCTTGGCTTCCGTACCGTCGGCGTCTTCCAGGGACTCGGCCGCAAACACGGGCGCTGGCTGGACACGGTGCAGATGCAACGAGCGTTGGGGAAAGGCAACGAAAGCGCCGTCGAGGACGCCTAGATGCGCGAGCGCGTCTTGCGCGTGGCCGTCGTTCTGGCGGCGGCCTTGGCGGCGTCGGGCTGTATCGACGACATGGTCCAGGACGCGTTCTATCCGTCGATGTCCGATGCCGTCGCCGACGGCGCGATCCGCCGCGGCTGGATTCCCGACTGGGTGCCGGCGGGCGCTACCCGCCTGCGCGAAGTGCACGAGGTCGACGCGAGCATGAGCGCGCTGGCATTCGACCTGCCCGCCGGAGCGGAATGGCCGCTTCCGCCTCATTGCAGGCCGATCCGTGCCTCGCAGGCCGCTCCGCAACGGCTGGAGCGCCCCTGGTGGCCCGAGCCCCAGGAGATGGCCCGGGACCATGATGTCTTCCAGTGCCAGGCCCCGCCGGGCTCAACCTATGACGAATTCGTCGCCCGCCGCCGGGACGGCGCAGGAGGGCTCCACTGGCGAGGCTGGTCTCCCGGGCCCGACGAACGGTCAAAATAAAACGAACGGCCGTGCTATTTTCCCGCCATGACTGTTCTGACCGCCACCAGCAAAGGCGCCGCCACCCGTGAGGCCATCATCGACCGGGCCTACGGCATCGCCTGCGCGGCCGGGCTGGAAGGCCTGTCGATCGGACCATTGGCGCAGGCGGTGGGCATGTCGAAGAGCGGCGTGTTCGCCCACTTCGGCTCCCGCGAAGACCTGCAACTGGCCGTGCTCGATGCCGCTGGCGAGCGTTTCGTCGACTTCGTCCTGCGCCCCGCGCTGAAGCAACCGCGCGGGCTGGCACGCCTGCGCGCGGTCCTCGAGGCCTGGTACGACTGGGTCCGGCAGTCCGAAGGCAGCTGCCTGCTGCTCAGCGCCGCCAGCGAGTACGACGACCGTCCCGGCCCGCTGCGCGATCGCCTCGTCCAGCATGAACGTCGCTGGCGGGTGGAAGTCGCCCGCGCCGTGGGCCTGGCGATCGAGACCGGCGAGCTTTCCGCCGACACCGACGCCGACCAGATGGCCTTCGAGTTGTATGCCCTGGCCCTCGCCGTCCATCACGATGCCGGCCTGTTCGGTTTCGATACTGCCGCCGACCACGGCCGCCGCGCGCTCGAGCGGCTGTTCCGCTCCTACGCCCCCACCGCCTGACTCCCCCACGGAGGCCCCACCGTGTACCCGCTCATCGCCAAAATTAGCACGACCGTTCGTAAAGTAACCGGATTGTATGGACTGAGGCTGTGGTTCGCGGTCGGCAGTTTGGTGGCGCCGCGGGCGACCCTCGTCCGGGCCGCCCGCCTGTTCTGCACGCCGCTGCCCTCCTCCCGCAGCCGCGCTCTGGCAGCGCCCACCTTCGGCGCGCGCGAGGACAGCATCGAGGTCGACGGCCACACCGTGACCGCCTACGTCTGGGGCGATCCGCGCCGCCAGCCCTACGTGCTTTTCGCGCATGGCTGGTCCAGCCACGGCACGCGCGTCGCCGCATGGCTGCCGCGCCTGCGGCAGGCCGGTTACGCCGTGGTGGCCTTCGATCAGCCCGCACACGGCCGCAGCCCCGGCGATCAGGCGACACTGCCCTGCTTCACCCGTCATCTGCTCGCGGTCGGCGCGCACTTTGGACCGGCGGCAGTCGTGATCGGACATTCGCTCGGCGGCGCGGCGACGGCGAACGCCCTCGCGCGCGGGCTGCAGGCCGAACGCGCCGTCTTGATCGCGCCAGCGGCCGACCCGGTGGCCGCGGCGGAGCGTTTCGCGGACCTGCTGTGGATCGGGCGTTCACTCGTGCAACGCATGTTCGACTACTTCGAAAGCCGCATCGGCCTGACATTCGACGAACAGCAGGCGCATCACACCGCGCCGCTGATCGGCCGGCCCGCGCTGATCGTGCACGACCTGGAGGACCGCGACGTGCCCTGGTCCGAAGGCGAGCGTTATGCCCGTTACTGGCCCGACTCGCGCCTGCTGACCACCCGTGGCCTGGGTCACCGGCGCGTGCTGGAAGACGATGCGGTGATCGCCGCCGTGATGCGCTTCCTGCGCGGTGAAACGGTCGGCGACCGCCTGGTTTCCACGCCGAACCTGCCCTTCGGCGTGGCCTGAGACGCGGGTTCATTGCCCGGTCCCGAATGAGGCCCTAAGCTTCCTGCAACCGATTTCCACCGACGGCGCCCCCGGGGCGCCGTCTTGCTGCAGGACCGCTGATGCACATCCCCGCTCTGCCCTCCACCCGTTCCGTCGGGCGGCCCGATGTCTGAGTCGCTGCAGGCGTTGCTCGAAAGCCAGCCCCACGCCATCGTCGAACGCGACGGCGTCCGCTACACCCTGCTGGGCACCGCACACGTCTCGCTGGCGAGCGTGGAGGCCGTGCGC
The DNA here is from genome assembly GCF_038446665.1 of Lysobacter sp. FW306-1B-D06B. Taxonomy (NCBI): domain Bacteria; kingdom Pseudomonadati; phylum Pseudomonadota; class Gammaproteobacteria; order Lysobacterales; family Lysobacteraceae; genus Lysobacter; species Lysobacter sp. FW306-1B-D06B. Next base: position 2,700,410 of record NZ_CP151802.1, on the reverse strand, counting down.
GATGCCGTGGTCAGCGGCGCCTTCGACGCGGTGGCGGTCGAACTGGACCCGCAGCGCCTGCAGGCGCTGACCGACCCGGATGCGATGGCGCGGATGGACCTGGTCGAGGTCATCCGCAAGGGCAAGACCGCGTTGTTCGCCGCCAACCTCGCGCTGGCCGCCTACCAGCGACGCCTGGCCGAGCAGTTGGGCATCGAGCCCGGCGCCGAGCTCAAGCGCGCCGTGCTGGAAGCGCGCGAACGCGACCTGCCCGTGCACCTGATCGATCGCGACGTCGGCCTGACCTTCAAGCGCGCGAGTGCGGGGCTCGGTTTCTGGGGTCGCATCAAGCTCGCCTCGGGCCTGATCACCGCGCTCTTCGTCGATGAGGAAGTAGGCGAAGCCGACATCGAGAAGCTCAAGCAGGGCGACATGCTCGAATCGAGTTTCAGCGAATTCGCCAGCGACAGCCCGGAACTCTACGAAGCCGTCATCGCCGAGCGCGACCGCTACATGGCCGCGCGACTGCGCGAAACGCACGGCGACGCGCGCGAAGTATTGGCGGTGGTCGGCGCCGGCCACCTGCAGGGACTGGCCCGTCACCTGCGCGAAGAAACGCGCGATCCCGAAGCGATCCGCACCGAACTGGAATCCGTTCGCAAGAAGAGCCGCACGCCGTGGCTGGGCATCATCGTCGTGGCGCTGATCGCCGCCGGCATCGGCGTGGGCATCTGGCGCGGCGGTTTCGCCATGGGCGCCGATCTGCTGCTGCAATGGGTCGCCTGCACCGCCGGCTTCGCTGCCATCGGCTGCGCGCTGGCGACGGCGCATCCGCTGAGCATCCTGACGGCCGCGGTGTTCGCGCCGCTCAAGCCGTTCCGCCTGGGCGTGCCCACCGGCACCTTCAGCGCACTCACCGAGGCGCGCATCCGCAAGCCGACCTATGCCGACTTCATGTCCCTGCGCGACGACGTGCAGAGCGTGCGCGGCTGGTATCGCAACCGCGTGGCGCGCGTGCTGGTGACGTTCCTGCTGACCAACCTGGGCTCGGCGATCGGCGCATGGGTGGGCGTGTTCCGCATTGGCGGGCGCTTGCTGGGCTGATACGACGCCGCAAGGCTTGCAAGAAAAAGGGCCGGAGCTTCCACTCCGGCCCTTTTCATTTCCGTGCCACTGCGCGAATCAATCCACCGAGAGTGCGGTGATCGTCGCGCCGCCGGTCGGACCTTCCACCTGCTTCCCCCGCGCGCGACGGACCATGCGCGCGGTATTGGTGCGCAGATCGTCGAGCATCGCGTAGATCGTCGGCAGGAACAGCAGGCTGACCACCGTCGAGAACGCCAGGCCGCCGGCGATCGCGCGCGCCATCGGGTAGTACGCCGGACCGTCGCCGCCGATCTGCGTCTGCGTCAGCGAGATCGGCACCATCGCCAGGATCGCCGTGCCCATCGTCATCAGGATCGGGCGCAGGCGTTCCTTGCTGCCTTCCACCAGCGCGTCGGTGCGCGACAGGCCGCGACGCCGCAGGTTGTTGATGTGCTCGATCATCACGATGCCGTTGTTCACCACCACGCCCATCAGCACCAGGATGCCGATGAAGGCCATGATGTTGAACTCCGTGCCGGTGAGCCAGAACAGCCAGAACACGCCGAACACCGAGAACAACACGCCGCTCATGATGGCTGAGGGGAACAGCAGCGACTCGAACACCGCCGCCATCACCACGTAGATCATGATCAGCGCGATCAGCAGGTTGAACATCATCTGCTTGTTCGCTTCGGCCTCGTCCTCGAAGGCGCCGGACTCGAAGGTGAAGTTGTAGCCGGCCGGGAACGCCACCGACTTGAGCACTTCCTCCATCGCCTTGCGCGCTTCGGGCACGGTGACCTTCTCGCCGAGGTTGGCCTGGATGGCGACCGTCGTCTGCCGGTTGGCGCGCTGGATCTGCGTGGCCGACGGCTTGATCGCCACGTCCACCATCGCCAGCAACGGAACGGTGCGGCCGTCCGGCGCGCGTACGGTGAAGCTGGCGACGTCTTCCATGCCGAACTTCTCGGCGCCGGCGAAACGGACCCACACCGGAACCTCGGTGTCGCCGCGACGGAACTCACGCAGCGGTGCGCCGCGCAACGCCAGGCCGACGAAGCTCGCCACTTCCTGCGCGCTGAAGCCGAAGGACGCCGCGCGCTCACGATCCACGCGCACCGACAGCTCGCTGTTCTGGTCGCCGATGTCCACGCGCACATCGCGCAGTTCCTTGCGCTTGGCGAGGATGGGCACGATGTCGTTGGCCAGCTCGACCAGCGTCTCGGTCGAATCACCCACCAGCTGCACCTGCACGTTCTGGCCGGGACCGCCGCCACCGCCGCCGCCACCGCCCTGGTTGCCGATGCCGATGTTGGCGCGGGCCGACTTCGGCAGGTCCTTGCGAAGCTGCTCGATGATGCCCTTGGACTCGCTGATCTTGGCGACGTCGAAGGTGATGCGCGTACCACCCCAACCCTGCTCGCTGTAATACGAGTAGATCTGGGTGATGTTGTACTTCTTGCGGTTGCCGTCGAGGAACTTCTCGATCTTGAGGATCTCGTCCGACATCTGCTCCTTGGTGTACGCGCCCTTCCACTGGTAGAAGATGTTCGTCTCGGTGCCGTCGTCGCCACCGAACATGTTCTTCTTGGTCAGCATGAACGGCACGATGCTCACGGCGATGATCAGCAGGATGCCGAGCACGGCCTTGCCGCGGTGTTCCAGCGTCCAGCGCAGGAACGTCGCATAGCGCTTCTGCATGCGCGGGATCAGGCCGTGTTCCGACCTCACCGCCGGCGGCGTCTTCAGTCGCGCGGAGATCATCGGGATCAGGCTCACCGCCACCAGCCACGAGGCCAGCAGCGACACCGAGATCGTGATCGCGATCTGCGACAGGTAGATGCTCAGGAAGTTGCGCTCGCCGAACAGGTTCGGCAGGAACACGATGCAGTGGCACAGCGTGCCCGCCGACAGCGCGATGGCGACGTGCTTGGTGCCCAGGATCGACGCCCCCACCGGGTTGTCCGGCATGCGCTCGCGTTCCTGGTAGATGCTTTCCACCACCACGACCGCGTTGTCCACCAGCATGCCCACCGCCAGCAGCAGGCCCATCATCGACAGGATGTTGAGCGTGACGCCGGTGAAGTACATGAAGCCCAGCGTCATCACGAAGCAGATCGGGATGGCCAGGGTCACCATCAGCGTCGACGGCCAGTGGCGCAGGAAGAAGAACAGCACCGCGATCGACAGCAGCAAGCCGATGCCGCCGGCCTCGGCCAGTTCCAGCAGCGACTTGGTGACGTTATCGCCCTGGTTGTCGATGATGATGATGCGGATGTCGCTCAGCTCGGGCTGCTTGCGGATCGCCTCCACTTCCGCCAATGCCTTGCTGGACACATCGACCAGATTCGCGTTGCGTTCCTTGAAGATGTCCAGGCCGATCGCCGGACGGCCGTCGAGACGGCGCCCGTAATTCATGCGCTGCGGCTTCAGGCGCACCTGTGCGATGTCGCCCAGGCGAACGCCGGCGTTGTTGATGACCAGGTCGCGCAGCTGTTGCAGGTCGGCGATCTCACCCACCGGCTGCACGCGCAGACGGCGACCGCCATCGTCGATCTGGCCGGCGGAGATGGAGAAGTTCACCGCCTTCAGCCGCTCGTTGAGCTCGTTGAGGCTGAGGTTGTGCGCGGTCAGGCGATCGGGATCGATCGCGATCTCCACCTCGTTCGGCGCCGCGCCCGTCACGTCCACGCGCGCCACGCCCGGGATGCGCTCGATGCGGCGCTTGAACTCGCGCTCGATCATGTCGTACGAGCCGGTCAGGTCGCTCTTGCTGGCCAGACGGACACGCAGGACCGGCTCGTCGGTCGTGGAAAACTTGAAGACGTTGTAGCGCTGCAGGTCCTCCGGCAGGTCGTCGCGGATCGCGTCGATGCGCTCGCGCGCCTCCGACGCCGCGATCGCCACATCGCGGTTCCAGTCGGAGAACTGCATGAAGATCTCGGCGCCGTCGGCACGGGCGTTCGCGTCCATGCGCTTGATGCCGGTCATCGTCGACAGGGCTTCCTCCACCGGACGCAGCAGCGTGCGCTCCACCTCCTCGGGGGTGGAGCCGGTGTAGGGAACCTGGACGAAGATGAAGGGCGGCGAGACTTCCGGGAAGGCTTCAAGCGGCAGGCGGATCGCCGCGATCAGGCCAATCACGAACAGCGACACGAAGAACATGATCGCCGTGACCGGCCGCTTGATGCTGAGCTCCGCAATGGTCATGTCGGCATGCTCCTCAGACCGGCTCGACCTGGCCGCCGGCGCCTTCCGCCGACTCGCCCGAAGGGACGTGCGTGCGCTTGGCACGCTTGACGTAATACTCGTCCGGACGGCGATCCAGCAGGTCGTACACCACCGGGATCACCACCAGCGTCAGCAGCGTGGAGACCAGCAGGCCGCCGATCACGGTGATCGCCATCGGCGAACGCACTTCGGCACCCTCGCCCATGGCCAGCGCCAGCGGCAGGAAGCCGAACAGCGTGCAGGTCGTGGTCATGATGATCGGACGCAGTCGGGAACGCGCGCCTTCCACCAGCGCCTCGCGCTTGGGAACGCCCGCCTCGCGCAACTGGTTCACCTTGTCGACCAGGATGATCGCGTTCTTCACCACCAGGCCGACCAGCAGGATCAGGCCGATGAACACCACCACCGACACCGGCGAGTTGGTGATCAGCAGCGCGAGCACCGCACCGACCAGCGCCAGCGGAATGGTGAACAGGATGACGAACGGATGCAGCAGCGATTCGAACTGCGACGCCATCACCAGGTACACCAGGAAGACCGCCAGGCCGAACGCGAACAGCAGCGCGTTCACCGATTCGGCCAGTTCCTCGCCCTGCCCGCCGATGTGCATGGTGACGCCGGCACCGATGGGCTGCTTGGACACCATGTCCTGGACTTCGCGCACGGCGGTGCCCAGGTCGATGTCGCGCAGGTTCGCCGAGACGATCGCCACACGCACCTGGTCGGCGCGATGGATTTCGCTCGGGCCTGTGGTCGCGACCACGTCCGCCACCGAGTCCAGCGTGACCGGACGGTTGCTGCCCGGGTTCACGATGAGGCGGCGGATGCTGTCGACGGAGGCACGGTCGGTTTCGCGTGCGCGCACCAGCACGTCGATCTTGCGATCGCGGAAGCTGTAGCGCGTGGCGACGTCGCCGCGCACCTTCTTCACCACCACGTCGGCGATCTGGCGCGTGGTCAGGCCGAGCGCACCGGCGCGGTCCTGGTCGAAGCGGATCTGGATCTCCGGGAAGCCCTCTTCCACCGTCGACTTCACGTCGGCGTAGTGCGGGTTGGCGCGCAGCAGTGCGGCCATGCGCTGGCCGGCCTGCTGGATGCCTTCCAGGTCCTGACCGCGCAGCTCGATTTCCAGCGGCGTGGAGAAGCTGAAGAGCTCCGGACGGGCGAAGTCGACCTGCGCGCCCGGATGCGACTGCATCGTCGTACGCAGGCGTTCGGTTTCGGCCGCTTCCACCGCCTTGCTGCCGCCGTTCTCCATCACGACGGTGAGCTTGCCGATGTTCTCGCCGCTTTCGGTCGGATTGGCGTCCAGTCGCGTGCCACTGCCGCTCACGCCGTACAGCGCGCGGATGCCGTCGTCCTTGGCGTGCTTCTGCTGCAGTTCGCGCACCAGTGCATCGGTGTCGCGCAGCGGCGTGCCGGGCGGGAGCTTCACGGTCATCTCGAAGCGGTCCTGCGCCAGCTGCGGGATCAAGTCCGCGCCGAGCAACGGCACCGCCAACAGCGTCAACGCGAACGCCACCGCGGCAGAACCCAGCACCAGCGTCGGACGCTTCAACGCGCTCGGCAGCAGCTTCAGATAGCCGCGTTCGGCGCGGCCGTACGGCGCCATCGCCAGATCGCTCGCGGCGCGCATGACCGGGCCGACCACGGCGACCAGGCCACGCCACGCGCGCACGATCAACCACGCGATACCGAAGAAGAACGTGCGCAGGGTCCAGCCGATGCCGCGCTGCGTGTAGGCCAGCGGCATGCCGATCTTCGACTTGGGCTCCCAGCGCGGATGCGGCGCTTCCTCCGGGAAGGCCATCGGCGGACGTCCCTTGAGCGCGCTCAGCATCGGGATCAACGTCATCGACACGATCAGCGAGATGCCGATCGCGAGCGCCACGGTCAGCGCCTGGTCGCGGAACAGCTGCCCAGCGATGCCCTGCACGAACACCAGCGGCAGGAACACCGCGATGGTGGTCAGCGTGGACGCGACCACGGCCATGCTCACTTCACGCGTGCCGGCGATGGCGGCTTCCAGCACGCCCAGGCCGCGTTCGCGCGCCTTGGCGATGCTTTCCAGTACGACGATGGAGTCGTCCACCACCAGGCCGGTCGCCAGCGCCAGGCCGCCGAGCGACATGACGTTGAGGCTCAGGCCCATCTGGCCCATGAAGAAGAACGTCGTGATGATCGACACCGGCAGCGACAGGCTGATGACGAACGTGCTCCAGCCATCGCGCAGGAACAGGAAGATGATCAGGATCGCCAGCGCGCCGCCGATCACCGCGTCGAACTTGACGTCGCTGATGGCGTGACGGATGAAGGTCGACTGGTCGTCGATGGTCGTCAGCTCGACGTCCGGCGGCACCTGTTCCTTGATTTCGTCCAGGCGCTTCTGGATGGCGTCGGCAGTGGCGACGGTGTTCGCATCGCCTTCCTTGTAGATCGCCAGTTCGACCGCTTCCTTGCCCGCCAGGCGGATGATCGCCTCGCGTTCCTTGAAGCCCTGGCGCACGTCGGCGACGTCCTTCAGGCGCACGGGCATGCCACCGGCGACAGTCGCGCCGCCGGCGGAGTTGGCGCTCTGCACCGATGCCGCCGCGGCCATCGCTTCGGCCGAACCGGTCTGCGCCGCGATCGCGGCCATCTGCGCCGCCGCGCTCGCGGCCGCGCCGTCGCCGCCGCTCTGCGTGGTGACGAGCATCTCGCGGATCTCGGGCACGTTGGCGAACTGGTTCACCGTGCGCACGAGGTAACGCTGCGAGCCTTCTTCCAGGCGGCCGCCGGAGATGTTGATGTTCTCCTGCTGCAGACGCTGGATGACGGTGTCGATCGGCAGGTTCAGCTGCGCGATCTTCTGCTGGTCGATGTCGACCTGGATTTCATCTTCCAGACCGCCGCCGACCTTCACCGCAGCCACGCCTTCGACCGGCTCGAGCTTCTTCTTCAGGTCGTCGTCGGCATAGCGGCGCAGCGCGGTGAGCTGGCGCATGGCTTCGGTGTCGCTCGTCGCCTCGGTCTTGGGCGACAGCGCGATGCGCAGAATCGGCTCGGTCGACGGATTGAAGCGCAGCAGCACCGGGGCCTTGGCCTCCAGCGGCAGCTGCAGCACCTCCATCTTGTCGCGGACTTCCAGGCTGGCCTGGTCCATGTCGGTGCCCCAGGCGAACTCGAGCACGACATCGCTCTGCCCGGTGCGCGAAACCGACTTGAGCTTGCGCAGCCCCTTGACCACGCCGACGGCCTCTTCGACCGGCTCGCTGATCAAGGTCTCGATTTCCGACGGCGCGGCACCGGTGTATTCGGTGCGCACCGTCAGCGTGGGGTAGCTCAGGTCAGGCAGCAGGTTGACCTTGAGGTCGCCCAACGCGATGAATCCGAAGAGCACGAAGGTGAGGGTCACCATCATCACCGTCACTCGACGGCGCGTGGAGAACTCCACCAGGTTGAAACCAGGTGTGTGCGCAGGTTGCGTCACGTTCGCTCTCCGCGATTACTGCTTGTTGTCGGACTTGGCGACCGAGGCGACTTCGGGCTTCTTCGCCTGCGGCTGGCCCAGCACCTGCACCACCGAGCCGTCGCGCAGCGCGGTCTTGCCCGCGATCACGACCTGCTCGCCTTCCTTCACGCCTTCGCGGACTTCGGCCCACGAACCGTCCATGTAACCCAGCTTGACCGGCACGCGCTTGGTCTTGTCGCCGGTGACCACGAACACCGCCGGGTCGCCGTCGTCTTCCAGCAGCGCCACGCGCGGTACGACGAGGGCGTCGGCGCGCTGGTCGTAGTCGATCTTGATGCGGCCGAACATGCCCGGCTGCAGGATGCCGTCGCCCTTGAACGCGCACACGACGCGGAAGGTACCGCTGCCCGAATCGACCACCGGCGAAACGCGATCCACCGTGCCCTGGAAGGTCTTGCCCGGCAGGGCGTCGACGACCAGCGCGACCGGGAGGCCGGCCTTCAGCGTCACCAGCTCGCGCTCGGGCACGTTGAGCGTGGCCTCCAGGCGCGAGGTGTCGACGATGCGGAAGATCGGCGTGTTGATCTGGACGAAGTTGCCGGTCTTGATCGAACGCGAGGCGATCACGCCGGAGATCGGCGCTTCGACGCTGGCGTAGGACAGCTCCAGGTTCGCCATGCGGTTGGCGGCGCGGGCTTCTTCAAGATCGAAACGGAGCTGGTCGTTGTCGTTGGCGCTGAGCAGCTTCTGGTCGGCCATCTGCTTGGCGCGGGCGTAGTTGGCCTCGAGCTTGCGCATCTGCGCGGCGGTCTGCGCGGCGGCCAGCTCGGAGCGGGCCGAATCCAGACGCACCAGGCTCTGGCCGGCGCGGACCTGCTGACCTTCCTCGACCATCACGTTGAGGGCAACGCCCGAGGTCTTGGCGACCACCTGCGACTCGGCCACCGGCTCCAGCGGCGCGGTGCCGGTGTAGCTGGCGGCGACGGCGCGACGGGAGGCCTTGGCGACCTCGACCGGCACGGCTTCGGGACCCTTCTTGTCCTCCCCGGCCTTGGCCTGGGCCTCGCCTTCGCCCCCGCCCTTGCAGGCGCTGAGCAGCAACAGGCACGGCAACAGGACGACAGCGGCGCGGGCGAGACCACGGCTGCGATTTCGGGTGAAGTGACGCATGAATTGGACCCCAAGGTGGCTGATGACCGGCCTTTGTGCCGGTGTTGTATATAGGTATATCACCGCCCCAGAAACCCTCCATCCGCCGAAGGTCATGGTGACTGGAGCCACGTCGTGCGTTAGCCGATCGAACATCGCAATGCGGCACGCACCCATCTTCGATGCAGTAAGGGGCGACTTCGTTGCAATGGGATCGCAGGCTATACTTGCCGACTTATGTGCGGCAGGCTTAACAGGGCGCCGCGCGCAGCCAGCTTCAGAAACCTTTCGCTAGCCATTCGAGATTGCGGACTACGACATGATGCGACCGCTGATGATCGCCGCCTGCTTCGTCCTGACCACCGCCGCGTTCAGCGCGTCGGCACAGGATGCCCAGGCTCCCGCCGCTGCTGCCGCTCCGGCCGCGACGACGACCCCGGCCCCGCTCAAGGGCGACGCTGCCAGGGGCAAGCAGTTGACCTATACCTGCCAGGGCTGCCACGGCGTCACCGGCTACAAGAACGCGTATCCGAACTACCACGTCCCGAAAATCGGCGGGCAGTCGGAGCTGTACCTGACCAACGCGCTGACCGAATACAAGAAGGGAACGCGCAAGCATCCGACGATGCAGGCCCAGTCGCAGAGCTTCTCCGACCAGGACATCGCCGACATCGCCGCTTTCCTTTCGACCGTGAAGTGAGCACGACCATGACGAACAAGATCCTCGCCATCGCCCTGCTCGCTTCCATTGCGCTCGTCGGCTGCTCCGGCGGCGACACGCCGGCCGAGCATTCGGCGGCCGACCGCGCCGAAGGCCACACCTCCTCGTCCGCCGGCCTGCCGGCCGGTCATATCGCCTCCGGCGAGAAGCTGGCCCAGACCAAGGGCAAGGCCACCGGCCAGTCCTGCGTGGACTGCCACGGCGCCGAAGGCAACGCCCCGATCGACGAGACCTACCCCAAGCTCGCCGGCCAGTACTACGACTACATCGCGCACTCGCTGCAGGCCTACCGCGACGGCGACCGCGAACACGCGCTGATGTCGAGCCAGGCGAAGGAACTGACCGACCAGCAGATCGCCGACCTCGCCGCCTACTTCGGCTCGCGCGAGAGCAAGCTGCGCGATCTGCACGACGTGCACAGCCACAACTGATCGAACGCTCCACCGTTCGAATGAAGAAGCCCGCGAAAGCGGGCTTTTTCTTTATCGCCGGACCGCTCCGCCCCCGCACAAAGAAAACGGGCCGCTCGCGCGGCCCGTTCCTTGTTCGATTGCGGTTCGGATCAGGACTGGATCGGCACCAGCGTGATCTCGACGCGGCGGTTCTGCGCGCGGCCGGCTTCGGTGTCGTTGCTGGCGATCGGACGGGTCTTGCCGGCGCCGACGACGATGAAGCGCTCGCGATTCAGGCCGCGGCTCTGCAGGTAGCTGGCGACCGAGTTGGCGCGCTGCTCCGACAGCTTCTGGTTGTAGGCATCGCTGCCGATGCTGTCGGTGTGGCCGGCGACCTCGATGACGGTCTGGTTGTATTCCTGCAGCGTGCGCGCGACGTTGTCGAGCACCGGATAGAACTCCGGCTTCAGGTTCGACTTGTCGAAGTCGAAGGTGATGCCGCTGGGCATGTTGAGCGTGATGTTGTTGCCCTGGCGGACCACGTCGACGCCGGTGCCGGCGGTCTGCTGGCGCAGCGCGGCTTCCTGGCGATCCTGGTAGTTGCCGATGGCCGCACCGGCCAGGCCGCCGACGCCTGCACCGACCAGCGCGCGTTGACGACGCTCGGTGGCGTCATCGCCGCTGAGCAGGCCGGCGGCGACACCGGCGAGCGCGCCGATGATCGCGCCCTTGCTGGTCTTGCTCATGCCCTGCTGCTGACCCTGCGGCTGCGGCTGCTGTTGCTGCGGATACGGCTGACCGTAATAGCCGCCACCGCCGGTGGCACAGCCCGCGAGCAGCGCAGTGGTGACGACGGCGACGCAGGCGGCCTTGAGGAAATTCTTCATATGTCGATCCTTGGAAGACGAATGGTGGAACTGAACGCGGCACAAGCTAACCACGTTCACGTCTTTTAGGAGTGATCGACCGCACAGCTTATTCAGTTTGCGGCAGGCATCAATGCTTCGGCGGCGTCGGCATCCAGGCGCGTGTCCCAGTTCCCCATCAGCGACAGATACAGCAGCTTCTCGAATTCCGCACCGAAGCGGCGAATCACTGCGTCGGGATCGGGGATCAATCGACCATCTGCGATCAGACCAAAATGCACGCGACCGTTGTAGCTCAGGATCGAAATGCCCACGCCGATCGAACCGGTCTGCGGCACCCAGAACATCATCTCGCGCAGCATGCAGCCGGCCAGATAAAGCGGCTGCTGCGGGCCAGGCACGTTGGTCGCTACCGCCGTGGCCTTGCGGCTGAAAAGCTCCAGCGCGAGCCCCTGCACCGACGCCGGCGCCATGCCCAACGCGGCGAGCAGCCCGTAGGCAACGATGGCCTGGCGCGATTGTTTGAGGTCTTCCATGCACTGCGCGACCCGTTCCAGTCGACGGATCGGATTGCCCTCGCCCACCGGCAGGTCGAGGAACACCAGCCCGAAGTGATTGCCCAGCTTGCGTGCATGTTCGAGCGGCCGCAGGTTCACCGGCACCGTGGCGCGCAGCGTGAGGCCATCGACGTGGTCACCTCGCTCGATCATGTAACTGCGCAGCGCGCCGGCGGCGGTGGCCATCAGCACATCGTTGACGGTGCAGTCACACGCGCGGCCGACGGCTTTCACTTCCTCCAGGTCCAGCGGCTCGGCCCAGGCCACGCGCTTGCTCACGCCCAGGCGACCGCGCAGCAACGACGGTGGATCGTCCGAAAGCGCCAGCGCATTGAGCAGCTCGCGTGCGATCTCGCCGCCTTCCTTCGCCAGCACCGCGGCGAGGGTCGGATCGCGGTACATCTCCAATCCCTTCTCGACGACCTTGCTTCCCAGTTGCACGTAGCGGTCCACGGCACCGACGCGACGCGCCACCCCGGCATGCTGCTGCTTGAGCCAGGTGCGCGGCAGCTCGGTGCCGTCGTCGGCATCGGGGCCGGTGTCGGTCAGCGAGAGCAGCACCTGCACCAGCGCGATGCCGTCGGCATAGCTGTGATGGATGCGCGCTACCAGCGCCGAGCCACCACCCTCATAGCGTTCGACCAGATGAAACTGCCAGAGCGGGCGATCGTGGTTGAGCGCCGAAGACGCCAACTGGCTGACGAACCGTTCCAGCGTGCGCTTGTCGCCCCGGCCCGGCAACGCGGCATGCTGGACGTGCCAGTCCAGGTTGAAGTTCAGATCGGTTTCCCACTGTGCGCCGGACGGGGTGACCACGGCCTTTTGGCGGAAGCGCCGGTACGACAGGAAGCGCTCCTTCACCACGCGCTTGAGGCGCTCCAGCGACATCGGCTCGGCGAACATCAGCACGCCGGTGATCATCATCGGATTGGTCGGCCGCTCCATGCGCAGCCAGGCGGTATCCACCCGCGACATCGGTTCCCGGCGACCGCGCCGGCGTGCCCTTGCTCGCGTCTGCGCCATGGCCATCCGTTCTCCTGTGCGTCCTCGTTCGAGTGAATCACGCCCCTGCAAGCAGCGTCAACGCGATCATCCGGCGCGCAGCTTGCGATAGGCCGCCAACGCCGCGTCGCGACCGGCGCCCATGTCCACCAGTGGTTGCGGCGGATAGTCCGGGGCGACGCGCCGAAGGGCCGCCGGGTCCTGCCACGGTGCGAAGCGCAGTGGCACCGGCAGCCCGGCCAGTTCGGGCAGCCAGCGCGCGATGTAACGGCCATCGGGATCGAACTTCGACGCCTGCAGCACCGGATTGAACACACGAAAGTACGGCGCGGCATCCGCTCCCGTGCCGGCGACCCATTGCCAGCCGAGCGTGTTGTTGGCCAGATCCGCGTCGACCAGCGTGTCCCAGAACCAACGCGCGCCGTGCCGCCAGTGGTAGCGAAGGTGCTTGGTCAGGAAGCTCGCCACGATCATGCGCACGCGGTTGTGCATCCAGCCGGTGGCCCACAGTTCGCGCATGCCGGCATCGATGATCGGAACGCCGGTGGCCCCGCGTTGCCAGTCGGCCATGCGGGCCTCCGATGCGTTGGCCCACGGGAAGTCGTTGAACCGCGCGTCGAAGTTGTGATCCGGCGTTTCCGGGAAGTGGTGCAGCAGGTGGTAGGCGAATTCGCGCCAGCCCAGTTCGCGCAGGTAGGCGTCGACATCGCCGCCATTGGCGGCGCTGCGCTCGCGCTCCAGCACGGACGCCACCCGCCAGGGCGCGATCTCGCCGAAGTGAAGGTGCGGCGACAGGCGCGACGTGCCGACGCGGTCCGGGCGATCACGCTGCTCGCCGTAACCGCGCAGCGCGCCGTCGACGAAGGTTTCCAGCGCGGCGCGCGCGCCCTCCTCGCCCGGCGTCCATTCGTTCCAGAAGGCGCGATCCCAGTCGCGTTCCGGGGCCAGGTGGAGCGCATCCAATGGCACGCCGGACGGCCCCTCTTCGCTCGAGGGCAGTCGGCCCGCCGCATCGGAGCACAAGCCCAGCTGCCACTGCGCCAGTAGCGCCTTCCAGAACGGCGTGAACACCTTGAACGGCTGCCCCTGCTTGTTGCGCACCATCCACGGCTCGAACAACAACGCGGCATTGAAGCTCTCCGCGCGCAGGCCCTGCTGGCGCAGCGTGGTCTTGATGTTCGCATCGCGGCGCTCGTAGGCCGGTTCGTAGCGACGGTTCCAGAACACCGCCTCGGCACCCGTGGTCGCGATCAGCGACTGCAGCGTCGCCAGGCTCGGACCGAAGAAGTAGCGCAGGTGCGAGCCGCGCTTGCGCAGCGCGCCGTCCAGCGCGGCCAGCGAGCGATGCCGCCATGCGTCGGAGGCCGCACCGGGCTTCCAGTCGCCGCCTTCGTCCGGCGCATGGATGTAGACCGGGATCGGCACGTAGCCGTTGTCGAGTGCGGCCTGCAAGGCGGGGTTGTCGTCCAGCCGCAGGTCATTGCGGAACCAGACCAGCGCCAGCGCTGTCGACTCGCTTGCGGACATCACGGCACCCGGGATCGGAAGGCGACCTCGCCGCGATCAGTATGCCCAAGGCCGGCGTGAATGCAGCGGCGATCGCGCTGCATCCCCGGCTTGCCACGGGGTCAGCCCGGCCCGCCCCGGTACTCGCGCGGAATGCGGTCGTTGAGGCCGACGAGGATTTCGTAGGGGATGGTCCCGGCCAGCGCAGCGACGTCCTCGGCACGGATGGCCTCGTCGCCCTGCCGGCCGATGAGGACGACTTCGTCCTCGTTCCAGGCGCTGTCTTGACCGATGTCGACCATGAACTGGTCCATGCACACGCGCCCGACGATGGGATAACGCTGCCCGCGGATCAGCACCTCACCGCGCGAGGACAACGAACGCGGGAAACCGTCGCCATAGCCGATCGGCACGGTGACCACGCGGGTGTCGTGGTCGCAGCGCCAGGTCGCCCCGTAGCTGACGGTGTTGCCCGCCTTCACCACCTTGAAATACACGACCTGCGAGCCGAGCGTCATCGCCGGCTTCACATCAATGGTGCGTTGCGACGCCGGGTCGGGCAGCACGCCGTAAAGCACGATGCCGGGACGCACCATGTCCAGCCAGGTCTGCGGGAAATGCAGCACACCGCCGGAGTTGGCCAGGTGCCGCAGCGGCATCGGCGCGCCGGCGCGTTCGATGTGCGAGCAGGCGTCGTGGAAGCGCTCGACCTGCTGCAACGTCATCGGCGAAGCCGGGTCGTCCGAGCATGCCAGGTGCGAATAGATGCCCTTGAGCTCGCACCACTTCGAACCCACCGCCGCCTCGATGAACGGCCGCGACGAATAGCTGTGCACGCCGATGCGCTCCATCCCGGTGTCGATCTTGAGATGGATCACCGCACGGCGCTCCATCGCCTCGGCCGCGGCTTCGACCTGACGCAGCTTGTCGAGCGAGGAAACGGTGATCTCCAGATCGTGCGCGATGAACTGCGCCACCTGCGGGCCGAAGATGCCGCCCAGCACCAGCACCGGCGCGGTCACGCCCGCACGTCGCAGGGCGATGCCCTCCTCCACGAACGCCACGCCCAACTGCTCCACCCCCTGCGCCTGCAGATGCAGCGCCACCGGCACGAGCCCGTGGCCGTAGGCGTTGGCCTTGACGATGCCCATGACGGGCACGCCGACGTGCGCACGGATGGTGCGCAGGTTGTGGGAAAGGTGGTCCAGGTCGACCGTGATGCGAGTCGGACGCTCGCTGACGGCCGGGGGCATGCCGGGCGTTTGCTGCACTTCGGTCCCGATGCGGAGGGGATGCGGGGCTTCATTCTAAGCAGAAGCAGCGCCCACGAATGCGCTACGGGCGCAATGCAAGGCGCCGTTCCCGCTCGGCCGGCATCACGCGGACGTCCGGGGATTCCGGCCTAAACGCGCGAGACGGGACTGGCAGGATGCCGGGCGCTATGGATCGCAGCGCCGCTCGACCACCGTTTCGGTCTTCTTCTGCTGGTTGTCCTGGATCTTGCGACCGGCGAACGCGCCGCCGACGGCACCGGCCGCCGTGGCGATCTTCTTGCCGCTGCCCCCGCCCACCTGGTTGCCGAGCAGGCCGCCTGCGAGGCCACCGACCACCGTGCCGGTGATCTTGTGCTCGTCCTTGACCTCCTTGGGCTTCTCGACTTCGACGTCGTAGCAGCGCGGTCGCTTGGTGCTCGTGCTGCTCTTGGCGGCGGTGGAACTCTTGGTCTGCCAGGCGGCAGCGTTAGACGTCAGCGCCAGGCCGAGCGCGCCCAGAATCAGGGCGGGAACGAATGTGCGGGAACGACGCATGATGACGACTCCGATGGGACCATGCCCCAACGCTGCACCGTCGTTCGTTAGGGCGACGTCAATCCGCGCCTTCGTCGCTGTCCATGCGGATGTAGTCGAATCCCTCGTCGCGCAGGTACTGCGCGAAGAACCGACCTTGCGACGATGCCATCATCATCCCGGCATGCAGTTCGGGGGGCACATCGAAGTAACGGTAGACGGCGCCGCCTTCGAACTCGACCTCCAGCAGCCGCCGGTCCGGGTCGTAACCGACGCTGACGATCGCCTGAGATTCCACATGCTCGCGCTCCATGCGGCGCAGCGTAGGTGCTGCGCCGTGAGCCGTGCGTCGTCGCGCTTACTCGAAACTTCCGACCGAATCGTGCGAGAGGTTGTCGAAGCGCGTGTACTCGCCGAAGAACTTGAGCTTGCACGAACCCGTCGGGCCCGAACGCTGCTTGCCGATGATGACCTCGGCCAGTCCCTTGTCCGGCGAGTTCTCCTTGTTGTAGTAGTCGTCGCGGTAAATGAACATGATCATGTCCGCATCCTGCTCGATGGCGCCCGATTCGCGAAGGTCGGCCATGACGGGGCGTTTGTCGGTACGCGTTTCCAGCGAGCGGTTGAGCTGCGAGAGCGCGATCACCGGCACCTGCAGTTCCTTGGCCAGGCCCTTGAGCGAGCGCGAGATCTCGGAGATTTCCGTCGCACGGTTTTCGCTGTTGCCAGGCACGGACATCAGCTGCAGGTAGTCGATGACGATCAGGCCCAGGCCGCCGTGCTCGCGCTTGAGGCGACGCGCCTTGGCGGCCAGCTTCACCGGCGACAGGCCGGGCTCGTCGTCGATGAAGATCTTCACCTCGCGCAACTGGCGGATCGCGCCGGTGACGCGGCTCCAGTCCTCGTCTTCCAGCTGGCCCGTACGCAGGCGCTGCGCGTTGACGCGGCCGACCGAGGAGATCAGTCGCATCGCCAGCTGCGAGGCCGACATTTCCATCGAGAACACCGCCACCGGCAGCTTGCTGCGGAAGGCGGCGGTCTCGGCCATGTTCAGCGCGAGCGTGGTCTTGCCCATCGCCGGACGCGCCGCGAGGATGATCAGGTCGGTCTTCTGCAGGCCGGCCGTCATCATGTCGAGCTCGGTATAGCCGGTCGACAGGCCCGTCACGCCGCCGCCGTTGGTGTAACGCGTCTGCAGGGTGTCGAAGGCCTCCGACAGCGCCTTGGTCACCGGAGTGAAATCGGTCTTGCCGGTCGAGCTGGCCTGGGCAATCGCCAGCACCTGGCGCTCGGCCTCTTCCAGGATCTCGCTGGAGTCGCGGCCGTCGGGCTGGAAGCCGTCGTTGACGATGCCCGTGCCCACGTCGATCAGCTGCCGCAGGATCGCCTTGTCGCGGACGATCTCGGCGTAGGCGACGATGTTGGCGGCCGAAGGCGTGGTGCTGGCCAGCTCGATCAGGTAGGCGCCACCGGCGACCTGTTCGCTCAGGCCCTGCGATTCGAACCATTCGCCCAGCGTGACCGCGTCGAATGGCCGGTTCTTGTCGGCCAGTTCGCGGATCGCGCGGTAGATGAGCTGGTGGTCGCGACGGTAGAAGTCGTTGTCGTGAAGCTGGTCGGCGATCCGGTCCCAGGAATCCGGCGCCAGCATGAGGCCGCCGAGCACCGCCTGCTCCGCTTCGATCGACTGGGGCGGCACGCGCAACTGGTCGACGCGCTGCTCGCTGCGCGTCTCGAACCGCTTCTCACCGCGAAAACCAGTTCGTGCGCTCATGCCCTCAATCACCCCTTCCCTGCGCCGTGATGGCGGACATGTCGTTGTCGCGGGTCGGGCATCGTAGACGCGGAACGCGTCGGAGCGTTGCAGATAAGTCTGTGGATATCGCGTGGATACTCATGCGCCGCATGAGCGCACAGGCGTGTCGCACACGATGAGACGACGGACGGTAGGCAAGCTGCGCCCCACGCAAGGGCGCAGGGACTCAGTTCGCGCTGGCCTGCGCCCCGATGCGGGCGCACAGGCCGGGCGAGATGACGGAGAGCAGCTCGTCCAAGGCCTCGTCGCGCCAGCGGCCGACACGTCGCGTCTGGCCGGTGCCGGCGATGTGCTGGTCGATCAGGCGGGCGATGATCGGAAAGAGCGCGTCGCCATCCGCCTCGCGGGCTTCGCGCAGGCTGGCGGCGATCAGGTCGGGGAAGGACGGCGCGACCTGGCGGGCGGGTGTGCAGGTCTGCAGGCCGGAGGGAGTCAGATCCAGTGACGGGTCGAACGAGAAAACGTCAAGGCTCTGGTCCATGGCGGCAGCGTCAGGGTGGGTAGCGCGACTCTGTCACGCACGCGCCCACTACCCTATCGGAAGAATCCGAAAACGCTTCCAGACCTTTCCGAACGCCTCAAAAAGAAAGGGCGCCCTGGGGCGCCCTTTCCATGAAGCCTTGATGCAGTAACCGGATCAGGCGACTTCGCCGACCACGATGACCTTGACGGTGGCTTCGATGTCGGCGTGCAGGTGCACAACGACTTCGTGCTCGCCGGTGCGACGCAGCGGGCCTTCGCCCAGCACGACTTCCGACTTCTCGACCTTGTGGCCCAGCTTGGTCAGCGCCTCGGCGATATCGCGCGGGCTGATCGAGCCGTACAGCTTGCCTTCGGTGGAGGCGTTGGCCGAGATGGTCACCTCGACGCCGTCCAGCGCGGCCTTGCGGCCTTCGGCACCCTCGAGGGAGGCCTTGGCCTTGGCTTCGTACTCGGCGCGGCGCGCCTCGAACTCGGCCAGGTTGGCCGGGGTCGCCGGGGCGGCCTTGCCGTACGGGATCAGGTAGTTGCGGCCGAAGCCCGGCTTGACGCTGACCTTGTCGCCGAGCTTGCCGAGGTTCTGCACGTTCTGCAGGAGGATCAGTTGCATGGTGTTGCTCCGTATTCGTTAGCGAGCCTCGAGGCCCGCAGCGGGTTGCGCTGTCCGAAGACCGCGGCGTCTTTCCCTCGCCCCTGCCCTCTCCCGGCAGCGGGAGAGGGGGACAAGGTGTTTCCTCCCAGCGGGAGGAAACGACGTCGCCTTAGGCGTTGTGGTTGTCGGTGTACGGGATCAGAGCCAGGAAGCGGGCGCGCTTGACGGCGGCCGACAGCTGGCGCTGGTACTTCGACTTGGTACCGGTCACGCGGCTCGGCACGATCTTGCCGGTCTCGGTGAGGTACTGGCGCAGGGTGTTGAGATCCTTGTAGTCGATCTCCTTCACACCCTCGGCGGTGAACTTGCAGAACTTGCGGCGACGGAAGAACTTGGACATTTGGGTGATCCTCAGGCGGCTTCGGCGTTGTCGTCGGCGTTGTCATCGGCGGTGCCGACGCTCTCGCCTTCCTCGTCACGGCGACGGCGTTCGCCGCGCTCGGGCTTGTCGCCCTTCTCGTCCTTGTACTTCATGATCAGCGACTGCTCGGTGTCCGGGCCGTCGCGCTTGATCACGAGGTGGCGCAGGACGGCGTCGTTGAAACGGAAACCGTCGACCAGCTCGTTGAGCACGTTCTGGGTGCACTCGATGTTGAGCAGGACGTAGTGGGCCTTGACCAGGTTCTCGATCGGGTAGGCCAGCTGACGGCGGCCCCAGTCCTCGAGACGGTGGATCTTGCCTTCGCCGCCTTCGATCAAGCCCTTGTAGCGCTCGATCATGGCCGGCACCTGCTCGCTCTGGTCCGGATGGACCAGGAACACGACTTCGTAATGACGCATGGTGTGATTCCTTGTGGATGATGGCCGGGCGGGAACGTCATTCACCGCGCGTCCGGATCAGCCCCCCGGGCCCGGAAGTGGGCGCAGTGGAGCAAGGTCTCCCGGCGGCCGGAGCCGCGGGAGCCCGAAATTATGGCCGATTCAATGGCTTGGGCGCAAATGTGCGTGCGCCCAGCCCCGCGGCCCGCCTCAGGCCGCCTTCTGGGCCTCGATCCAGGCGCCGATGTGCGCTTCCAGGGCCTCCAGCGGCACGGACCCGGTCTCCAGCACCGCATCGTTGAAGGCCCGCAGGTCGAACTTCGGCCCCAGCTGCTTCGTCGCCTTCTCACGCAGTTCGGAGATCTTGAGCTGGCCGATCTTGTAGGCCAGCGCCTGGCCCGGCCAGCCGATGTAGCGGTCGATCTCGTTGACCACGTCCTGGCGGGTCTTGGGCGCGTTGTCCATGAAGAAGGCGATGGCCTGGTCCCGGCTCCAGCCCTTGCTGTGCATGCCGGTGTCCACCACCAGGCGCACCGCGCGCCACATGTCGTAGGCGAGCTGGCCCATGCGGTCGTAGGGATCGTCGTACAGGCCCATGTCGTAGCCCAGGCGCTCGGCATACAGACCCCAGCCCTCACCGTAGGCGACGAAGTAACCCACGCGACGGAACATCGGCACATCCGGCAGTTCCATGCCACGCGCGAACTGGAAGTGGTGCCCGGGCACGGCTTCGTGCAGCGACAGCGCCATCATTTCCCACTTCGGCCGCACCTCCGGCTTGTAGAGGTTCACGTAGTAGAAGCCGGCGCGGGTGCCGTCCACGGCGCCTGGCTGGTAGTAGGCCGTCGTGGTGTCGGGGGCGATGTTGTCCGGGATCGGCCGCACGCCGTACGGCAGGCGCGGGATGGTCTTGAAGACCTTCACCAGTTCCGGGTCGATCCGCTTGGAGATCGCCTCGTACCCGGTGAACAGCTCCTGCGGTGTCTTGTAGAAGAACTTGGGATCGGTGCGCAGGTGGTCGAAGAACTGCGCCAGCGTGCCCTTGAAGCCGACCTCCGCCTTCACCTTCTCCATCTCGCCACGAATGCGCGCGACTTCCTTCAGGCCGATGTTGTGGATCTGGTCGGCCGTCAGGTTCGTCGTCGTGAAATAGCGGGCCACGAAGTCGTAGTACGCCTTGCCGTCGGGCAGATCGACCGCAGCGATCGACTCGCGCGTCTTGGGCAGGTAGTCGTTCTTGAAGAAGGCGTCGAACTGACGGTAGGCCGGCACGACGCTCTCGGCGATGACCTGCTTCGCCTCGCTCTGCAACGCCACGCGGTCGGCCTCGCCGATCGCGTCCGGGAATTTCGCAAACGGCTTGTAGAACGGACTCTTCGTCGGATCGTCGACCAACTGGGACTGGATCTGCGCCGGCACGCGCTCCATCAGCACGCGCGGCGGCGTGTTGCCGGCGGCGATGCCTTCGCGCATCAGCGCCTGGTTCTGTTCGAGCAGCGCCGGCAGGGCGCGCATGCGTGCCAGCCAGTCGCGATAGTCCTTGACGCTGGCGAACGGCAGCACCTCGGCGATGCCCTCGGCGTTCTGCACGCCACCGCGCTGGCTGATCGGGCGCAGGTATTCGCGGTACTTCTGCCGCTCGACGGCCTTCTCCAGATCCCAGGCGAAGACGTCGTAGTTCAGTCGATCCGCTTCGCTCAATGCATTGCGGTCGATCGCCTTCAAGCGCTGCAGCGCCTGGCGGTCGCCGTCCATGCGCTGCTGGATCGCGGCCATCGACATGTCGGTCCAGCGATCGTTGTAGCGCTTGTCGCCGCGCCAGCTCGCCTCCTCCGGGTTCTCGCGCATGCCGCGTTCCCATTCCTCGGCAAACAACGCGTGCAGCGCCTGCGCGGCCGAACTGGCGGGTTGGGCCTGCGTGGACGGCGTGCGGGTGGGCGCCTGCGCCCATGCGAGCGGCGCGGACAGACCGGCGGCGACGGCCGCGGCGAGCAGTGCGTGACGGAGCATCGTGTCGTTCCCCTGGAAAGCGGAAGCCGAGTCTAGCCGTCGGCGCGCGGATACGGGACCTGTCGGACGTCGGGAACCGGGCCTTCACGAGTGCCGGGATAGCGTGGCGCCTTCGTGCGGACGGAGCCCGAAGCGGCGTGAAGATCGCCACGTTCAACATCAACGGCGTGAACACCCGGCTGGACGCGCTGCTCGCGTGGCTGCGCAAGGAACAGCCGGATGTGGCCTGCCTGCAGGAACTGAAAGCCCCGCAGGACGCCTTCCCCGCCCAGGCCATCGCCGACGCCGGCTACGGCGCGATCTGGCACGGCCAGAAATCGTGGAACGGCGTGGCGATCCTCGCCCGCGACGCGGAACCGGTGGAGATCGGCCGCGGCCTGCCGGGCGATCCCGAGGACAGCCAGAGCCGCTACATCGAGGCGGCCGTGGAGGGCATCGTCGTGGTCTGCCTGTACCTGCCCAACGGCAATCCGCAGCCCGGGCCGAAGTTCGACTACAAGCTGGCGTGGATGGACCGCCTGTTGGTGCGCGCGCAGCAGTGGTACGACAGCGGCCAGCCGGTGGTCATCGCCGGCGACTACAACGTCGTGCCCACCGACGAGGACATCTACGACCCCAAGTCCTGGCGCAAGGACGCGCTGCTCCAGCCGGAAAGTCGCGAGCGTTACGAACGGCTGCTCGCGATGGGGTGGCTGGATTGCCTGCGGCACGTCTTCGGCGAGGAGCGCGTGTACACGTTCTGGGACTACTTCCGCCAGCACTGGGAACGCAACGCCGGGCTGCGCATCGATCACCTGCTGCTCAACGCGGAACTGGCCCCGCGCTTGCGTGCGGCCGGCGTGGATCGATGGGTCCGGGGACAGCCCAAGCCCAGCGACCATGCGCCGACTTGGATTGAGTTGGGGCCGGGGAAGGCGGTGAAGAAGCGAGTGAAGAAGGCAGTGAAGACGGTGAAGAAGCCCGGAAAGCCCTCCACCAAGACAACCTGAGCCACAGGTTGATTGCAGCTCTTCCCGTTGCCGTCATCCCGGCGAAGGCCGGGACCCAGGCTGTCACGCTGTCGCGGACACATCCCGTCATTCCAGCGAAAGCTGGAATCCATCTTGCTCTATGGAACCGACGCCGCCGCCTCAGACAGAAGCCAAATGGATTCCAGCTTCCGCTGGAATGACGCGGTGAAGTGCGATCACGGGCGAATGCGCGATTGGCCTGGATCCCGGCCTTCGCCGGGATGACGGAGTAGGAAAACACATCGGAACAAAGCGATCACAACCCGTTGCCACCCCGCTAACCGCGACTTCCCCAGCATCGTGGTCCCCACACGACTCCCGGAGCCCGCCATGGCCAGACACCGCGACGACGACCGCGACCGCGAACAACGCCACCGCGACGAGCTCTACCGCGGCCTGCCCTCGGTCACCAACCGCGTCTGGGGCCCCACGCGCGAAGACGACGGGTTCGGCTATCCGGGCCAGGGCGGCTTCGGCGATTTCCGGCAGCCGCCCCGCGACACCGTCGCCAGACCCGAACACGCGCCCCGCATCGGCGGGCATCGCGGGCGCGGCCCGCGCAACTTCACGCGCTCTGACGAGCGCATCGCCGACGACCTGATCGAACGCCTCACCCGCGACGACGACATCGACGCGCGCGAGATTCTCATCGCCGTCGAGTCCGGCGTCGTCACCCTGACCGGCGAAGTGCCCGAGCGTCGCATGAAGCATCTGGCCGAAGACCTCGCCGTCGCCGTGCAGGGCGTGCGCGACGTGCACAACCGCCTGCACGTCGATCGCGGCGCGCATTCGTTCGGCCCGCCCGGCCAGGCCGTGCGCAGCGGTTTCGATCAGCAAGGCAGCGGTTTTTCCAGTTCCTCGTACGACCAGCGCGACGACATCGAAGACCGCGATCGCGACGAGAATCGCCGACGGCCCATGCGGCAGCCGCGGGAGCATTAGGCGCACTTCCTGCTGTCATGCCCTTCCCGCTGTCATCCCCCTTCTTGCCGTCATCCCCGCGAAGGCGGGGATCCAACTCTTCGCTTCATCACCCTTCGCCAGGCATGCAACGCCTGAAAGATGGATCCTCACCTTAGGCGGAGATGACAACCGGGACGTCATCGCCCCCGATGACACCGGCTGCGCACGCACTCAGGGCACAATCGCCACATGAGCGATCCCCACGCGGCCCGTCCCGCCTCCCACCCCAGCCTGCGCGAACGCTTCGACGCGCTGCGCAATCTGCCGCCGTTTCTGCGGCAGATCTGGGCCACCAGCCCGGGACTCACGCTGGCGACGATCTCCCTGCGCGTCGTGCGCGCGTTCCTTCCGGTCGCCACGCTCTACGTCGGCAAACTCATCATCGACGAAGCGGTGCGGCTGGTCGCGGCCGGCAAGGGCTTCGACTCCATCGCGCAGGCCTGGCACGGCGGGCAGCTGGACACGCTGTTCGCGCTGCTGGCATTGGAGTTCGCCCTGGCCATCGGTTCGGACCTGTTGGGCCGCATCGTCAGCTACGGCGATGCGCTGCTGTCGGAGCTGTTCACCAACGCCACCAGCGTGCGTCTGATGGAACACGCGGCGATGCTCGACCTGGAGGACTTCGAGGACCCCGACCTGCAGGACAAGCTCGATCGCGCACGTCGCCAGACGATGGGCCGCATGAACCTGATGAGCCAGTTGTTCGGCCAGGTGCAGGATGCGATCACCGTCGTCAGTTTCGCCGCCGGCCTGCTCGTCTTCGCGCCGTGGCTGATCGTGCTGCTGGCGATCGCGCTGGTGCCGGCGTTCGTCGGCGAAGCGCATTTCAACGCGCTGGGCTACTCGCTCAACTTCGCCTGGACGCCGGAGCGCCGTCAGCTCGAGTACGTGCGCCAGATGGGCGCCAGCGTGGAAACGGCGAAGGAGGTGAAGATCTTCAACCTCCACCGCTTCCTCATCGCCCGCTATCGCGAACTGGCCGAGAAGTTCTTCCGCGCCAACCGCGCCCTCGCCCGCCGCCGCGCCTTCTGGGGCACGCTGCTGGCAGCGCTGGGCACGCTGGCGTACTACATCGCCTATGCCTACATCGCCTGGCGCACGGTGAAGGGCGACTTCAGCATCGGCGACCTCACCTTCCTCGCCGGCAGTTTCCTGCGCCTGCGCCAGTTGCTCGAAGGCTTGCTGGTGGGCTTCTCGCAGGTCGCCGGACAGGCGTTGTACCTGGACGACCTGTTCTCGTTCTTCGAGATCGAGCCGGAGATCGTCTCCCCGCCCGATGCGTTGCCGGTGCCGCGCCCGATCGCGCGCGGGTTCGTTTTCGAAAACGTCGGCTTCCGTTATCCCGACGCCGAGAAGTGGGCGCTGCGCGGGCTCGATTTCCAACTGCGCGCCGGTGAAGTGCTGGCGTTGGTCGGCGAGAACGGCGCCGGCAAGACCACCCTGGTGAAACTGCTCGCACGTCTGTACGACCCGGACGAAGGCCGCATCCTGCTCGACGGCCGCGACCTGCGCGAGTACGACCTGGACGACCTGCGCGGCAACGTCGGCGTGATTTTCCAGGACTTCGTGCGCTACCACCTCACCGCCGGCGAGAACATCGGCGTGGGCCGCATCGAAGCGATGGACGACGCCGCGCGCATCCGCGAGGCCGCGCGCCGCGCGGCGGCCGACGAGATGATCGAAAGCTTGCCGCTGCGTTACGACCAGTTGGTCGGCCGGCGCTTCAAGACCGGCGTGGACCTGTCCGGCGGGCAATGGCAGAAGATCGCCATTGCGCGCGCCTACATGCGCGATGCGCAGGTGATGATCCTCGACGAGCCGACGGCGGCGCTGGATGCGCGCGCCGAGTTCGAGGTGTTCCAGCGCTTCAAGGACCTCTCGCGCGGCAAGACCGCGGTGCTGATCTCCCACCGCTTCAGCAGCGTGCGCATGGCCGACCGCATCCTCGTGCTCGCCGAAGGCCGGCTGGAGGCCAGCGGCACCCATGCGGAGCTGCTGGCGCAGGGCGGCCGCTATGCGGAATTGTTCGAACTTCAGGCGGCCGGTTATCGTTGAGCCCCCGGCCGCGACTTTGTCGCTGCGCCCCTCGCCCCATCCTTCGACTGCACATCCGGACAGGAGCCCTGCCCCCATGCGCCATGCCCTGCACTGCACCACGCTCGCCCTCGCCCTTTCGATGACGCTCGTCGCCTGCCAGGCGCGCCAGGGCGAAGGCGACGCCGCCCCGGCCAAGGCCGCCACCGCCGCTCCCAAGGCGCTGCCGACGCAAACCGTCGCCAGCCAGAACGGCCAGGTGACGGTCACCACCCTCGCCGGCGGGCTGGAGCACCCGTGGAGCGTCGCCCTGCTGCCCGACGGCGGCTTCCTCGTCACCGAGCGCCCGGGCCGCCTGCGCCACGTCTCCGCCGACGGCGCGGTGTCCGCGCCCATCACCGGCGTGCCGACCGTCTGGGCCGAAGGCCAGGGCGGCCTGCTCGACGTGGTGCTCGCGCCCGACTTCGCCACCAGCAAGCGCCTCTTCCTGAGCTATTCCGAACCCGGCCCGGACGGCAGCGCCGGCACGGCGGTCGCCACCGCCACGCTCGGCGACGGCGCGCTCACCGACGTAAAGGTGTTCTATCGCCAGGAGCCCAAGCTGGTCGGGCCGAACCACTTCGGCTCGCGCATCGTCTTCGACGGCAAGGGCCATGTCTTCATCAGCCAGGGCGAGCGCAACGACCGCCCGACCTCGCAGAAGCTGGACATGCTGCAGGGCAAGCTCGTGCGCCTGAACCTGGACGGCAGCGTTCCGGCCGACAACCCCTTCGTGGGCCGCAAGGACGCGCGTCCGGAAATCTGGAGCTACGGCCACCGCAACATGCAGTCGCTGGCGCTGGATCCGCGCACCGGCAAGGTGTGGGAAGCCGAACACGGCCCGAAGGGCGGCGACGAGATCAACATCCCCGAGCCGGGCAAGAACTACGGCTGGCCGATCATCACCCACGGCATCAACTACTCCGGCCTGAAGATTCCCGAAGCCATCGGCACCTCGGCGCCGGGCATGGAGCAGCCGTATCACGTGTGGGAAGTGTCGCCGGGCCTGTCGGGCATGGCCTTCCTCACCGGGCAGCCGGGTTCGAAGTGGAACGACAGCCTGTTCCTGGGCGCATTGGCGGACGGCAGCCTGATCCGCCTGTCGCTCAACGGCGACACGATCACCGGCGAGGAGCGTCTGCTTAAGGACGTCGGCGCGCGCATCCGCGACGTACGCGTAAGCGCCGACGGCAAGGTCTACGTGCTCACCGACGAGACCGACGGCAAGCTGCTGCGACTGGATCCGCCGAAGTGATGGTTCCCTGCTGAATTCCAGCCCCTCTCCTGCGTCGGAGAGGGGTTCGATCAGCCGTGTCGCCTTTCCCGTACCCAAGTGCTGTCATTCCCGGATCCCCGCCTTCGCGGGGATGACGGCTTCAGATGCCGCACGATGTTTCGGCGGCCGATCCACACGCAGGGCCACGCCATGATCCGGACGATCCTCCTCACGCTCGCGCTGCTCGCCTCACCGACGGCCTTCGCGTTCGAACGCGATGCCGACCTGCTCGCCATGGACGCCACCTGGAACGAGATGCGCATGAAGCCCGATGTCGAAGGGCTCGAACGCATCCTCGCCGATGACTGGATGCTCACGCACTCCGACGGCCGCGTGCAGCACAAGGCCGACTATCTCGACGAACTGCGCACCGCCACACGCCGCAACCAGGGCATCGGCAACGAGGACCTGCGTGTCCGCCGCTACGGCGATACGGTCGTGGTCACCGGCACGAGCGTGCAGTCGGGCATCAGCAACGGCCAGCCGTGGAGCGGCCGCTTTCGCTTCACGCGCGTGTGGGTGCAGCGCGATGGCGCGTGGAAGATGATCGCCTCGCACTCCTCGCGCATCGCCGAGGCGAAGTAGCCATCAGTAGGTAGCCCGGGTAAGCGAAGCGCACCCGGGGCACACCTCGCCGCACCGCCCGAACCTGTCGCCTCCGCTCAAAACAGGTCGCCCTGCGCCGTTACCTCATCGGCGCCGTAATCGAGCCGACCGTCGCGGATGCGCGCCGTCTTCGTGTATGGATGCACCTCGCTGCGATCGGGCGCGATGAGGTGGATCACCTCCCAGTCGCGAGATTTCAGGTTGTCGCTGATGAGCGCGCGGTGGCACTGCGTCCAGTGCGCCTCGGCGCACATCACCGCCGTGCGTCGTTGCGCAGCCAGACGCTCCAGGCGATCGCGCGCGTGCTGGAACTCGTCCGTTTCCATGTAGTCCGCGTAGCCGCGGAAGGACGCATTGCGCCATGCAGTGTTGTGCGAATTCGTGCGCGCCGTACGCCGGCCGCCGAGTTCCACCATCGGCACGTACTCGATGCCCGCCTCCAGTAACGCGGCCGCGAGGTACGCGGCGTCGAACTGCGGGTGCCAACGCGAGGCCGGATAGCGCCGCACGTCGGCCACGGCCTGGATTCCGGCCGGCAGCAGCAGATCGACGAAATCGCGCCATTCACGCGTGGAATGGCCCACGGTCCATACGGTTCGCATGGGCCGGAGCATAGTCCGCGCCCGGTCGCCCAGATGAGAATCAATATTGGGTGAAGCCCCCTGGGCTACAATGGCGCCCGATTCCGCCGCTGCCCCACTCCCCCGATGTCCTCCGCGTTTGGCACCGAGACGGTGCTGGATGTCCGTCACTGGACGGACGACTACTTCAGCTTCACCACCACCCGCGATGACGGCTTCCGTTTCGAGAACGGCCAGTTCGTCATGATCGGCCTGCAGGTCGAACAGCCCGACGGTTCGCACAAGCCTTTGCTGCGTGCGTACTCCATCGCCAGCGCGAACTGGGAAGAGCAGCTGGAGTTCTTCAGCATCAAGGTGCCGAACGGCCCGCTGACCTCGCGCCTGAAGTCGATCCAGCCCGGCGATCAGATCCTGATCGGCCGCAAGCCCACGGGCACGCTGTTGATCCACGACCTGCATCCGGGCCGCAACCTGTACCTGCTGGGCACCGGCACGGGACTGGCGCCGTGGCTGGCGGTGATCAAGGATCCGGAAACGTACGAGCGTTTCGACAACGTCATCCTCACGCACGGCGTGCGCAATGCGCAGGACCTGGCTTACCGGGATTACTTCCTCAACGAGTTGCCGCACCACGAGTTCCTCGGCGAGCAGATCGCCGCCAAGCTCAAGTACTACCCGGCGGTGACGCGCGAGGCGTTCGAGTTCGACGGTCGCGACCAGCGCGGCCGCCTCACCGAGCTGTTCGACAGCGGCCGGATGATGGAACACCTGGGCCTTCCATCGCTGGATCCCGAGCACGACCGCGCGATGATCTGCGGCAGCCCGCAGATGCTCGCCGACTTCCGCACGATCCTCGACGGCCGCGGATTCACCGCCGCACCGCGCATCGGCACGCCGGGGCATTACGTGTTCGAGCGGGCGTTCGTGGAGAAGTGAGGACTACGAGGGTCTTCAACCAAGCGAGTTGATCGATCGCACCAGGGTGTGGAGCGCGGTCCATACGTCCGGCAGCACCAGCGGGAGCAGCACCGCGCCCATCGCCAGGAACTTCGGCCATAGGGCCCGCAACGCGCCGCCGAAGCTGAGGTCATCGCCATGCCGGGTGAACATCGCGCCGAGCATCGGGTCCTTCTCCAGGCGCAGCACCGCAACGACGATGATGGCAAAGCTCGCCAGGAGCAGGCCGATCGACATCGTCCTGAGCCAGCGCTCGTATATCGGCGGGTACGCCGTCATCGCCAGCAGAACCGCCAGCGGCGCGGCCAATGCGCACCAGGCCGAGAACCGGATGGCGACCACAAGCAGCTTGAGCTCGGCGACCAGCTGACGTTGCCACGCATCGAACGTGGAAGCATGGGGTGGATACACGCCGTTTCCGTCGATGATGAGCCTCCCTTCGAGGATCCACGCCCGCAGCGGTCGCGACTTCAGGGCCGCAACGTCCTTTCGCCGCAACTCCAGGTTGAACGGCGTCTGGATGGTCTCCTGCAAGGCCTGCGGCGAGGGCCAGTCCTTCATGCCCTTGCGCGCCTGGACGGACGGAATGCTTCTGGACAGCCACAGCGTGACGCGGCCGAGTTGGCGCAGGTGCGAAGCCAGCGTCACCAGGAAAGCCACGCTGCACAACAGGGCAAGCATCGCGAACAACCAGGGATTGCGCGCATCCACGCTCACCGGCCGGGTGTCGGTGAAGTAGAACGTGAAGACCACGATCAGCAGGATGCCCACCGGAATCAGCCAGGGCCGCCTGCTCTGCACGGCATCGGGCCAGTCGAGGGACCGGCCATACACCTCGTAGCGTCGTCCCGCGATGCTCAGGCGCACCACGCCCACGATCGCGAAACAGGCATAAAGACCCCACAGGCAGTACACGGCCCACAGATCGCGGCCATGGGCCAGGTCGAAGGATGCGTCCAGACCGCCCCACCGACCGATCTGACCCAAACGCACCACCGCGACCAACGCCACCACACCGGCGATGACGGTCAGCCCCCAAAGCAGCGCGCGTCCAAGCGTCGCGAGAGACTCCACGGCCTCCGGGTCCTCCACGGGCGCCGGCCGCGAACGGTCCGAAGACGTCGTATCGCGGGCCAGGAACCAGCGGGTGAGCCATCGCGAGTCGGTGACGAGGTGTCCGGCGAAGTTCGACATTACGCTCCCGCCCGGCGTGCCGCGCACCATCCAGACACCGGCCGCGAAAAGGAAGATCGCCAATAGCGCCATCGCCAGGTACCAGGGCCGCTGCAACGCCATGCGCGAATCGGCGGCGACCATGGTGCTTCGGCGCTCCTCGTCCAGGCTCGCGAATCCGGCCAGGGTCGCCACGTACAGCTTGGGATCGCAGGGGCCGCCGGGGCACATCGCACCCATGACGTATTCGGAAAGACCGCCGTCGCGATAACCCGCGGCCCGTTCGCGATAACCGACCATGAGGTGAACGGCACGGAACATGTTGGCGGCGTGGTCGGTCGAGAACGGGATGCGCATCGCCTTGTCACGCGCCTCGCCCCGTTGCTTCAGGTTGGAACGGTCACTTCCGCGCCGTCGTGCGCAAGCGTCCACTTCGCCGTCCCGCAAGCAGACGATGGGGTCCAACGCGGGCACGATGACGGCGCCACGACTGGTCGCGCGGTAGTCGGGATGCACCATGAGATAGTCCATCTCCAGCATCACCGGCAATGCCGCCGGCAACGCCTTGCGCACTTCACTGAGCAGGAAGAGGCGGTCGCGCACATCGGTGGCGACGATCACCACCACATCCGGCTTTCCCCATACCCGCATCGAATCGAACATGCGGTGCAGCATGAGTTCGTCAGAGCGGGAGCTCAGCGCCGGCTGGTACGGAGGCGGACGGTCGACGCCCGCCTCCGTGCTGGCCATGTCCAGTTCCAGCAACCGCCCCGAACTACCCGTCGCCTGCTGGCGCGCCGCCAGTTCCGCCTTGCGCAGACGCGAGTGCTCGGCACGTATGGACGAGATGTTCGGCGAGAACGGTTTGACCTGGAACCTAAGGCTTCCCTTGCCCGGGCAACGCGGAGGGTCGTCGTCCAGTCGGTTCGCAAGGTCCCGGGCCCCTCGTCCGAAGGTGGATTCCTCTGCCAGAAACACGATCCTGCGCTCGTGCAGCAGGTCGTTGTCGCACAGGTATCGGGTGAGCGACTGCATCTGCCTGTCGAGCGTCCAGGCCAGTGAGCCGTACTCCACCTTGATGCCGTGGACAAAGCCATGTTGAGCGATCCACTGATTGGTCGACACCGACGCCGTGGGACTGATCAGGTTCACTTTGAGATCGCCCGGCCGCCCCGAGCCGTCGCACGTTTCGCCCCCACAGCCGAGCCGGCCTATGGCGACCGCCAGCGACTGCATCGAACCGGAAAAGGAAGGCCCGATCACGTTCAAGGTCTTGCTGCCTGGCGATGGTCGCCGGTTGCAGGGCTCCGCGGGCGACAACGCACTCACCGTCGCCCTGACGTCGTTGAACAGCAGCGCGCACTGGGCAGCCACCGCGAACGCACGCGGCTGGACCCCGTAGCTTGGCGAGTCGCCGACCAGATAGACCAGGTCGTACGCGACGTCGGCGGCGCCCAGGGCCAGTTCGCGACCACGCGCTGCCTCGGCACCCGGTTTTCCGTGTTCCCGCCACCCATCCTTTCGGAACAGAAGCAGGCTGGGCATGCCACGATGCTTGCCATCGTAGCTGGCGGTCCCCTGCACGCCTGCAGTGGGCAGAGCATCGGGCTTCCTCGGTTCCCACGAGAAGGCGAAACCGTCCAACTCGTAACCCTTTGCCTGGTAGGCACTCAGCACCGCCGCCACGGCCATGTCGAACGATTTGCCCATCGTCGTTTCGACCGGGTCGGGCACCGTGACCACCGACGCGTGCAGCACGACCTCGCCATCGGGCGGCAGATGGCGCAGGGGTGTGAGCGCGTTCTGCAACTGCGGCGTGGTGATGAAGTACGGGTTGCTCGGGGGTGACACGAGTGCAGGTGCGGATGCGGATGCAGGCTCACCAGGCGCAGGCGCGGCCGAGGATAGGCCGAGCTGGCAGGCCAGGGTCAGTCCAGCCATCCAGTTCATGATGCGGTGGCATGAGCGCTCTCCCGCCGCCATGCGCTGTACGCAGCCTCGCGACCATCCCCGCCCCGAATTCACGTCCCTGCCCATCGGATACCTCCGACGGTGCCAACGCCGGCCTTTCCGGTGACCGGCCAGCGACACGACGATCGCCGGTCGTCAGCCCACGTGAAATCCCAGCGCGACGTGACGATCGTGCGTCGGGATCAGTCGCTGCCTTCGCGCAACCACCTCTGAGCGGCGACCACGTCAACGAACACGCGCGCATCGATCCCGTGGGCGCGCGCGTAGAGTTCGCAATACTCCACTTCCTGCAAGCCGCGAGGCTTCACGTGTGCGATCTTCAGGCGGCGCATCTGCTCCGGATCTGTGCGCACGACCAGCTCAAGCCATTGCGCTTCCGACAGCGGCCCTCCATGCAACTCGTCGACAAGCAGCACCGCACTGGCTCCCGTCTCATGCGCCGCGCGAAGGATCACATGCCAATATGCGATGGCATTGCCCAGGGTTTCCGCACCATGGACGTCCACGCGCAAGCCCAGCGCATGCGGCGCGACCTCGACCTGCAGCGACGACTCGGAGGAAGTGTCGTGCGTCATGGCGGGCTCGGCGGTCGGCTCAGCTCAGCGCGGCCTCGATATCCTTCGCGATCGATTCCGGCTTGTCGGTGGGCGCATAGCGCTTGAGCACGCGGCCGTCTCGGCCGACCAGGAACTTGGTGAAATTCCACTTGATGCCGTCGATGCCGAGGAACCCGCCCTTCTCGTCCTTCAACCACTTCCACAGCGGATGCGCGGCGTCGCCGTTGACGTCGATCTTGGCGAACATCGGGAAGGTCACGTCGTAGGTGAGCGAGCAGAAATTCTTGATCTCCGCTTCGTCGCCCGGCTCCTGGTGGCCGAACTGGTCGCAGGGGAAACCCAGCACGTCGAAGCCGCGATCGGCGTAGTCGCGCTGCAGCTTTTCCAGGCCCGTGTATTGCGGCGTGAAGCCGCACTTGGAGGCGACGTTGACGATCAGCAGCGCCTTGCCTTTGAACTCGTCCAAGGGACGCGGTGCGCCGTCGATGTCGGTGGCGGTGAAGTCGTAGGCGGTGGTCATGGCGGTGCTCCGGTGACGGGTTCAAGGAAGGATAGCGCGGACCGGTGAACGACCCGCGCGCGCCGGAGCCGTCATCCCGGCGAAGGCCGGGACCCAGGCAATTCACCTTCCGAAGGGCGGCATTGCCTCAAGAACCTGCGATACGGGCCTGGGTCCCGGCCTTCGACGGGATGACGGTGTGGATTCGCCTCGATGACGGCTGCGGATTTGCTGCCACGACGGCATCGAAACCGCGACCACGATGCCCACTGCACAAACAACAACGCCGGGGCAAGCCCGGCGTCGTCGCTCATGCGTTGGAACAGGCAACCATCAGAACGAAGCGCGGAACTCCATGCCCAGCGTGCGCGGCTCGTTGATCATGCCGGTGAGGTTGTTGAAGTCGATCGCGCCCACCACCTGCACTTCGTCGGTGATGTTGCGGCCGAACAGCGCCAGGTCGTACTTGCCGTAGTCCCAGCTGTAGCCCACGCGCAGGCCGCCTTCGGTCAGCGACTTGCCGGTGAATTCCACCGAGTCGTACAGGAAGAAGTTCACGTCGCTGCGGTACACCCAGTCGGTGAAGACGTAGAACTCGTTGCCGTCGTTCATCGGGATGCCCCAACGCGCGGTCAGGTTATGCGTCCACTTCGGCGCCTGCGGCAGGGCATTGCCGTTGATGTTGGCGCTGAACGAGCCGGTGACGGGGTTGAACGTGGTCGGATCGGTCACGGTGCAGTTCGGACGCGCCGGATTGATGCTGTTCGCGCAGGTGGCCACGATCAGGTTCGGATCCTTGATTTCCGTGTCGTTGTAGCTGCTGCCCAGCGTCACCAGCACGTTGTCGGTCACGTAGGCCTGGAAATCCATTTCGAAGCCCTGGCCACGGGTTTCGGCGGCATTGAGCAGGATGTTCGCGTTGCCCTGCGCGCCGCCGACGGCGGTGAGCTGCTGGTCGTCGACCTCGTAGTAGAAGACGTTCGCGTTGATGCGCGCGCGGTTGCCCCACAGGTCGGCCTTCACGCCGAACTCGTAGGAGGTCGAAGTTTCCGGCGTGGCGACGGACTTGGCGTTGAACGCGCCGGCGGACTGGATGCTGCTGCCGCGATAGCCGGTGGCGACGCGCGCGTAGAGGTTCACGTCGTCGTTGATCTCGTACGTCGCCGCGAGGTCCCAGCTGAACTTCTTGTCCTTCGGCGAGGCCGACAGATCGCCGTCGGGCTCCTGCGCCGCCAGCTGCTCCAGCGTGCACTTGCCCAGCAGGACGCACGGCACGAAGCCGGTGTTCCAGTATTCCTCGACGGTCAGTTCCTTCTCGTCCCAGGTGTAGCGGGCGCCGGCGCGCAGTTCGAGCGCGTCGGTGGCCTGCCACGTCGCGGCACCGAACACCGCCCACGAATCGTTGGTCTGGCGAATGCGCTGGTAGCCGTCCGGCGTACCGCCGGCCAGGGAGTCGTAGCTGAAGCTTTCGACGTCGTAGTCTTCATTGAAATAGAACACGCCGCCCTGCCAGTTCCAGGCAGTGCCGGTGTTGGACTCGATGCGGAATTCCTGCGTGTACTGCGCGTGGCTCGGAATGCCGTCGGCCGTTTCCGAGGCGAACGGAATCACGCCCGGACCGGACAGGCCCGGCGGCAGGAACACGGCGCCGTAGCCGCCGTCGATGTCGCCGCGGCTGTAGGTTTCCACCGACTCGTAGCCGGTGATCGCATACAGCGTGTAGGTGTCGCTGAGGTTCCAGCTCAGGCGCGCGCTGGCACCCTTGCTGTCCAGCTCGGAATGGTTGAGGCCGTCGAGGGTGACGCTGTCCTCGTCGAAGCCGTCGACCAGGTCGTTGGTGCCCGGCTTGATGATGTTGGCGCGGAACAGGCGCGCGGTGCCGTTGAGGTGGCGCGCGTGGACGTTGAGCAGCAGG
Organism: Lysobacter sp. FW306-1B-D06B; assembly: GCF_038446665.1. Classification (NCBI taxonomy): domain Bacteria; kingdom Pseudomonadati; phylum Pseudomonadota; class Gammaproteobacteria; order Lysobacterales; family Lysobacteraceae; genus Lysobacter; species Lysobacter sp. FW306-1B-D06B. The sequence goes on along the minus strand of NZ_CP151802.1, from coordinate 2,665,385 downwards.
TCCCAGTCGCCGCCGTCGTACAGGGCCTGCACGCGGGCCGCGGACTCGTCGTAGCCTTCGAAGCCGTCATTGGGGCCGTCGAAATCGTTGGTGACCCAGTCGTCGCGACGCTGGAACAACGCCGAGGCGCGCGCCGACCAGTTCTCGCTGATGCCGCCGCCGACGGCGCCTTCGAAGTTCACCATGTTGTCGGTGCCGACGCCGAGCTTGCCGTAGCCGCTGAACTCCTGCGCCGGACGCGCCGACTCGAACTTCACCACGCCCGCCGGGCTGTTACGGCCGAACAGCGAACCCTGCGGGCCGCGCAGCACTTCCACGCGGTCCAGGTCGAACACCGGGAAGCCCTTCAGGATCGGGTTTTCCTGCACGACGTCGTCGTACACCAGCGACACCGGCTGCGAGGTATTGAGGCGGAAGTCCGTGTTGCCGTAGCCGCGGATGTAGAAGCGCGGGAACGCGCGGCCGAACGAGGATTCGATGTTCAGGCTCGGCACGCGGCCGGACAGGAAGCGCACGTCGGTGCCGCCGGAGCCCAGGACATCCAGCTCCTGCGCGTTGATCGTGCTGACCGAAACCGGCACGTCCTGCAGGTTCTCGACCCGGCGCTGCGCGGTCACCTGCACGGTGTCCAGCGTGGTGGCGGAGGATCCGGTCGTCGTGGGCTGCGCATCCTGCGCGAAGGCGGCCTGGCCCGGCAGCATCAGGGCGATGGCGACGGTCAGGGCGTGGCGGGGAAGCTTGCGCGAAGCTTGCGGCATGGAAGGCATGGAAACGGTCTCGATGGGTGGCGCCAGGCGATAGGCGGCGCCAAGGGTTCGAAGGCCGACGCATCGATGCCCCTCTCCGACATGCGATGCGGCGATGCAAAGGGTCAGACCGTCCCTTGACGGCCTCGGCGCGGACCCGGTCCCGCGCCATGGCAGCTCGACATGACGGGCGAATGTTACCAGAGTGTTAAAGGCCCGTACCGGGCCGTATTTGGCGCTGTCCGTTCCTTGCCTTCTCCCCATGCGGAAGAAGGTGCCCGAAGGGCGGTTGAGGGGAGCACGCCAGCATCGTAGCCCGGGTAAGCGCAGCGCACCCGGGGTGCGGTCGCATTCCCGGAGGTCGCGTTCCCGCGTGCGCTGCGCTTACCCGGGCTACACGGCTGGCGTGCTCGACAGGCACCACCGCCGTCCATGGCGATGCGCCTGGCTCCGGATCGCCCTGCCCGGCCCTCCTTGGCCGGTCGCCGCAGGCCTAGCGGCCCACCTTCACCGCCGGCGCGAACGGCTTGATCCCCAGCGCCTCATGGATCTCCGCCGGGTAGTAAGCCGTGTCGCCCTTCAGCACCAGCGCCACCTTGCGGATATCGGCGATGTTCTTCGTCGGATCGCCGTCGATCAGCACCAGGTCCGAACGCTTGCCCGGCGTGATCGAGCCCCGCTCGGCCAGCGTGCGGCTGTACTTGGCGCCGTTCCAGGTCGCGACCTGCAGTGCCTGCGCCGGCGTCAGGCCGGCCTGGACATACAGCTCCAGCTCGCGCTGCAGGGTGAAGCCAACCATCTCGTCGGTGCCCGCCACCATCGGCACGCCGGCCTTGTAGGCGCGACCGACGAACTCGACCATCTTCGCGTACGAGCGGTTGTACTTCGCCGCCGTGGCGTCGTCGGGGATGTTCATCTCCGCCGCGCGGCGACCGCGCTGCACGTCCGGCGGCAGGTGGTCGGCGACATCGGCCACGATCGGCGACATCTCGCCCTCGCGCTGGTGCAGGAACTCGAACGTCGCCAGTGTCGGGTCGATCACCACCTGCTTAGCTGCCAGCGTCTGGATGAAGTCCTGCACCGGCTTGCTGTCCAGGTCCAGGCCGTCGGTCTTGTCGGCGGGCAGGTAGAAGCGCGCCAGCGTGCGCGTGTCGGTCTTGTCGTCGACGAAGAAGTTCAGCATCAGCTGATTGATGTGCTGGATCTCGTCGAAGCCGTCGTCCACCACGTCCTGCGCGCGCAGGAACGCCGGCACGTGGCCGCTCACCCGCATGCCCTTGGAATGCGCGTAGGCGACGGTGTCCTTGAGGATGTCCTTGGGGAACGAGTTGTAGATCTTGATCTGCGGATAATGGTGCGCCGCATACCAGTCCACCGCCTTCTTCGCGTCGTCCAGGTTCTTGACCACGAAGCCGTTGCGCGCGGAGAACTTGCTCTCGCCTTCGATGAAACCGGCCGGCACGACATCCGGCGACATCAGCGTGCCGTCCTTGATCTCGCCCATCATCTGCTGGAGCGTGGCGTTGTCGTTGCCCATGTCGCGCACGGTGGTGACGCCGGCGGCGAGGTTGAGCCCACCGTCCCAGCGGCCGACATGGCCGTGCATGTCGAACAGGCCCGGCAGCAGCACCTTGCCGTTGGCGTCGATGACGTGGTCGGCGGCCGCAGCCTTCTTCGAGGCGGGAATGATGGAGACGATCTTTCCGTCCTTCACCAGCACGTCGCTGGCGGCGCCGAGCGTGGCCTTCTCGCTGTCGAACACACGCGCATTGCGGATCAGCGTGGTGCCCGCGAGCGGATGACCCAGGCGCTTGGCCAGTTCGACCAGCGCCTGGCCTTCGGCCTTCTTCTGGCGCGTTTCCAGATCGTTCGCGGCGGCCTGGCAGCCGTCCTCGATCAGCTGCAGGAAGCCCGGATAGATGTAGGCGAACAGGCGCGGGTTCTCCCCGGTCGTCGCCCAGGCGAACGTCGGCACCAGACCGACGCCGGTCATCGCCACCAGTTGCACGTCGCGCGTCTGGGTCCCGCATTGCACCTGCGTCTGTTCCACCTTGCGCGAGGTGAGCGTGCCGCTGGGGATCATCGGCAGCTTGCCGTCCGGCCGCTGCGAGAGCGCGTTGAAGGCGACCGAGAAGCTCGCCGGTGAACCGCCCAGCGGCTGGTAGAGCGCCGTGCCCGTGACCGTCTGCGTGCCCTGGTCGGAGGTGGACTTCCACTGCGCCTGATCGCCGTCGCGGCGGAAACTCTCGTTGATCTTCGCGCCGAAGGTGGACGTGCCCTGCACCTGATAGGTCTGGTACGTGCCGTCGGGCGCGAGAGTGAACGCCTCCTTCAGCTCCGGCCCGCGGCCGTTGTCCTTGAAGATGAAATCGACCTTGGTCGTGCCGTCGGCCTCACGGGTCACGATCTGATGGCCGGCCTGCTTGCCCCCGTCCACCAGGGCGACATAGCGCAGCGTCTCCGCCGCCAAAGCATGCGGTGCGAGGGCCAGCAGCCCCAGGGCCAGCGATCCGGCCAGCGCGGCGCGCGCCCGCGTCTGGCGAGTAGTCGTGTTCATGTCCATCTGTGTCCCGGTGTGGCCCGGACCGGCGGTCCGGTGTTCCCGGAGTGTAGCCAGCCTGTGCCCGTACAGGCCGTTCATCTCCCCATGCCTTTCGTCATGGGTCCGCCCGAGGCCCTTCGGGTAGGCTTCGGGCTCCCTTTGACGAGGTTTCCGTACCCATGAAGCACCCTCTCGCCCTGGCGTTGGCCGTGGCTTTGGCCGCAACCGCCCCCACCTATGCCAAAACCCCCAAGGCAGACACCGCCGTGAGTGCGCAAGCCGCGAACCCGTTCTTCGCCGATAGCCCGCTGTCCCTGCACTACCCGCAGTTCGACAAGATCAAGGACACCGATTTCGCCCCCGCCTTCGACGCCGGCATGGCCGAGCAGTTGAAGGAGATCGACGCGATCGCCAACAACACCGCCAAGCCGACCTTCGACAACACCATCATCGCGATGGAGAAGTCCGGCCGCACGCTGAGCCGCGCGACGGCGGTGTTCTACAACCTGGTCGGCACCGACACCAATCCCGCGCGCGAGAAGCTGCAGGGCGACTACGCGCCGAAGTTCTCCGCGCACCGCGACGCGATCAACCTCAACGGCAAGCTGTTCGCCCGCGTGAAGGCGCTGTACGACACGCGCGACTCGCTGGGCCTGGACGCGCAGGGCGTGCGCCTGATCGAGCGCTACTACACCGACTTCGTCCGCGCCGGCGCCAACCTGTCCGACGCCGACAAGACCAAGCTCAAGCAGATCAACTCGCAGCTGGCCGCGCTGGGCACCAAGTTCAGCCAGAACGTGCTGGCCGAAGTGAATGCCTCCGCCGTCGTGGTGGACACGAAGGAAGAACTCGACGGCCTGTCCGACGAGCAGATCGCCGCTGCCGCCGAAGCGGCCAAGGCGCGCAAGCTCGAGGGCAAGTACGTCATCGCCCTGCTCAACACCACCGGCCAGCCGCCGGAGTCCTCGCTGACCAACCGCGCCCTGCGCGAGCGCATCCACAAGGCGTCGGTCGCCCGTGGCGCGCGCGGCAACGAGTTCGACAACACCGGCATCGTCGCCCAGGTCACCAAACTGCGCGCCGAGCGCGCGAAGATGATGGGCTACCCGAACTACGCCGCCTACGTGCTGGAAGACGAAACCGCCAAGACGCCGCAGGCCGTCAACGCGATGCTCGGCCAGCTCGCCCCGCCGGCCGTGGCCAACGCCAAGCGCGAAGCCGCCGACCTGCAGGCGATGATCGACGCCGAACAGAAGGCCAAGGGCCAGCCGACGTTCAAGCTGGAGCCGTGGGACTGGTCGTTCTACACCGAGAAGGTTCGCCAGCAGAAGTACAGCTTCGACGAATCGCAGCTCAAGCCGTACTTCGAGATGAAGAACGTGCTGGAGAACGGCGTGTTCTTCGCCGCCGGCCAGCTGTACGGCCTGAAGTTCAAGGAGCGCACCGACCTTCCGAAGTACCACCCGGACACCTGGGTGTACGACGTGTTCAACGAGGACGGTTCGCAGCTGGCGATCTTCATCTTCGACCCGTATGCGCGTGCGTCCAAGCGCGGCGGTGCGTGGATGAACTCCTACGTCGACCAGTCGGGACTGATGGGCTTCAAGCCGGTCGTGGCCAACCACCTCAACGTTCCCAAGCCCAGCGACGGCAAGCCGACGCTGCTGACCTGGGATGAAGTGACCACCGCGTTCCACGAGTTCGGCCATGCGCTGCACGGCATGTTCTCGAACGTCGAGTACCCCTACTTCAGCGGCACCAGCGTCCCGCGCGACTTCGTCGAGTACCCCTCGCAGGTCAACGAGATGTGGGCCGACTGGCCGTCGATCCTGGCCAACTACGCCAAGCACTACCAGACCGGCGCGCCGATGCCGAAGGAACTGCTCGACAAGGTGCTGGCCAGCTCGAAATTCAACCAGGGCTTCGCGACGACCGAGTACCTCGGCGCGGCGATGCTCGACCAGAACTGGCACCAGGCCACCGAAGGCCAGCTGCCGGCCGCCAACGGCGTGATGGGCTTCGAAGCCACCGCGCTGAAGAAGGACGGCGTGGACTTCTACGCGGTGCCGCCGCGTTACAAGACGCCGTACTTCAGCCACATCATGGGCGGCTACGCGGCCGGCTACTACGCCTACATCTGGTCGGAAGTGCTCGACGCGAACTCCGTGCAGTGGTTCAAGGAGAACGGCGGCCTGACCCGCAAGAACGGCGACCACTTCCGCCAGTCGCTGCTCTCGCAGGGCGGCAGCACGGATGCGCTGCAGCTGTTCCGCAACTTCGCCGGCCACGATCCGAAGATCGAGCCGCTGCTGGAGAAGCGCGGCCTGACCGCCGCTCCGGCCGCTGCGCAGCCGACGGGCAAGGCGGCTTCGAAGAAGTAAGCGCTTCGAAGCTCGCGTGAAACGAAAGGCCGCCCGGGAAACCGGGCGGTTTTTTTATGGCTGTCGCATCGACCCGCCATTGCCACCTGGCACTGCCACCTGCCGCCGTTCGCCCTGAGCGTAGCGGCGCAGCCGCGAAGTCGAAGGGTGAGCGGGCCGCAGCGCCCAGCCCGTCCATCCTTCGACTTCGCTTCGCTATGCTCAGGACGAACGGTGACAGGCTGGCGTCGTCCCGCTCCGGGTCACGGTGGGGCGTTGCTCACCTTCCCCGAACCCCATTCACCTCAAGAAAAATCTCCCGCGCCAGCACGCCCTGATCCGGCTGATCGATGAAGAACCCCTGCGCGCCGAGCCCATACAACTGCAACGCTTCGGCAACGACCGACTGCGGCACGCCACCCGGCGTCTGCGCGAGGTAGGTTTCCTCCGCGCGCAAGGTATACGGATGCACCTGCAGCCCTGCCTTCAACGCCCAGCCCAGCATCGGATGGACGATCCCCGTGCCCTGCCCCGCAAGCTGCGCCTTGCCGTCGCCGTCGGCGTCCACCGGCGCGGCCAACGTCGTGCGCGGCAACAGACTGCCCTTCCACGGGCCGACGCCGCTGGCGTAGTTCGCCTTCATCCATGCGAGCACGGCTTCGTTCGCGAACGCACCGTAACGCGTGGCGGCATTCAATCCGCCCGGCACCTGCTGCGCGAGGCCGCCGTAGAGCGCCGCGAGATCGGCGCCGTGGGCCACGTTGTAAGCCACGTCGTAGGGCGTTGCACTGACGAAGTCGTCGTAGAGCTGCACCAGCGGCAGGTCGATGCCCGCCGCCGGCATCAGTTTCGTCTTCAGCTCGATCAGGTTCTCGAACTCGAAGCTCTGCACGTAGATGCGACGCGGGTCGGTGAAGCCTTCGGCGACCAGCGTCTCCACCAGCTTCGCGCCGAGCGAGGTGTGGATCGGCGTGCCGTCCAGACGCCGACCTTCACGCGCGAAGTACGTTGGATGCTTGGTTTCCGGATAGATGCCGATGCGACGTCCGTTGCGGCTTTCGCGCTTCACCAATGCGATGACTTCGGCCAGTGTGGGAATCGCATACAGCCCGTCGAAGCGCGTGTTGCCCGGGCGTATCGCCGGGATCCGCTCCTTCGCACGCAGCGTCTTCAGCTCGGCGAGCGTGAAGTCCTCGGTGAACCAGCCCGTCATCGTCACGCCGTCGATGGTCTTGGTCGCGCGGCGATTGGCGAACTGCGGATGCGAGGCGACGTCGGTGGTGCCGGAGATTTCGTTCTCGTGACGCGCCACCAGCACGCCGTCCTTCGTGGCGACCAGATCGGGCTCGATGAAATCCGCACCCTGGCGGATCGCCAGGCGATAGGCCTCCAGCGTGTGTTCGGGCCGGTAGCCGCTGGCGCCGCGGTGGGCGATGACGATCAAGCCCTGGCGGCCGGGTGGGTCCGACGGACGGTGGCGGTCATGGGTCATCGCCGCATCATCGGCGAAAGCGGTGGGCGTGGCGATGCAGCAGGCAAACAAGGTGACGGTGACGGCGGCGACACGGGCCAGGCGCCCGGACAACAACGTATGCATGGTGCGCTCCTTGCGTTCAGGGGACGCCGGCTCCCCCGTGCAACCGGCCGCGTCATGCTCGTCGTTCAAGATTGCGTGACGTTGACGGTGGTGCGTCAGGCGAATGGTCTTGCATCGGCGCGGCAAAGTGCGTGACGACGTCGCTACTTCCCGCCCGCCAAGCACAGCGGACATTCTCGCGAAGGCGGGAATCCAACGGTCGGGCGCGTCACGTCCTTCGAAGGCCGTGCAGGCTCGCATGCATGGATCCCCGCCTTCGCGGGGATGACGGCATTGGGGCGGATGACGAGATGGCCTGGGTCCCGGCCTTCGCCGGAATGACGGGCTGTTGCCAGAACGAGGGACTGCTCCCCAGCTGTCGGCCCGGAACCTGCGCGCCAGCTCAATGCGTCGTACGCACCACCGGCGCCAGCGACGGCAGCGTGACCGGCGCGGCGAAGCCAGCGATCGAACGCTCCGGTTCGCGCAACAGCACGCGGCGGACCGTGGCTTCCTCGTCGTTGGGCAGTTCGGCGAGCAGGTTCACCTCGCCCGACACCAGCGTCGCCAACGGCACGCCGTCGCGATACAGGACGCGCGCCCCCGCCAGCCGCGGCACCTTTTCGCCGGACACGACGGTTCCGACGAGATTGAGCGGATCCACCGCCGACACGACCACCATCGCCCCGTCGTGTGCGCGCTGGCGCACCTGGCGCATCAGGCCGATCGCCTCCGGCAGCGCGAACTGCTCGCCCGACAGGCCCGAGATGAAGCGACCACCGCGAATCTCGCCGCGCGCTTCGAGCCGGTGGTAGACGCGCACCAGATCGCGCCACGCCGGCAGCCACGGCGCTTCGCGTTCGAGCAGGCGCCAGCACACCACGCCGTAGCGGCGCAGCAAGGTGCGCGCGACGTGTTCGACATCCTCCGGCGTGCGCGCTGCATCGCCCGATGCGTTGCGGCGGATCAGCGCCCAGCGGCCCGCATCCTCGATGCCGAACAACGCCGCGCGACGGCGTCGGCCCGGGTTCGCACTCGGGCGCTTCGACGCGGGCACCAGCAAGGCGCGCAATCCGGCGTAGCTGTCGCAATGCACACGGCCGCGCGCGACGAGTTCGGCCAGCACGTCCTCCAGTTCGGTTCGCAGCAGGTGCGCGCCGGTGACCAGTTCATCGAAGAACGAAGCGCCGTGCTCGCCGAGGTAGTCGACCACCTTCTGCGCGCGCGAAGACAAGGCCTCGTCGGCCGCGGGCGGCGGCGCGAGCCGTGTCCACACGCCGGCATCGCGGCGCGGCAGCAACACGACCGGCGTGGCGCGCACCGGCGTGCTGCCGCGCGTGTTCGTGCTGTCGGCAGTGCCGGCGCGCAGACGCGTCCACAGCGTGCGGCCCGCGGTGCACAGGTCGTCGAGCCAGGTGATCGAATAGTCGTTCACGCGCGCGGGCAGCAGCTCGCTTTCCCACGCGGCGGCCGGTGCTTCGAAGCCTTCCATCTGCGCAAGCACGCCGGCCAGCGCCTCCGGTCCGTTGACGCGCGCCAAGGGCGCCACGCGCTGCCAGTCGAACAGGAAGCGCATGAAGTCGCGCGGCGCGACCGGTTCGATCTCGCGGCGCAGGCGCTTGAGCGTATAGCGATGGATGCGCGCCAGAAGGTGCCGCTCGCACCATTCGTCCACGCCGATGCCGGGCGTGAAGCGGCCCTGCATCACGTAGCCTTCGTTCTGCAGGCGCAGCAGCGCCAGCTCGACATCGGCCTTCGTCAGCGACAGGTCGTCCGCGATCACCTGCGCCGGCAGCGGCCCAAGTCCCGTCAGGCGCGAGCGCAGCAGTTCGACCAGCGCATCCTCGCGATCCCACGGCTGCGCGGCGTATTCGGCAGGCGCTTCGATCGGCGGGTGCATCGCGACATCGGCGAACACCGCCTGCAACTGTGGCAACCGCTCGGCCGCGACCCACAGGCCGTTGCCGTCGGGATTGCGCTGACCCACGGGCTTGTCGAGCGCCGGCGGTTGCAGCTGCGTGGCGCGGTGCGCCTTGACCAGCCGCTGCAGCCAGTCGGCCCAGCCGTTCTCGCGCACTTCGCGGATCGTGACCACGCCCAAGCCCATCAGCGCTTCGTGCATCTCGTCGGCGCTGCGCACCTGCGGCCAGCATTCCTCGCGCACGGCATCGATGGCGTCTGCGTCCAGGCGGCCCAGGTCGTCGGCGCTTTGCGCGTCGGTGTAGCGGCGCGTCTGCACGGCCTGCGTGCGGCGCTCTTCCAGAGGCGCGTCATCGAGGAAGGCGTAGGGCCGCGCGTTGAGTATCTCTGCCGCGAACGGCGACGGCGCGCTGAGATCGCGCGCGACCACCTGCACTTCGCCGGCCTCCATCGCACGCAGCACGTCGAGCCAGCCGTCGAGGTCCATCGCTTCGTGCAGGCAATCGTGCAGGGTCTGCGCGACCAGCGGATGATCGGGGACTTCGCGCTCGCCGACGAGGTTCTCCGCGCACGCGACCTGGTCCGGGAAGACGGTGGCGAGCAGGTCTTCGGACTTCATGCGCTGCAACTGCGGCGGCACCTTCTTGCCGCCCACGAAGCGTGGCAGCGCCAGCGCGGTGGTCGCCACCCAGCGCCAGCGCACGCCGAACAGCGGCGCATCGAGCAACGCCTGGATCAGCACGTGCTCGGCGGAGGCCGAATGCAGGTAGCTGGCCACTTCGATCAGCGGGAAGCTGTGGCTGGTCGACAGCGAGAGGATGATCGCGTCTTCCGTCGCCGCCGCCTGCAGTTCGAAGTTGAACTTGCGGCAGAAGCGCTTGCGCAGCGCCAGGCCCCAGGCGCGGTTGATGCGGCTGCCGTAGGGCGTGTGGATGATGAGCTGCGTGCCGCCGGACTCGTCGAAGAAGCGCTCCAGCACGAGCGTGTTCTGCGTCGGCATCGCGCCGAGTGCGGCGGCGGTGCTGGCAAGGTACTCGATGATCTGTCGCGCGGCTTCGGGAATGAGCTTCACCTCGTCGGTGAGCCAGGCGAAGGCGTCGCTGCCTTCGATGTGCGCCAGGTGCTGCGCACGCGCCTGCTCCTCCTCCGGGGTTGCCTCGATGGGGTCGTCCTGCATCGGCGATGACGCCAGCATCGGCGCCACGCGCGCGGTGACCTCCTCGCGCAGGCGCGATACCGCGAAGGACAACTCATCCGTCCGGCCCGGCGCTTCGCCCAGCCAGAACGGAATGCTCGGCGGCTGGCCTTGCGCGTCTTCCACGCGCACCTTGCCGGGCTCCACGCGCAGGATGCGGTAGCTGGCGTTGCCGAGCTGGAAGATGTCGCCGGCCATGCTTTCGACGGCGAAGTCCTCGTTCACCGTGCCGATGAACACCGACTCCGGTTCCATGACGACCGAGTAATCGGCCGTATCCGGAATCGTGCCGCCCGACATCAGCGCGGTGGTGCGTCCGCCCTTGCGGCCGCGCACGACGCGATTGACCGCATCGCGATGCAGATAGCCGGCGCGGATGCCGCGCCGCGTGGTGAAGCCGTCGGCGAGCATGCGCACGATGGCGTTGAAATCCTCGCGCTTGAGCTGCGCATACGGCCATGCGCGGCGGACCCAGTCGAACAGCGCGTCCTCGTCCCACTCGCGGCAGGCGGCCTCGGCGACGATCTGCTGCGCCAGCACGTCCAGCGGCGCGTCTGGCATGACCAGCGCGTCGAGTTCGCTGCGCTGCACGCTGTCGAGCAACGCCGCGCATTCGATCAGTTCGTCGCGTGTCTGCGGGAACAACCGACCCTTCGGCGTACCGCCGACGGCATGGCCGGAACGCCCCACGCGTTGCAGGAAGGCGGCGATCGAACGCGGCGAACCGAGCTGGCACACCAGGTCCACGTCGCCGATGTCGATGCCCAGCTCCAGCGATGCGGTGGCGACCAGCACGCGCAGTTCGCCGCGCTTGAGCCGCTGCTCCGCGTCCAGGCGCAGCTCTTTCGACAGGCTGCCGTGGTGCGCGGCCACCGCGTCCTTGCCGAGCTTCTCGCCCAGGTGGTGCGCGGCGCGCTCGGCCATGCGGCGCGTGTTCACGAAGACCAGCGTGGTGCGGTGCTGCTCGACCAGTTCGGCCACGCGCGTGTAGACCTGCTCCCACTGGTCGCTCGACATCACCGCGCTGAGCGGCGTGGGCGGCAGTTCCAGGGCGAGATCGCGCTTGCGGGTGTAGCCGATGTCGACGATCTCGCAGTCGGGCGTGCCGTCGCTGGCGACGGCGGCGGAACCGACGAGGAATCGCGCGACCTCTTCGATCGGCTTCTGCGTCGCCGACAGGCCCACGCGCGTGAGCCTGCGCCCGCACAGCGCTTCCATGCGCTCCAGCGAGAGCGTCAGATGGCTGCCGCGTTTGCTTGCGGCGACGGCGTGGATTTCATCGACGATGACCGTGCGCACGGTTGCGAGCATCGCCCGACCGGATTCGGAGCCCAGCAGGACGTACAGCGATTCGGGCGTCGTGACGAGGATGTGCGGCGGCTTGCGGCGGTTGGCGGCGCGCTCGGCCTGCGGGGTGTCGCCGGTGCGCACGGCGGTGCGGATGTCCACGTCCGGCAGGCCCATCGCGGCCAGTTCCTCGCGGATGCCGGCCAGCGGGGCTTCCAGGTTGATGCGGATGTCGTTCGACAGCGCCTTCAATGGCGAGATGTAGACGACGGAGGTTTCGTCCGGCAGGCCCGCGGGGGCGTCGAACAGGGCATCGCCGCCGGCATGCTCCAGGCCCTGACGGACGAGCGTGTCGATCGCGGTCATGAACGCGGTGAGCGTCTTGCCCGAGCCCGTGGGCGCGGCGACCAGCGTGTTGCGGCCACTGCGGATCGCCGGCCATGCCTGCACCTGCGCCGCCGTGGGCGCGGGGAAGGCCTTGGCGAACCAGGCCGAGACGGCGGGATGGAAGGCGCTCAGGGGCATCGGTGGATGGTGATGGGGCGGTGTCTCATTCCGTGAGACGAGGATGGGGCACGTCGCGCCCGTTTATCGCGACTGTTCATTGGGGAACGCAAAACGGGGGTCTTGTCCCTCTTCCGCAGGCGCCGGGGCCGCCTTCGTTCATCTTGCCGCAGCCCCTTGCGACGCGGCATTCGGTGCATACCTAAGATGGGGTCATGTCCGCCCTCGCCAACTCCCCTGCCCCTGCCCCGTCCCCGGCCGCCGAGCGCCTGCGCGCCTGGCTGGCGCCGTTCCGACGCGTGTTCGTGCTCACCGGCGCCGGTTGCAGCACCCGTTCCGGCATTCCCGATTACCGCGATGCCGACGGCCAGTGGAAGCGCACGCCGCCCGTCACCTACCAGGCCTTCACCGGCGATGCGCGCGTGAACGCGCGTTACTGGGCGCGCAGCTTCATCGGCTGGCCGCGCATCGACGAAGCGCAACCGAACGCGGTGCACCACGCCTTGGCCGATTGGGGTGCGCGCGGCGGCATCTCCGCGCTGCTCACCCAGAACGTCGACGGCCTGCACCAGCGCGCCGGTAGCCAAGGCGTGATCGACCTGCACGGCCGGCTGGACGGCGTGGTCTGCCTGTCGTGCCGCTCGCATTCCGCGCGCGCCGAGCTGCAAACGCGGTTGGCCGATGCGAACCCCGACTGGGCCGGGCTGGAAGCCACCACGGCGCCCGACGGCGACGCGGACCTGGACGGCCTGGACTTCACCCGCTTCCACGTGCCGGCCTGCGAAACCTGCGGCGGCATGCTGAAACCGGACGTCGTGTTCTTTGGTGAAAACGTGCCGCGCGAACGCGCCGTGCAGGCCGGCGATGCCTTGAAGGCTTCCGACGCGATGCTGGTCGTGGGTTCGTCGCTGATGGTGTATTCGGGCTTCCGCTTCGCGCGGATGGCGGCGGAAGCGGGAATCCCGCTGGCGATCCTCAATCGCGGGCGCACGCGGGCGGATGAGCTGGCTGCGTTGAAGGTCGAGGACGAGGCCGGCGCGGCGCTTGCTGCGGCGCTGGGCGGTTGAGGCAGCGGCGCGCCGGTACCAATACCGTCATTCCCGCCTTCGCGGGAATGACGACTGAAAGCGTGATGGCTGGACGGGCGATTCAAACGCTGGAAGGGCGAAAGTGCATAGCCCAAAAAACGAAAGGCGCCACCCGGCGCCTTTCGCAATTCAAGCGTGGACGAAAGATCAGGCTTCCTGTCCCTTCGCCAGCAGGCTCGCGCGGCGGCTGTAGGCCAGGTACACCACCACGCCCACGACGTTCCACGCCAGGAACCACAGTTGCGTCTTGTGCGGCAGGCTCCAGAACAGATACAGGCAGCCCAGGATCGCCAGCGGCCCCACTACCCACGCCATCGGCGTGCGGAACGTGCGCGGACGGTTCGGATCGCGCACGCGCAGCACGAGCAGGCACACCGCGACCGCGATGAAGGCCACCAGCGTGCCGGCGTTGGCCAGCGCGGCGATCTCGTCCAGACGTGCCACGCCCGCCAGCGCCGCGACCAGCACGGCGGTGAACACGGTGATGGCGACCGGCGTGCCGGTGCGCGGGTTCACCTTCGACAGGCTGCGCGGCAGCAGGCCGTCGCGCGACATCACGAAGAAGATGCGGCTCTGGCCGTAGAAGAACGCCAGCAGCACGGTCGGCAACGCGATCACCGCGACGATACCGATCACCAGCGCCGCGGTGCCGTGGCCGAGCTCGCGCATGATCAGCGCCAGCGGTTCGGCGCTCTTGCTGAAGACGCTGAAGCTCATCGCGCCCACGGCAGCCAGCGCGACCAGCACGTAGATGATCGTGCAGCCGATCATCGAGCCGATGATGCCGATGGACAGGTCGCGGCCGGGGTTCTTGGTTTCCTCGGCGGCGGTGGAGATCGCGTCGAATCCGTAGAAGGCGAAGAAGATGATGGCCGCCGCCGCCATCACACCGCGCTCCATGCCGTCGGCGCCGGTGGACTTGGAGAAGCCATACGGCATGAACGGCTGCAGGTTGCTGCTGTCGAACGCCGGCAGCGCCACGGCGATGAACACGCCCAGCGCGATCAGCTTGAACACCACCAGGAATGCGTTGAGCGTGGCGCTCTCGCGCGTACCGGCGATAAGCATGCCGGCGACGAGGAAGGTGATGACGATGGCCGGCAGGTTGATCACGCCGCCCGCGTGCGGCCCGGCGGCCAGTGCCGCGGGCAGGGTCACGTCCCAGCCTGTGTTTTGCGATACCCATTGCAGGAAGCCGGCAAAGTAGCCCGACCAGCCCACCGCCACGGTGCTCACCACCAGCGAGTACTCCAGGATGAGGCTCCAGCCGACGACCCAGGCGATGGCTTCGCCCAGCACCGTGTAGCTGTAGGTGTAGGCGCTGCCGGCCGCCGGCATCATCGTCGACATCTCGGCGTAGGCCAGCGCGGCGCAGGCGCAGACCATGCCGGCGACGATGAAGGACAGCAGCACGGCCGGGCCCGCCTTGTCCGCGCCCACGCCGATCAGCGTGTAGATGCCCGTGCCGACGATGGCGCCGATGCCCAGCGCGACCAGGTGCGGCCACCCCAGGGTGGGCACCAGCCGCCGCCCTTCCTCATGGACGGTGACCTTGTCGATGTCCTTGCGCCGGAGCCATGACTGCATGGAAGTACCTCGTGTGGAGCGGCTGGGAAGGCGCACATACTGAGCCATCGCACGGTCGGATGCGATGTGCGGTGCAGCTTGCGCGGGAACCGCCCGATGGTGCACGGCACGCCTCGGGCGCGCCGGCGCCGCGAAACGCTCGCAGTTGGAGCCCCGCTCCCGTTCGGGAGAGAGGGGGTGGGGTTAGGGGCGACGTTGCGGCAAGGTCCCTGCCCTCATCCGCCTGCCGGAGAGGGTGCACGAGCCCTCTCCCGCGAGCGAGGGTGAGGGCCGACGTTGCGGCAACGTCCGCACTCTCACGCGCGCCCTCATAATCCGCGTTCCCACGCCGCAGGCCGCTCGTTTGTCCCCCGCCGATTTCCGCCGCTACGCGCTGTTCTATCTGGGCTACTACGGCGCGTTGGGCGCCTACACGCCCTACATCGGCCGCTGGGTCGCGGCCAACGGCCACGGCGGCTACGTGGTCGGCGCGATGCTGGCGCTGTGGTACGGCGGGCGCATCGTCGCGCCGCCGACCTGGGCGCGCATGAGCGCGCGCAGCGCCACGCCGGGCCATTGGCTGGTCGCCGGCTGCGCGCTCGCGCTGCTGGGCTTCGCGGCGTTCGCCGGCTTCGACCATGGCGTGATGCTGTTCGTGGCGATGGCGTGGTTCGGCGTGTTCTTCAACGCGGTGATGCCGCAGTTCGAGGCGATGACGCTCTCCGCGCTGGGCGCGCGCAACCACGACTACGGCCGCATCCGCATGTGGGGCTCGATCGGCTTCCTCGTGGTCGCCGGCACCTACGGCTGGCTGCTCGATCGCCTGGGCAACGACGCCTTCGTCTGGCTCACCCTGCCCTGGCTGGCGCTCACGGTCGCGGCGGCCTGGCTGCACCGGGAAGATCGCCCGGTCCCGCAACCGGCCGCGGAAACCACCGTGCGCGGCGAACTGTGGCGCCGCCCCGGCGTGCGCCACCTGCTGGTGACGGCGCTGCTGATGCAGCTGGGCTTCGGGCCGTTCTACGTGTTCTACACCCTGCACCTGCAGGCCCACGGCCACGACGGCTTCGCGGTCGGCGTGCTGTGGGCGATCGGCGTGAGTTGCGAGATCGCGATGTTCTGGCTTGCCCCGCGTCTGGTGCAGCGCTACGGCGCGCACCGGCTGATGACCGCCTGCCTGCTGGCGACCATCGCGCGCTGGACGACCGTGGCGCTGTTCGGCGGCTCGTTCGCGTGGATGGCGCTTGCACAGAGCGGCCATGCGCTGAGCTTCGCCGCCTTCCACGCCGGCTGCATGCGGCGCATGGCCGAGCTGTTCCCACAGCGTCGCGACATGGCCGCCGCGCAGGGGTTGCTGTACGGCTTCAGCGGCGGCATCGGCGGCGTGGCCGGTGCGGGCGTGGCGGCGGTCATGTGGCAACTGGGCGCGGGGCGTTGGGCGTTCCTCGCCGGTGCGGCCATCGCCTGCGTCGCGCTTGCGGCCCATGTGCTGCCGGCACGCGAGCGGCGCGAGGCCGCGGTCGGCGACGCCTGATCGAAGCAAATCTGCCATGCAAGCCACCGCGGTGAGGGCGGCTTCATCCACGCGCGCGCCGCCGCCCGTACCATCGCGCTTCGTCCCGTCGAGAACGCACGCATGAAGAAGTGGATCGCCCTGGTCGTCGTCGTGCTGCTGGCCCTGGCGGGTTGGATCGCGGCCGGTCCTTTCCTCACGATCAATTCGATCCGCGAGGCGGTCGCGCAGGAAGACACGGCGGCGCTGTCGCGGCATGTGGATTTCGACGCCGTGCGCAGCAGCCTGCGCGCGCAGGTGGAAGACACGCTGGCGCGCAATGCGGGCGCCGGGATGCAGGACAACCCGCTGGGCGCGTTCGCGCTGGGCCTGGCGAACCGCGCCGCCGGTGGCATCGTCGACATGCTCGCCACGCCCGCCGGCATCGGCGCGGTGCTGCAGGGACGGGGGCTGCTCCATCGCATCAGCGGCGGCGGTGTCGATCCCAACGACGGCCTCGCGCACACCCCGCCTCCCGATCCGCTGCGCGATGCCCGCTATCGCTTTGAATCGCCCTCGCGTTTCACCGCCACGGTGCACAACGCCGACGGCGACCCGGTGGTGTTCGTGCTGACGCGCGACGGCTTGCGCTGGAAGCTGACCGACATCCGCCTGCCGCTGCAGGCCCTGATCGGGCCGTGACCGCCCGTCGCCCGGGCGCGGCGCCAGGGCCGGATTTCACCGTCCGATAACCGCGCCGGGACCACCGTCCGCTCGGCGTGATCCGCGCCGCGTTCCGCAGGTGAACGTCATGATCCGCACCGCACTGCTCGGAGTGGCCGTGCTCTTGTCGGCGGCCGCATTCCCCGCGTCCGATGCCCGCGCCGAAAACCGTCAGATCCGCGCCGTCCTGGAAGGCAGCGAAGAAGTCCCGGCCCTGTCCACCGACGGCCGCGGCAGCTTCCGCGCCCGCATCGCACCCGGCGGCGGCGCGATCCACTACGAGCTGGCCTACGCCGACCTGGAAGGCACCGTCACCCAGGCGCACATCCACATCGGCCAGAAGGGCGTGAACGGCGGCATCGCCGCGTTCCTGTGCACCAACCTCGGCAACGGCCCGGTCGGCACGCAGGCCTGCCCCGCGACACCGGGGCGCATCACCGGCGTGATCGTCGCCTCCGATGTCATCGGTCCGAACGGCCAGGGCGTGGCCGCCGGCGAACTGGACGAAGTGGTACGCGCGCTACGCGAAGGCTATGCCTACGCCAACGTGCACAGCACGCTCTATCCGGGCGGCGAGATCCGCAGCCAGCTCGGCGACGACTAGCGGTTGGCGATCCCGTGCGGCACGTGCCCGGCGGCGACGTGGTCGCGCGCCGACAGGATGTTGTGCTCGGAATCGTCGAAGAAGATGTCCGCGCCGAAGGCGTCCAGGAACGGCCCCTTCGCGCGGCCACCGAGGAACAGCGCCTCGTCCAGGCGGATGTCCCACTGGCGCAGCGTGCGGATCACGCGTTCGTGCGCGGGGATCGAGCGCGCGGTGACCAGCGCGGTGCGGATCGGCGAGCCCTGCCCGGTCGGGAAGGCCTGCTGCAAGCGGTGCAGCGCGTCGAGGAAACCGCGGAACGGCCCGCCCGACAGCGCCTGCCCGGCGTGGCTGCGCTCGTGTTCGGTGAAGGCCGCCAGGCCGCCTTCGCGCGAGACGCGCTCGCCTTCGTCGTCGAAGATCACCGCGTCGCCGTCGAAGGCGATGCGCAGCTGGTCGTGGCGCTTTTGTGGTGCCTTCGCCGGCAACAACGTCGCCGCGGCGACGCCGGCGGCCAGCGCGCTGCGCACGTCCTCGGCGTTGGCCGAGAGGAACAGGTCGGCGCCGAACGGACGGATGTACGGATACGGCGGTGCGCCGTTGCTGAAGGCCGCACGCTTGATCGCCAGCCCGTGGTGGGCGATCGAATTGAAGATGCGCAGGCCGCTGTCGGCGGAGTTGCGCGAGATCAGGATGACCTCCACGCGCGGCGCGTCCGGCGGCGCGCCCTCGTTGAGCGCAAGCAGCTTGCGCACCAGCGGGAAGGCGATGCCGGGCGCGAGCAGGTCGTCCTCGTGGGCACGCTGGAATTGCGCGTAGGAATCGATGCCCTCGCGCTCGAACAGCGCGTGGCTTTCTTCCATGTCGAACAGGGTTCGCGAGGAAATCGCGACGATCAACGGATCGGCATCACGGTCGGGCATGGGCCTATTGTGCCCCAAGCCGCCACCGCGGACCGGGCCAGGTCCGCCTTGATGCATCCCTTGCATCCGGGGGAGTAGTGTCCGCGGCAACGGGTCACGCGACGCGGTCCGGCGCGGGGCCGCCGGCTTGTGCCAGTCGAACCGCAAGGAGGACACCATGTCCGCCAGGCCGATCCAGAACGCGGTGCTCCTGGGTGCGCTGCTGCTCCCCGCGTTCCTGCTGCCGGGTTGCCGGCGCGATGCGCCCGATCCCGCGCCCGCATCGGGCACCGCCGTCACCGCCACGCCGGAGGAAGCGCGCAAGATCGCGCGCGATGCCTACGTCTACGGGTATCCGATGGTCGAGATGTACCGGATCATCCACGCCTACAGCATCGACAAGGCGAACCCGCTGTATCGCGGGCCGTTCAACACGCTGCTGAGCTTCGATCGCGTGTTCACGCCGGACGACACCGCCATCGTCACGCCCAACGCCGACACGCCCTACACGCTGGCCAACCTGGACCTGCGCCGCGAACCGGTGGTGTTGAGCGTTCCGCAGATGGACCCGAAGCGCTACTTCGTGTTCCAGCTCATCGACCTGTACACGTTCAACTTCGATTACATCGGCAGTCGCGCCACGGGCAGCGGCGGCGGCCACTTCCTGATCGCCGGCCCGGACTGGGAGGGCCAGCCGCCGCCGGGCATCGACAAGGTGATCCGCTCCGAGACGCAGCTGGTGATGATCGGCGGGCGCACGCAGTTGTTCGGCGCGGACGACATGGCGAACGTGCGCAGAATCCAGGCCGGTTACCAGTTGCGGACGCTGTCGGCCTTCACCGCGACGACGACGCCGCAACCGCCGCCGAAGATCCAGTGGATCGCGCCGTTGTCGCCGCAGGAGACGCGGACCTCGCCGGAGTTCTTCAACCAACTCGCCTTCCTGCTGCAGTTCGCGCCGGTGCATCCGTCCGAGCAGCATCTGCGCGATGGCTTCGCGCGGATCGGTGTCGTGCCGGGCGGCACGATCGATATTGCGGCGCTGGCGCCCGCCGTGCGTCAGGCGCTGGCCGACGGCATGGCCGACGGGCAGAAACAGATCGACTCGCGCCGCGCCGCGGCGACGGGCCGCGCCGACCAGATGTTCGGCACGCGCGAGGCGTTGAACAACGACTACATCGCCCGCGCCACCGCCGCGCAGGTGGGCATCGGCGGCAACTCGCGCGCCGAGGCGATCTACCGCCGGTACGAGATGGACAGCAACGATGAGCTCCTCGACGGCAGCCGCAACCGTTACGTGCTGCGTTTCGCCAAGGGCCAGCTGCCGCCGGTGAACGCGTTCTGGTCAGTCACCGCGTACACGCTGCCGCAGCAGTTGCTGGTGCGCAATCCGAAGGAGCGCTACCTCATCGGCTCGACGATGCTGCAAGACCTGAAGACCGACGCCGACGGCGGCATCACGATCCACCTGCAGAAGGACTCGCCGGGGCCCGCGCTGGAATCCAACTGGCTGCCCGTCCCGGACGGCCCCTTCATGCTGGTGCTGCGCAGCTATTGGCCGCAAAAGGCGATGCTGGAGTACGAGTGGTCGGCGCCGAAGGTGGAGCGGGTGCGGGGTGGAGCGGGTGCGCAAGGGTGATGGCGTCGTAGGCGGGCATGCGATCGCCTCGCACGATTCGCCATCCCGGCGAAGGCCGGGATCCAGGCCATCACGCGCTCCGCGTCTATCGCGTCATTCCAGCGGAAGCTGGAATCCATTTGCTGTTGCTGTGCCGCTGACAAACCACTGGTGAAAGCGTGAAACGTCCCTGGATTCCCGCGTTCGCGGGAATGACGGGCAAGGGAGCGCGTCTGCTGTGCTTGGGTGAAAGCGTGGAAGTAGCTGGATTCCCGCCTTCGCGGGAATGACGGGATGGAAAGGCATGAAGGGAATCGCGAAGCTGTGACACGTCAACGTTTGCAAGCGCTACGTCAGCAGGCGTCGACATGTCATCCATGGCGCAACGCAATCGGCTTCGGAACGCCCGGCCCGGCCATCCATGGCCGGGCGTTCGGCAGGCCGCGCGGCAGTGCCGCGCAAGCGGCCTGCCTCACCCAGCGATGAACTGCTCCGCCAGCATCCGCTCTTCCAGGTTGTGCTCCGGATCGAACAGCAACGTGACCGTGCGGTCGTGCGATTCGCGGATGGTCACTTCGACCACGTCGCGCACTTCGTGCGAGTCGGCGGTGGCGCTGACGGGGCGCTTGTATGGATCGAGCACGCGGAAGCGCACTTCGGTGTCGGCCTTGAGCACGGCGCCGCGCCAGCGACGCGGGCGGAATGCGGCGATCGGCGTCAGCGCGACCACGTTCGCGCCCAGCGGCAGGATCGGCCCGTGCGCGGAGAAGTTGTAGGCGGTGCTGCCGGCCGGCGTGGCCAACAGCACGCCGTCGCAGATCAGCTCGTCCAGACGCGTCTCGCCGTTGAGGTCGATGCGCAGGTGCGCGGCCTGGCGGGTCTGTCGCAGCAGCGAGACTTCGTTGTAGGCCAGTGAGCCGACGGTGGCACCGGACTCGGTCTGCGCGACCATCTCCAGCGGGCGCAGCACGGCCGGTTCGGCCGCATGCAGGCGCGCGTGCAGGCCCTCGCCGTCGTGGTGGTTCATCAGGAAACCGACGGTGCCCAGCTTCATGCCGTACACCGGTTTGCCCAGGCCGCCGTAACGGTGCAGCGTGGCGAGCATGAAGCCGTCGCCGCCCAGCGGTACGAGGATGTCGGCGTCTTCGGGTGCGTGCTGGCCATGGCGCGCGGTGAGCGAATGCAATGCGCGCTGCGCCTCTTCGGCGTTGCTGGCGAGGAAAGCGATGCGGGGCGTCGATGTCATCGGCGGCTCCAGGGTGACGGGGGGAGCATAACCGACGAGGCATGACGTTCGGATTGCCTTGGGACGCAGGCGGCCCGTCCATCCTTCGACTTCGGCCCTACGCTCAGCACGAACGGGGGCGGTCGCGTTGGCTCAGGCGGCAGCGATCGAGCATCACCGTTCGTGCTGAGCGTAGGGCCGAAGTCGAAGGATGGACGGGCCGGCGCCGCGCGTTCAATCCACGCAAAAGAAAAAACCCGGCACCAGGCCGGGCTTCTTCATTCCACTGCGACGACGGTTTACGCCGCCGACGCAACCTGCGCCAGGCGACGCACCGCCACCGACAGCGTCGGGTAGTCCAGCGCCTTCTGGCTGTGCAGGTCGGCGAACATCGCCAGCGTGAAGCGCAGCGAGGAATCGTCGCGCTTGAGCCAGGCTTCGACCTTCTGCTCCGCCGGCTTCTTGCCGCCTTCGGCGAGGATCTGCGAGACCAGCGAGCGCGCCTGCGTGGCCAGCTCGTCGCGCAGTGCACCGCGGGCCAGTGCCTGCCAGCGACCGTCGACCGGCAACTGCTCCACCTGCTCGTACAGCCACGGCAGGCTCAGCGCCGCGCCGAGCGAGAAGTAGGCCTTGGCCACTTCCAGCGGCGAGAGCTTGCGGGCCAGCGAGATCTCCACGACATCGCAGCCGAACTCCAGCAGCGGCAGCGCGGCGAGCTGTTCGGCCAACTGCGCCGGCACGCCCTTGCCCTTCCACTCGGCCACGCGCGCGTCGTATGCATCGCGACGCACGCCCGAGAGCACGCCCGGCAGCGCGGCGCGAACGGCGTTGAGGCCGTCGCTGTAACGCGCCATCGCATGCGTGATCTCCGGCATCTTGCCCGGACGCGACAGCAGCCAACGCGACATGGAGCGCAGCAGGTGCCAGATGACCTGCAGCGCATCGACCTGCACCGACTCCGGCACCTTTCCGTCGAGCGCATCGATCTGCGCCCACAGGTCGCGCGCATCCACCGCCTCGCGGGCGATGGTGTAGGCCTCGGCGACTTCGGCCGGCGTGCGACCGGTGTCCTCGGTCATGCGCAGGGTGAAGGTCGCGCCCATGCGGTTGACCATCGAGTTGGTCACCGCCGTGGCGATGATCTCGCGCTTCAGGCGGTGGCCTTCCATCGCCTTGGCGTACTTGGCCTGCAGCGGCTGCGGGAAGTAGCGCACCAGTTCCTTCGACAGGTACGGGTCTTCCGGCACGTTGGAATCCAGCAACTGCTGGAACAGCACGATCTTGCTGTACGACAGCAGCACCGCCAGCTCCGGACGCGTCAGGCCCTGGCCACGCGACTTGCGCTCGGCGATCTCGGCGTCGGACGGCAGGAACTCGATCTGGCGATCCAGCAGGCCCTGCGATTCCAGCGTGCGGATGAAGTGCTGCTTGGAACCCAAGCGATGCACGCTCATCCGCTCCATCAGGCTGATGGCCTGGTTCTGGCGGTAATTGTCGGTGAGCACCAGCTGGCCGACTTCGTCGGTCATCTGCGCGAGCAGCTTGTTGCGCTCGGGCAGCGTCAGCTTCTTCTTCTGCACTTCGCCGTTGAGCAGGATCTTGATGTTCACCTCATGGTCGGAGGTGTCCACGCCGGCGGAGTTGTCGATGAAGTCGGTGTTGAGCAGCACGCCGTGCTGCGCAGCCTCGATGCGGCCCAGCTGGGTCATGCCCAGGTTGCCGCCCTCGCCCACCACCTTGCAGCGCAGGTCGCGACCGTTGACGCGCAGCGCGTTGTTGGCGCGGTCGCCGACGTCGGCGTTGGTCTCGCTCGTCGCCTTCACGTAGGTACCGATGCCGCCGTTCCACAGCAGGTCGACCGGCGCCTTGAGGATCGCGCTGAGCAGTTCCGCCGGGCTGAGCGCGGTGATCGACGCGTCGATGCCGAGCGCCGTCTTGATTTCCGGCGACAGCATGATCGACTTGGCCGAGCGCGGGAACACGCCGCCGCCCTTGCTGATGAGCGACTTGTCGTAGTCGTCCCAGCTCGAACGCGGCAGCTTGAACATGCGCTCGCGTTCCTTGAACGTCTTCGCGGCATCCGGGTTCGGATCCAGGAAGATGTGGCGGTGGTCGAACGCGGCCAGCAGGCGGATGTGCTTGCTCAGCAGCATGCCGTTGCCGAACACGTCGCCGGACATGTCGCCCACGCCGACGACGGTGAAGTCCGCCTTCTGGCTGTCGCGGCCCATGGCGCGGAAGTGGCGCTTGACCGACTCCCACGCGCCGCGCGCGGTGATGCCCATGCCCTTGTGGTCGTAGCCCACTGAACCGCCCGAGGCGAAAGCGTCGTCCAGCCAGAAGCCGTGCGCGCGCGCGATGCCGTTGGCGATGTCGGAAAAAGTGGCAGTGCCCTTGTCGGCGGCGACGACGAGGTACGGGTCGTCGTTGTCGTGGCGCACCACGTTCGACGGCGGCACGACCTTGCCGTTCACCAGGTTGTCGGTGATGTCGAGCAGGCCGTTGATGAAGCGCTTGTAGCAGGCCACGCCTTCGTTGAACCACGCGTCGCGGTCGACGGTGGGATCCGGCAGCTGCTTGGCGAAGAAGCCGCCCTTCGAACCGACCGGCACGATGACGGTGTTCTTGACCATCTGCGCCTTCACCAGGCCCAGCACTTCGGTGCGGAAATCTTCGCGACGGTCGGACCAGCGCAGGCCACCGCGTGCGACCGGGCCGAAGCGCAGGTGCACGCCTTCCACGCGCGGACCGTAGACGAAGATCTCGCGATACGGACGCGGCTTCGGCAGGTCCGGAACCTTCGACGAATCGAACTTGAAGCTGATGTAGTCGGCCGGGCCGCCGTCGGCGCGCAGGCCGTCCTTGTACTGGATGTAGTAGCTGGTGCGCAGCGTCGCATCGATCACGCCGATGAAGCTGCGCAGGATGCGGTCTTCGTCCAGGCTGGCGACGCGGTCGAACAGACCCTTGAGCGCATTGCGCGTGGCTTCGACCTGCACGTCGCGCTTGCCGGCGCGGGCTTCGATCGCCGGCTCCAGCGTGGCGAGCGTGGCTTCGTCGCCGTGTGCGAGCGCCTGCAGCTGGGCGCGGAACTGCTCCATGCCGGCCTTGATCTCGGCCTTGGACTCGTTGCCGGTGACCGGATCGAACTTGGCTTCGAACAGCTCCACCAGCAGGCGCGCCAGCAGCGGATAACGGTTGACCGTTTCTTCCACGTAGCTCTGCGAGAACGGCACGCCGACCTGCAGCAGGTACTTGCAGTAGCCGCGCAGCATCGCGACCTGGCGCCACGACAGGTTGGCGGTGAGGATCAGGCGGTTGAAGCCGTCGTTCTCGGCATTGCCGCGCCAGATCTGCGCGAAGGCCTGCTCGAAGTTCTCGTCGAGGTTGGACACGTCCAGGTTCGGATCGTTGGTCTCGACCTCGAAGTCCTGGATGAACACGGTCTGGCCGTTCGCCTGCAGACGGTACGGGTGCTCGGAGATCACCCGCAGGCCCATGTTCTCCATCATCGGCAGCGCGTCCGACAGCGGGATGTCGTCGTTCTGGCGATAGAACTTGAAGCGCAGGCCGCCGTCGCCGTTGTGCGCGCGGTAGAGGCTCAGGCGCAGGTCGTCCGGACCGCTCAGCGCGGCCAGGTGCTCGACGTCGTCGGCGGCTACGTCGGCGCTGACTTCTTCGATGTAGCCCGCCGGCAGTGCGCGACCGTAGGTGTTGGTGAGCGTGAGGCCGCGCTGCTCGCCGTGGCGGGCGACCAGCCTCTCACGCAGGTCGTCCTGCCAGTTGCGCACCAGCTTGGACAGCTCGGCTTCGATCTTCGCGCTGTCGGTCTCGATCGTCTCGCCGGACTTCGGACGTACGATCAGGTGCACCTGCGCCAGCGGCGATTCGCCGCCCAGCGTGACGGAGGAATCCACGTGCTCGCCGTGCAGCTCGCGCTTGAGCATGGACTCGATGCGCAGGCGAACGTCGGTGTTGAAGCGGTCGCGCGGGATGTAGACCAGCACCGAGAAGAAGCGGCCGTAACGGTCGCGGCGCAGGAACAGCTTGCTGCGCACGCGCTCCTGCAGGCCGAGGATGCCGGTCGCGGTGCGCAGCAGTTCCTCTTCGCTGGACTGGAACATCTCGTCGCGTGGCAGCGATTCCAGGATGTGGCGCAGCGCCTTGCCGCTGTGGCTGTCGGGCTTCAGGCCGGACTGCTGCATCACGTAGTTGTGACGCTGGCGCACCAGCGGGATGTCCCACGGGCGACGGTTGTACGCGCTGGAGGTGTACAGGCCGAGGAAGCGCTCCTCGCGCACCGGCTTGCCCTTGGCGTCGAAGCTGAGCACGCCGATGTAGTCCATGTAGCCCGGACGGTGCACGGTCGCGCGCGAGTTGGTCTTGGTCAGGATCAGCGCATCGACCGAACCGGACTGCGGCATGTAATGCGCCGCCAGCGAGGTCAGCAGGCGCGGCTTGCCCACGTCCTTACCACGCAGCAGGCCCATGCCCGAGGACTTCACCGCGCTGAGCACTTCCGCGCCGCCCTTTTCGACGACTTCGTACTCGCGATAGCCCAGGAACGTGAAGTGGTTGTCGGACGCCCAGCGCAGGAACTCCTGCGCCTCGCGCTTGCCGGCCTCGCTCACGGGCAGGTTGCGCTGCGCCAGTTCTTCGGCGACCTCGCGCATCTTGACCTGCATCTGCGGCCAGTCGCGCACGGATGCACGCACGTCGGCCAGCACCGCTTCGATCGCCTTGGCGATCTTCGGCATCGCCTCGGCCGGCTGGCGGTCGATTTCCAGATGCATCAGCGATTCGGGCTGGCCTTCGCCGACGGCGAGGATCTTGCCCGTCTTGTCGCGCTGGAACAGCACCACCGGGTGGCCCAGCACGTGCACGCCGATGCCCTGCTCGGCCAGCGCCATCGTCACCGAGTCGACCAGGAACGGCATGTCGTCGTTGGCGATCTGCACGACGGTGTGGGTGGACTCCCAGCCTTCGCCCTTCATCGTCGGGTTGAACAGGCGCACGAGCGCCGAACCGGGCTTGCGTGCGCGGGCGAAGTCGAGGAAATCGGCGGCCAGCTCGGCCCAGCCCTGCGCGTCGTGCTGCGGCAGCTCGTCGCTGCTCATGCGCTTGTAGAAGGCGTTGATGAACGCTTCGGCCTCGGCGTGGCGCGCCTTGGGCAGGTGCTTGCGCATCGCCTCGACGATCGGCGCAAGCGACACGCTGTCGTCCTTGGTGCCGTTCTTCGCAATGGCCTTGGTGGAGGTGCTCTTTGACGACGCGCGTTTGGCCGGCTCGGCCTTGGCGGCAGGTTTGGCAGCAGCGTTACGTTTGGTGCTCATGGCAACGGAAGTTCCAATGGAAGAAGGCCCACGCTCTTCGCGTGGGCCGGGGGATACGGTTCAGTACGGGCTGTTCGCGGGCGCGATCTGGCGCGAGGCCGCGTGTGCGGCGTTCTCGCGCTCACTCCAGTCGCGACCGCGGTCGACAGGGCAGGCGGTGGGACGTGACGATCCGAAACGTTTCATGTCGGTTTCGTGCGTGCCGGCGGCCCGTCAGCGCAGGCCGGTCTCGTTGCGGGCGATCACCAGGCGCTGGATCTCGCTGGTGCCTTCGTAGATCTCGGTGATCTTGGCGTCGCGGAAGTAGCGCTCCAGCGGCATTTCTTTCGAGTAGCCCATGCCGCCGTGGATCTGCACGGCCTGGTGCGTGATCCACATCGCCGCTTCCGAAGCCGTCAGCTTGGCGATGGCCGCCTCGTTGCTGAAGCGCGCGCCGCCCTTGTCGTACTCGCCCTTCTGCCAGGCCGCGCGCAGCGTGAGCAGCGTGGCCGCGTCGAGCTTGCACTTCATGTCGGCGATCTTCGCCTGGGTCATCTGGAACGTGCCGATGGCCGCGCCGAACGCCTTGCGCTCGCGCACGTATTCAAGGGTCCTTTCGTAGGCCGCGCGGGCGATGCCGATGGCCTGGCTGGCGATGCCGATGCGGCCGGCGTCGAGCACGCTCATGGCGATCTTGAAGCCGTGGCCGACGTCGCCGAGCACGTCTTCAGGCTGCGCGACGTAACCGTCGAACTCGATCTCGCACGTGGCCGAGGCGCGGATGCCGAGCTTGGGCTCGGTCTTGCCGCGATGGAAGCCGGCGCGATCGCCGTCGACCATGAACGCGGTGATGCCGCGCGCGCCCTTGTCCGGGTCGGTCATGGCGAACAGGACGAAGTACTTGGCGACCGGGCCGGAGGTGATCCAGCTCTTCTTGCCGTTGATGACGTAGGTGCCGTCGGCCTGCTTCGTCGCCTTGCAGCGCATCGCGGTGGCGTCGGAACCGGACTGCGGCTCGGTCAGCGCGAAGGCGCCGATCTCGCGGCCTTCGGCGATCGCACGCACGTACTTCTGCTTCTGCTCCTCGGTGCCGAACTTGAGGATGCCGTTGCAGAACAGCGAGTTGTTCACCGACATGATGGTGGAGTGCGCGGCGTCGCCCGCCGCGATCTCGATCATCGCCAGCACGTAGCTGATCGGGTCCATGCCGGCGCCGCCGTACTCGGCCGGCACCTCGATGCCCATCAGGCCGTTCTCGCCCAGCGTGCGGATGTTCTCGAGCGGAAACTCGCCCGTCTTGTCGTGGTGCTCGGCGCTGGGAGCAATCTTTTCCTGGGCGATGCGGCGGGCCACATCCTGGATCAACAATTGCTCTTCGGTGAAGCTGAAATCCACGTCGATACCTCGTGCTTGAGTATTTGATCTTGCGAGCCCGCGAATTGTAACTGGCTCGTGTCGGGCGAGGCCATTGCGCGGCGCCGCATGCGGCCCTTCCCGCCCGTTTGCGGAAAACCCCGTTCCCGAACGCGCGGCGTGATACCGCTACCTTCACGTTGCCCTTGACCCTGCGCGCCTTGCGGACGAAACTTATCGCTATATCGCGATAGGTTGATGAAACATGGATCTGGAAGGCTGGTCCTCACGCTTGAAGGTGTTTGCCGACGCCACCCGCGTCCGCCTGCTCGCCCTGCTGGAGCGTGAGGAACTGACCGTGGCCGAGCTGTCCGCCATCACCCGCCTCGCCCAGCCGCGCGTCTCCACCCACCTGGCCAAGCTGAAGGAGGCCGGGCTGGTGCGCGACCGCCGGGCCGGCGTGTCGGCCTATTACCGCTTCGATGACGGCGCCCTGGACCCCGCCCAGCGCGCCCTGTGGCAGACCCTGCGCGAGGGCAGCGACGACCCGCTGCTGCGCCAGGACGCCGAGCGCGTCACTCATGTCCTGGCCTCACGCGCGGCCGACCAGAACTGGGCGGACTCCGTGGCCGGCGACATGGAGCGTCATTACTCGCCCGGCCGCACCTGGGAAGCCATGGCGCGCTCCGCCCTGCCGCTGCTGGAGCCCGGCGACGTGCTCGACGTGGCCTCCGGCGACGGCGTGCTGGCCGAACTGCTCGCCCCGCATTCGAACCGCTACGTCTGCCTGGACTCCAGCACCAAGGTCGTGCTGGCCGCCTCCGAACGCCTGCGCAAGCTCAAGAACGTCGAAGTGCGTGAGGGCGACATGCACGCCCTGCCCTTCACCGACGCGCACTTCGACCTGGTCGTGCTGATGCACTCGCTCACCTACGCCGAGCACCCCGCCCAGGCCGTGGCCGAGGCGGTGCGCGTGCTGCGCCCGGGCGGCCGCCTGCTGCTGACCAGCCTGGCGCGTCATGAGCACCGCAACGTGGTGGAAGCCTATGGCCACGTGAATCTGGGTTTCAGCGAGAAGGACCTGCTGAAGTTCGCGACCCGGGCCGGCCTCGACGTCACCAGTTGCGAGACCGTGACCCGCGAACGCCGCCCGCCCCATTTCGAAGTGATCGCGCTGATCGGCCGCAAGGGCGGCGACAGTGCGACCCGCAAGACCACGAGGAAGTCCTGATGAGCGCCCTGCCCTGGCTGAACCCCGCGCGTGCCGAAGCGCTGCAGCACCTGCTGCGCGAGCGCATCCTGGTGATCGACGGCGCGATGGGCACGATGATCCAGCAGCACGAGCTGGACGAGGCGGCCTACCGCGGCGAGCGCTTCGCCAGCGGCTACGACCACGCCTACGACCACGTCGAGCACGTGCACGAGGAAAACTGCGGCTGCGCGCGCGACCAGCGCGGCAACAACGATCTGCTCACGCTGACCCAGCCGGACATCATCCGCGGCATCCATGCGCAGTACCTGGACGCAGGCGCGGATCTGGTGGAAACCAACACCTTCAATTCGACGACGGTGTCGCTGGCCGACTACGGCCTGGAGCACCTCGCGCGCGAACTCAACGAAGCCGGCGCGCGCCTGGCCCGCGACGCATGCGACGCGGCCGAGGCGAAAGACCCCTCGCGCCCGCGCTTCGTCATCGGCGTGCTCGGCCCGACCAGCCGCACGGCCTCCCTGAGCCCGGACGTGAACCGCCCCGGCTTCCGCGCGATCACCTTCGACGAACTGCGCACGGCCTACCGCGAGGCCGCCGACGGCCTGATCGACGGCGGCGCCGACGTGCTCATGGTCGAGACGGTGTTCGACACGCTCAACGCCAAGGCGGCGCTGTTCGCCATCGAAGAGGCATTCGATGCGCGCGGCGTGCGCCTGCCGGTGATGGTGTCCGGCACGATCACCGATGCCAGCGGCCGCACGCTTTCGGGCCAGACGGCCGAAGCGTTCTGGTACTCGCTCCGCCACGCACAGCCGCTGGCCATCGGTCTGAACTGCGCGCTCGGCGCAAAGGACCTGCGCCAGCACGTCGACGTGCTCGCCCAGGTCTCCGACGCCTACGTCAGCACGCACCCCAACGCGGGCCTTCCCAACGCGTTCGGCGGTTACGACGAAACGCCGGAGGACATGGCCGCGGTGCTGAGCGAATTCGCGCGCTCGGGGCTGCTCAACCTCGTGGGCGGTTGCTGCGGCACCACGCCGGCACACATCGCGGCGATTGCCCAGGCCGTCGCCGGCGTAGCGCCGCGCGCGTTGCCTGCGCTGGTCGCCGCGGCCTGACGCGCCTGTCGATACACCAAGGAATTCGCAACAGATGAACCTCGCACTACCCCGGCAGACGCGGCTGAGCGGCCTGGAGCCGCTGCAGATCACGCCCGAATCCAACTTCATCAACGTCGGTGAGCGCACCAACGTCACCGGCAGCGCGCAGTTCAAGAAACTCATTCTTGAAGGCCGCCTGGATGAAGCGGTTGTCGTCGCCCGCCAGCAGGTGGAGAACGGCGCGCAGGTCATCGACGTCAACATGGACGAAGGCCTGCTCGATTCCGAGCGCGCGATGGTCGAGTTCCTCAACCTCATCGCCGCCGAGCCGGACATCGCGCGCGTGCCGGTGATGGTGGACAGCTCCAAGTTCAGCGTGATCGAGGCCGGCCTGAAGTGCCTGCAAGGCAAGGGCATCGTCAACTCGATCTCGATGAAGGAAGGCGAGGCCGAGTTCCTGCGCCAGGCGCGACTCGTGCGTCGCTACGGTGCGGCGGTCGTGGTGATGGCCTTCGACGAAGCCGGCCAGGCCGACACGATCGAACGCAAGGTCGAGATCTCCTCGCGCGCCTATCGCCTGCTGACGGAAGAGATCGGCTTCCCGCCGGAAGACATCATCTTCGATCCGAACGTGTTCGCCATCGCCACCGGCATCGAGGAACACAACGACTATGCGGTGGCCTTCATCGAGGCCACGCGCGAGCTGAAGCGGCGCTTCCCCTTCAGCCACATCTCCGGCGGCGTGTCGAACGTCAGCTTCTCCTTCCGCGGCAACGAGCCGGTGCGGCAGGCGATCCACGTCGTGTTCCTGTACCACGCCATCAAGGCCGGCATGGACATGGGCATCGTCAACGCCGGCGCGCTGCCGCTGTACGACGACCTGGACGCCGACCTGCGCGAGCGCGTCGAGGACGTGGTGCTCAACCGCCGCAGCGATGCGACCGAACGCCTGCTGGAGATCGCCGACCGCTACAAGGGCAAGAAGGGCGAGAAGAAGGTCGAGGACCTCGCCTGGCGCGAGAAGCCCGTGCGCGAACGCCTGTCGCACTCGCTGGTGCACGGCATCGATCAGTACATCGAAGCCGACACGGAAGAGGCGCGCGCGCTGTCGACGCGTCCGCTCGATGTCATCGAAGGCCCGCTGATGGACGGCATGAACGTGGTCGGCGATCTGTTCGGCGCCGGCAAGATGTTCCTGCCGCAGGTGGTGAAATCCGCGCGCGTAATGAAGAAGGCCGTGGCCTACCTGCTGCCGTACATCGAAGCCGAGAAGCTCCGCACGGGCGATGTCGGCAAGTCCAACGGCAAGATCGTCATGGCGACCGTCAAGGGCGACGTGCACGACATCGGCAAAAATATCGTCGGCGTGGTGCTGGCGTGCAACAACTTCGACGTGGTCGACCTGGGCGTGATGGTGCCGGCGCAGGTCATCCTCGATCGCGCGAAAGCGGAGAACGCCGACCTGATCGGACTTTCCGGCCTGATCACGCCGTCGCTGGAGGAAATGAGCCACGTCGCGCGCGAGATGCAGCGCCAGGGCTTCCAGGTCCCGTTGCTGATCGGCGGCGCCACCACGTCGCGCGCGCACACCGCGCTGAAGATCGATCCGCATTACAAGTCGCCCACCGTGTGGGTGAAGGACGCCTCGCGCGCGGTCGGCGTGGCGCAGTCGCTGATCAGCCCGGACCTGCGCGGCAACTTCGTCGCCGCCAACGACGCCGACTACGCCGAGATCCGCCAGCGTCACAAGCAGCGCGGCGACGGCAAGCGCCTGGTGTCGCTGGAGAAGGCCCGCGGCCAGCGTTTCGAGGGTGGCTGGAACGATTATGTTCCGCCGGCCCCGAAGCAGCCGGGTCTGCACGTGTTCGACGACTACCCGCTGGCGGAACTGCTCGATTACATCGACTGGACGCCGTTCTTCAACACCTGGGAACTGGCGGGCAAGTTCCCGGCGATCCTCACCGACGAGGTCGTCGGCACGCAGGCCAGCGAGCTCTACCGCGATGCGAAGGCGATGCTCAAGCGCATCGTCAATGAGAAGTGGCTGACCGCGAAGGCGGTGTTCGCGCTGTGGCCGGCCAACGCGATCGGCGATGACGTCATCGTCGATGCGAACGGCACGACCGCCACCCTGCACTTCCTGCGCCAGCAGGTCGACAAGCCGGCCGATCGCCCGGATTTCTGCCTTGCCGATTTCATCGCACCCAAGGACAGCGGCCGCCAGGACTGGATCGGCGGCTTCGCGGTGACGGCCGGCATCGGCATCGAAGAGCACGTCGCACGCTTCGAAGCCGACCATGACGATTACAACGCGATCCTGCTCAAGGCGCTGGCCGACCGCTTCGCCGAAGCATTGGCCGAACGCCTGCACGAGCGGGTACGCAAGCAGTTCTGGGGCTACGCCAGCGCCGAGACGCTCGACAATTCGGCGCTGATCGAGGAAGCCTACGAAGGCATCCGTCCGGCGCCCGGCTATCCGGCCTGCCCGGAACATAGCGAAAAAGGCACGCTGTTCCGCCTGCTCGACGCGGAGCATCATGCGGGTGTGCGCCTCACCGAGAGCTTCGCCATGTATCCGGCCGCTGCAGTCTCCGGTTATTACTTCAGCCATCCGAAGAGCCAGTACTTCGTGGTCGGCCGCGTATCAAAGGAACAGGTCGAGGACTACGCGCGTCGCAAGGGCGTGAGCCTGGCGCAGGCCGAACGCTGGCTGGCGTCTAACCTAGACTACGATCCGGAATAGCCGTGGCGCACGGGCCGTCGCCGGTCATCGGCATCGTGGGCATCCACGGTGCGTACGGCCGCTGGCTGCGCACGTTCTTCGAAGGCCGCATGGGTCTGACGGTCGTGGGCCACGACGTCGTCGGCGACGACACGATGGCGCCCATCGAGTTGGTCCGGCGTGCCGACGTGCTGATCTTCAGCGCGCCCATACGCCGCACGCCGACACTGATCAGCGAGTACGTGACGCTGGCCGACGGTGCCGAGCGTGGGCGTCTGTGGATGGACGTCACCTCCACCAAGGACGCGCCGGTGGCGGAGCTGCTGCGCTCGCAGGCCGAGGTGGCGGGACTGCACCCGATGACGGCGCCGCCGAAGACGCCGACGCTGAAGGGACGCGTGCTGGCCGTTTGCCCGGCCCGCATTGAAGCATGGCGGGAATGGTTCAAAGGCTTCCTTGCGCTGACCGAAGCCGAATGCGTCACCGTCGAACCGGCCGAGCACGACCGCGCCATGGCGCTGGTGCAGGGCCTGGTGCACGCCGCGCACATGGCGCAGGCCGACGTCATCCGTGAGTTCGCCCCGCCGCTGGGCGGTCTCGAACGCCTGCATCCGCTGCGCACGGTCGGATACGAACTCGACCTCACCGTCACCGAGCGTATCCTCTCGGGCAATCCGGCGATCTACGAGGACATCCAGTTCGAGAACCCGCATGTGCTTCCGGCGCTGGATCGCTTCGCGCAGGCCATCGACTTTCTGCGCGCGCGGGTACGTCACGGTGGCGAGGAGGCACGAGGCGAAGTCCGTTCACGCCTGCTCGACGAGGGCGCGGCGTTTTTCGGGACTTCGACCCTGGCGGCCGGCAGCCACGGATTCGAGCGGCTGGGGTATCTGCTTGCCGATCTGGAAAGCCCGAACTATCTCAACGTGTTCCTGCCCGAAGACTGCCCGGGTTCGCTGCGCGCGCTGCTGGCGGTGTTCGAGCGCCGCGGCATCAACCTCGCCTCGATCCACTCTTCGCGCACGCCAGACGGCGAACTGCATTTCCGCATCGGGCTGGATCCTGCGCAGGTTCGCGCGATGTCACCGGACGACGTTTCCACACTCTCCGCCAGCATCCAGGACGAAGGCATCGGCCGTGTTCTGCACGGTCGCGGCTTGCAGCGCGCATAGCGCCGACCGCGGCCAGTACCTCGTCAACGGTCGCGCGTCAGCTGGCGCAAACGGAACGCGGGCCGGCGTTGATCTTCGACTACAACCCGGAGCGAACTTAGCTGACGAAGGTAGCGACCGCCTGGGCGCATTCCTCAGCGCGGATCTGCAGCAGGAAGTGCGGCGCGTCGAAGCGATGCACCTGCATCCCGGGCACGATGCCGGCCAGGACCTTCGCCGCAGACTGGCCGATCAGGCGATCCTGGGACGCTTGCAGACATAGAGTAGGCACGGCAATTGTCGCGTGTCGCATCGACCGATAGCGCCTCGATCGCACGAACGCGGATCACGTCGGAATGCACGTGCGACAGGGCCAGCCTCAACGCGTCTACACGCTCGCGAGTGCGCCAGCGCCCCCATAGCAAGATCGACAGCATGGAAACGGGCGGGCTGCGAAACGGAACGAACGACGCGCAGCGCGACAGCCAAGCCTTGCCGGGCAGGTCTACCCGTGCGAACGATGCGCATAGGACCAGCGCCTTCATTCCAGCGGAGGCCTCACGCGCCAGGGAAAGCGCGATGGGGCCGGAAAAGGATTCCGCGATGAGGACAAACTCGCCCGCCGGAAGCCGGGCTCGCACGAACTCGTGGAGTTGCCGATAGCCAAGCGGCTCGTCCGGCGGATATGCAACCACCTGGACGTCGAAGTGCCGTCCAAGTGATTGCACGAAATCGGAAAGCAACGAGCCCGTTCCATCCATGCCGGGCAGGATGACTGCCTTCAGCATGCGTGCCTACCGGGCCAGATCATCCGGCATCTGGTACTTCTGACCCGCCGAACCAGGCCGCACCGATGACAGGTGCGCCAGAAACGCCGGTGTCAGCTTGCGGTTGGCGTAACCGCTGATGTGGTCCCCGTCGAAGTACAGGGGGCGACCGCCCTCCTCCACGCGGCATGTCGCCTCCGGGCACAGCAGCGGGAATGGATCCCACACGCTCACGCCGGGGACCTGCGCGGCGATCTGCGCGAAGGCATCCATCACCGGCCGGCGCAAGGCCTGCAAGTCTTCGCGCGACATGGTCAGCCCCTCGTTGCACGCCGGATTGCCGCGACTGAACCAGTCGGCGCAACGGTACGGCGGCGAGCGGAAGATCGGCTTGGGCGCCTCGAACACGATGGAGATTCCGCGCTCGCCGAGCGGCTTGAGCAGGCCGCTCGCCATTGCCTCGGCTTCCTGCCGGCTCGCCACGGCCGCATCGCCGAAGACGGCGTTGCGAACTTCGGCTGGATCGAAACTCGCCCATTGGTCCGCATAACGCGGCAGGCGAAGCGCAGGAAGGAACAGGACGTCGCCCGCCTGCGCACGCCTTTGCACGTCCGCCAGCGCCGCCTCGCCGAATGCGCGGCAATGAGGCAGTCGGTAGTCGCGCGACGGTTGCAGGTTGATGAAGGAACATCCCGCACGCGTATACAGGTAAACGTCGCGCCCGCTCTGCTCGGCGACGCGCGCCATCAAGCCGGCGTACGCCGCCGCGTGCGAGTCGCCGATGACGAACAGCCGCCCGACTTGCGATGGCTGCGCGCAGGATGACTTCGAGTAGATGCGCACGTCGGCATCGGGCACGGTCTCGACGTGACCGACCGCGGCGCAGTCCGGATACACCGGGCGCGTTTCGCGGCCCATCGGGTACCAGTCTTCGGCGTGCCGCGCGATCACGCTCAGCGACAGCTCCGGCTGCATGCGCCCGACTTTCCGGTACACGCCCATGAAGGCGAAGATCGCCACCACACCGACGCCGATGACGGCCAACTTGCGCGCATTGCGGAACACCGCCGCATGACGGAACGGCGTCTCGATGAAGTAGTAGGACAGCGCCGCCATCGCGAACGTGAGTACCAGCGCGAAAGCCTGAATCGACACGGACTCCAGCCCCACCGTCCATCGCAGCAGCACGAACACGGGCCAGTGCCACAGATAGAGGGAGTACGACAGCCTGCCCACCCAGCGAACAGGACCGCTCTGGAGCACGCCACGCAGCGGGCCACCGGCATCGGCCCGATGCAGGAACGCGAGCAGCCCCAGCGTTCCGAGCACGGGCAGCACCGCGTCGGGCCAGGGCGAGTGCCCCGCACGCGCGGTGATCAGTCCATAGCCGAGGGCGAGGAGCGACAGCACCGCGCCGGCCGTGGCAGCCCACGCGGGAATTCGCGAGAGCGCGCCGGGCGCGTTCGAACGCGTGAGCATCTGGAACAGCAGCACACCGGCGGCCAGTTGCCAGAAACGCGTGGTGAGCATGTAGAACGCCAGCGCCGGCTGCGACTGCGCCACCTGCGTGACGTACACCAGCGAAGCCACCAGGCCCAGCGCGAACAGCGCCATCGACCCGTTGCGCCCGCGCCGACCGTAGGCCCAGGCGAAGAACAGCAGCGGGAAGAGCACGTAGAACTGCTCTTCCACGCCCAGCGACCACGTATGCGTATACGGATTGAACTCGACCTTGGGCGAAAAATAATCGCCGTCGGTTCGCAGCAGGACGAAGTTGCTCAGGCCCACGAAGGCCCAGCGACCGACCTCGTTGCTGGTGTCGCTAAGCCATGCCTGCGGAATGAACAACGCGCTCGCCAGCCCGGTGATCATCAGGCACGCCACCAGCGCCGGCGCGATGCGGCGAATGCGACGCGCGTAGAAGTAGCCCAGGTAGTCGAGCAGGCGCGGCCTGTGGAAGTGCGCCATCGATGCGCTCACCACGAAGCCGGAGATCACGAAGAAGACATCCACGCCCGTGAAGCCGCCCGGCAACAGGCGCGGATCGAGGTGGTAGGCGATGACCGAAAGCACGGCCAACGCACGCAGGCCGTCTATGTACGGGAAATAGCGATGGCGCGTGTCGTCCGTGACGTGCATGCGTCGGAAGTTCTCGAAAAATCGTGGGGCCGAATGGCCGCGCCTACCAGACCAGATCGTCGGGCACCTGGTACTGCGGGTCGGCGTAGGGATCGAGCTCGGCAGGCGCGTTCGGATCGATCTTGAGCGCGACGGCCGGCGCGAAGATCGCCTCGGCCTGCGCAAGCAGTTCGGCCGTCACCAGCAGATAGCGTCCGTCCATCTGCAGCACGCCCAGTTCGCCCGCGTTGAGCGCCTTCAGCTGTGCTTCGTTGACGTAGATGCGCTTGATCTTGCCGCCGTACGGAAAATGGCGGGCGATCTCGGCAGCTGCATCGTTCAGCGACTTGTCCTTGACCAGTTCGGCCAGCTTCGCACGCGCCTCGCGACGCTGGCGCGCTTCTTCCTGCTTGGCGGCCTCGGCGGCGATGCGCTCGTCCTTCTCACGCTGGGCGCGGATGGCGTAGGCCTTGGCCAGATCGATGTCCTCGCGGGACTGCGGCCGACCGCCCGGGCGCGGACCGCCGGGCTTGCCACCGCCCGGTTTGCCACCGTGCGGCTTGCGCTGATCGGGTTTGCGAGGATCTGCGCTGCGCGCGTCCGGCCGGCCCTGCGGCTTGCCGGCGTGGCGGTTTTCCGGCTTGCCGCGACGTTCGTCCTTGGCTGGCGCGGTGCGCTCGGGCTTGGGGGCGGGCTTGAAACCCAGGCCCATCAACTGGTCGCGGAGGCTGTTGCTCATCGTGCTACAGGAAGGATGACGGCTGATGCCGAAGTATAGGCAGCCGGCGCCGTCAGCGCTCGGCCGCAGGGACGAATCGTCGGTGTCCAGTCATGCGGCAGCGCCCGGGAAGGCCTCGGCTGCCACC
Source organism: Lysobacter sp. FW306-1B-D06B (assembly GCF_038446665.1). Lineage (NCBI taxonomy): Bacteria > Pseudomonadati > Pseudomonadota > Gammaproteobacteria > Lysobacterales > Lysobacteraceae > Lysobacter > Lysobacter sp. FW306-1B-D06B. The sequence goes on along the minus strand of NZ_CP151802.1, from coordinate 2,627,459 downwards.
CTGCCCGCCTCAATAATGCGGCGGCGGCGGTTCCTGCGACGCGTCGGCCGAGAACGGGTTGGCCGCCAGCGCGCTGCGCATTTGCTTGAGTTCTTCCAGCACGCGATGCATCACCAGCGCGTTGCGGACTTCCTCGTCGCGCGCGGCAGCCAGCGCGTCGCTCAGCTCGGACAGCGCCTGCTCCTGGAACGCGAGCCGCGTTTCCAGATCGATGATCCGCCGTTCGAGCTCGTCCTGGTTCTGCGCCATCGTCATTCCGACTGGATCGAGCGCCCGCGCCCGATCCCGTAATACGCCAGCCCCGCGGCCTCGACCTCATCGGGGTGATACAGATTGCGCCCGTCGAAGATCGCCGCATCGGCCAGCGATTGCTTCAGTCGCGAAAAATCCGGGCTGCGGAACTGCTTCCACTCCGTCACCACCACCAGCGCATCGGCGTCGGCCAGCGCGGCGCGTGCCGAGTCGCACAGCACCAGGTCGTCCCGATCACCGAAGATGCGGTGCGCCTCCTCGCTGGCCTCCGGGTCGTACGCGCGCACCTTCGCGCCCGCGTCCCACAGCTGCTGCAGCAGGCGGCGGCTCGATGCCTCGCGCATGTCGTCGGTGTTCGGCTTGAACGCCAGGCCCCACACCGCGAAGGTCTTGCCGGCGATGTCGCCGACGTAATGGCGCTGGATCAGTTCGAACAGATGGCCCTTCTGCCGATCGTTCACCCCTTCCACGGCGCCCAGCAGCTGCGCTTCGTAGCCGTGCTGCTGCGCGGTGCGATGCAGCGCCTGCACGTCCTTCGGGAAGCACGAACCGCCGTAACCCGCGCCGGGATAGATGAAATGCCAGCCGATGCGCGGGTCCGAACCGATGCCCTGTCGCACCATCTCCACGTCCGCGCCCACGCGCTCGGCGATGTTCGCGATCTCGTTCATGAAGCTGATCTTCGTCGCCAGCATCGCGTTGGCGGCGTACTTGGTCAGTTCGGCCGAACGCACGTCCATCACCACGATGCGCTCGTGGTTGCGGTTGAACGGCGCATACAGGCGCTTGAGCCGCTCCACGGCCGTCGTGCTGCTGGCGCCGATGACGATGCGGTCCGGGCGCATGCAGTCGTTGACGGCGTCGCCTTCCTTGAGGAATTCCGGATTGGACGCGACCTCGAACGCCAGGTCGGCGCCGCGCGCGGCCAATTGCGCCGCGATCTCCGTGCGCACCTTGTCGGCGGTGCCGACCGGCACGGTCGACTTGTTGACGACCACCGACGGCCGCTCCAGGTGCTGGCCGATCGTGCGCGCCACCGCCAGCACGTACTTGAGGTCGGCGCTGCCGTCCTCGTCCGGCGGCGTGCCGACCGCGATGAAGATGACGTCGCCATGCGCGACCGACGCCGCGGCGTCGGTGGTGAAGCTCAACCGGCCCGCGGCGTGGTTGGCCTTCACCATCGGCTCCAGGCCCGGCTCGTAGATCGGAATCACACCGCGGTTGAGGCCGTCGACCTTGGCCTGGTCGATATCCACGCAGACCACGTCATGGCCCACGTCCGCCAAACAGGTGCCCGTGACCAGGCCGACGTATCCGGTACCGAAGATGGTGACGCGCATGCGGTTCCTCTGAAGCGAAAGGCGGAGACGGAAAACGGTAGCGACTGGCGGGTGAACGGCATGCGGCCGTCACCCGCCGGAAGCGTCCCTGCGCTATCCGATCGTTCCCGTCGCGCGTTGCGACCGGCTTACTTGCCGGCGCCCGGCTTCACGATGTCGAGCAGTTCGACTTCGAACACGATCGTCGCGTTCGGGCCGATCGGACCGGCACCCTGCTCGCCGTAGGCAAGCTTGCTCGGAATCCAGAAGCGGTACTTGCTGCCCACCGGCATCAGCGGAATGCCTTCCTGCCAGCCCGGCACCATCTGGCTCAGCGGGAAGTTCGCCGGTTCGCCGCGGTCGTAGGAACTGTCGAAGGTCTTGCCGTCGAGCAGCGTGCCCTTGTAATGCGCGGTCACGACATCGTTGACCGTGGGCTTGGGACCCTTGCCCTCGGTGATCACCTGGTACTGCAGGCCCGACGCGGTGGTCACCACGCCCGGCTTCTTGCTGTTCTCGGCGAGGAACTTCTCACCGTCCTCCAGGTTCTTCTTCGCGTCGGCGATCATCTTGTCAATGCGCTTCTGCTGCAGCTTCTTGGCGAAGGCCTCGCGGATCTCGCCGGCCTGCTTCTCGTCCAGCAGCGGCTTCTCGCCGGCGAGCGAGGCCTTGAGCGCCTTGTTCAGCGTGTCCAGGTCGATCTCGTCCTTGACCTGCTCCAGCGAGCGCGCCATGTCCATGCCGATCATGTAGCTGACCTGCTCCTTCTCCGTCGCCAGGCCCGGAATCGCCTTCGCGCCGTCCTTGCCGGCCTGTGCGGCGGCCGCGTCGGTCTTGGCGGCATCGGCCTTTTCGGCAGGCTTGTTGCAGGCGGCGGTCAGCGCGGCGAGCGAGGCGACGGCCAGGACAAGGCCGGTGTGGCGCGGGGTGAACTTCATCGGGCTAAAGCTCCAGTGAGGAAGGATCGCCGGGAGGAATGCCCGTCCCGGCGTTGCGGCCTGACAAACTGCCAGCGCCGAACTGAACCAAAGGCCTACCGCGCGAACGCCGCGCGGCATACCGCGACGCAGTGCCGAATTACAGGATCGCCATCAGTTCGACATCGAACACCAGCGTGGCGTTCGGACCGATCGGGCCACCCGGCGTGCCGTTGGCACCGTAGGCGAGATCGCCCGGGATCCAGAAGCGGAACTTGCTGCCCACCGGCATCATGCCGACGCCTTCGGTCCAACCCGCGATGACCTGGTTGAGCGCGAATTCGGCCGGCTGGTTGCGCGCGTAGGAGCTGTCGAACACGGTGCCATCCAGCAGCTTGCCTTCGTAATTGACGCGCACGCGGTCGGTGGCCTTCGGACGCGGGCCCGAGCCCTGGCGCAGCACCATGTACTGCAGGCCGGAACCGGTGGTGATCACGCCCTTCTGCGTCTTGTTCTGGGCGAGGAGCTTCTCGCCTTCGGCCTTGTTCTTGCCGCCCAGCTCGGCCGCCTGCGCCTGCATCTTCGCCTGCACCTTCTGCTGGAAGGACTGGCGCACGGCGCCCAGCTCGGCCTCGCTCAACAGCGGCTGGCCCTTGTCGAACGAGGTGCGGATCGCCTGGATAACCACCGGCAGTTCAACCTCGTCCTTGATCGGCGCGAGCGAACGACCGACGTCGGCGCCGACCAGGTAAGCGACCTTGTCCTTCGGCACGTCCGGCGCCTTGGTGCCGGCCGGCGCCTGGCCGGTGCGCGCGGCGATGCGCTGCATCAGCGCGGGGCCGACGGTCTGCGCTTCGGTCTCGGTGATCAGCGGCTTGCCGCCGTCGAAGGCGTTCTGAATGGCGCGCTGGAATGCGGCCAGGTCGATGTCGGGCGCCAGCGGCGTGAGCGACTGGGCGATGTCGGTGCCCACCATGTAGCTGGTCTTTTCACGTTCGGTCGTCAGCACGGTCTTGTCCTGGGCAGAGGCCGCCGCGCCGATCAGCGTGGCCGCAGTGGTGAGCAACACGGCGGTGCCGCGCAGAAATGCCTTCATCGGGAACCTACTCCGTATGGGTTTGTCGGCCGGCGTTCTGCCGGCAGCTTGCGATGCACGGCACCGACGATAGGCGCGGCGCGCGACACAAGCCGTGCATTGTCGCGGCATGAACGCGTGGCGGCAATCGTCTGCGTGTCTACCCGCGACGTCGGCACAAAGCCGTGAACGCTGCGCCTGGGCGCGACGCAGGTCAGCGCGACGATGCACCTGCACGCATCGCGGGGCGCTGCCGTCCGTCGCCACGCCTGCAATAGACACCCCGGGCAAAGACAAGCCGATCGTGCGGCGGGATGCTGGGAAGTCCCGCGTCTACCTCCAGGCTGAACAGGGACACCCCTCTCCCGAGACCGTTGGTCGGCCTATGCCATCAGTTGGGTAGAAGCCAGTTGACCGGTCGTATTTTGGTGTTATAGTTGCCTACAACACCGGTCTACTAACGAGCAGGACGTTCACCATGAACCGCAGGTTCCAGAACTCGCTCACCGCCCTGCTGGCTTCCGGCTCGGCCCTCGCGCTTTGCCTGGCGCTGGCGATGCCGGCCCCGCACAAGGCGCAGGCCAACCCGGTCGCGCTGCAGTTCGGCCCGATCGACGCCACCTTCACCCCGACCGACGCCTCGCTCAGCCAGCAGCAGAACATCGACGCGCTGGCCCGCAGCATCGAGCACCGCGCCGACCAGATCGACACCCTTTCCGACGCCGCCACCCTGGCGGCGGAGATCGCCACCGCCGCGGCCTTGGCCCAGGCGGTGAAGGAAGCCCGTGAAACCGCTGATATCGAACCCGAACACAAGGCAAGGACTGCCGCCCGGCATCGCCGGCAAACCCTAGTCATGCCTTATTTCTCATTCGCACCGCGGGGCTGAACCATGACCGCAATCCAATGGAGCGACGGCGCTCCGATCTACCGCCAGCTCAAGGAGCGCGTCATCGCGATGATGCTCGACGGGGTCCTGAAGCCGGGCGACGCACTTCCCTCCGTGCGACAGGTTGCCGCCGAATACCAGCTCAATCCCATCACCGTCTCGCGCGCCTATCAGGAATTGGCGGACGAGGCTCTCGTCGAGAAACGCAGGGGTCTTGGCATGTACGTGACCGAAGAGGCGGCAAAGAAACTGCTGTTCAATGAACGCGAACGCTTCCTGCGCGAGGAATGGCCGCTGGTGCTGGAACGCATCATGCGACTGGGCCTCACGGCAGAAGAGCTGCTGACCCCGGCCCAGGCAGGTACGCAATGAACGCACTCGCCGAAAACATCTCCACCGCCGCGCCGGTCGTCAACGCTCGTGGGCTTCGCAAGGCCTACAAGAACAAGCTTGCCCTGGACGACGCCGCGTTCCAGATCCCGGCCGGCCGCATCGTCGGCCTGATCGGCCCCAACGGCGCGGGCAAGACGACCGCGCTCAAGGCCATCCTCGGCCTGATTCCGTTCGAGGGCGAGCTGCGCGTGCTCGGTCGCGATCCCCGCACCGAGCGCGATGAACTGATGCGCGATGTCTGCTTCATCGCCGACGTGGCCGTGCTGCCGCGCTGGATCCGGGTGAAGGAAGCCATCGAGTTCGTCGCCGGCGTGCACCCGCGCTTCGACCGTGCCAAGTGCGAACGCTTCCTCGCCCACACGCAGCTCAAGCCGCAGATGCGCGTGCGCGAACTGTCCAAGGGGATGATCGTGCAGCTGCACCTGGCGCTGGTGATGGCCATCGACGCCAAGCTGCTGGTGCTCGACGAACCCACGCTGGGCCTGGACATCCTCTACCGAAAGCAGTTCTACCAGCGCCTGCTGGAAGACTACTTCGACGAGGAGAAGACCATCCTGGTCACCACGCACCAGGTCGAGGAGATCGAGCACATCCTCACCGACGTCATGTTCATCCGCGACGGAAAGGTCGTGCTGGACAACGACATGGAGACGCTCGGCGAGCGCTTCACCGAAGTGCTGGTCAACGGCGAGAAGTCCGGCGAAGCGCGCGCGCTCAAGCCGATCGACGAGCGCGCCCTGCCCTTCGGCAAGACGGTGATGCTGTTCGACGGCATTCCGCGCGAACAACTGGCCGGACTGGGCGAGACCCGCACGCCGGGCCTGGCCGACCTGTTCGTCGCCACCATGAAGGGGACCTACGCATGAATGCGATCAACGAATCCCACGAGCTCCCCCGCTCCACCGCCGTGGCCGCGCCGCATCGGACGCATACCTTCAAGATGCTGATGAAGCGCGAGTTCTGGGAGCACAAGGGCGGCTTCCTGTGGGCACCGCTGGTGGCCGGCGGCATCCTGCTACTGCTGACGCTGATGGGCATCGGTGCGGGCGAAGTGCTGCTGCGCAAGGTGCCGGACAAGGCGACGATCAACGTCGAAGGCGGCAGCTTCCAGGTCAACGGCCTGAACCTGTCGCAGCTCACCGCCAACATGAGCCCGAGCGAGCTGCGCGAGTTCGGCGGCGTGATCGACGCCAGCCTCTACATGGCCGCCAGCTGGCCCTTCATCGTGCTGGCCTTCGTGGTGTTCTTCTACTGCCTGGGCAGCCTGTACGACGACCGCCGCGACCGCAGTGTGCTGTTCTGGAAGTCGCTGCCGATCTCCGACCGCGACACCGTGCTGTCCAAGGTCGCCAGCGCGACGCTGATGGCACCGGTCATCGCCGCCCTCGCCGCAATCGCGGTGGTCTTCGGATCGATGGTGGTCTACAGCCTGGTCGTGCTGCTGCACGGCGGCAACCCGTACACGATGCTGTGGGGCCCGGCGAGCCCGCTGAAGGTCAGCCTGCACCTGATCGCCTCGATTCCGGTTTACGCACTGTGGGCGCTGCCGACCGTGGGCTGGCTGATGCTGTGTTCGTCGTGGGCGAAGAGCAAGCCGTTCCTGTGGGCGATCATGATCCCGGTCTTCGCCGGCATCTTCGTCAGCTGGTTCGATCTGATGCACCTGTTCGACCTGGAAACCGGCTGGTTCTGGAAGAACGTCGTCGCCCGCAGCCTGCTCAGTGCGGCCCCGGGTTCGTGGTTCGATGCGGCGCAGATCGGCGACATCGACGTCGACGGCCCGCAGGCCATCCACTCGGTCCTGAGCCTGCGCACGATGTACTCGGTGCTGGCGACGCCGCAGCTGTGGGTCGGTGCACTGGCTGGCGCGGCGATGATCTTCGGCGCGATCCGTCTGCGTCGCTGGCGGGATGAGGGATGAGGCACGCCGCTTGCGCGGCACTGCCGCGCGGCGTGCCGAACGCCCGGCCACGGATGGCCGGGCCGGGCGATCCGAAGCCCACAACCTGACGCCACGGACGGCAGCCACAGTTTTTCCGAAGCGGCGCTTTTGAAGATGAAAGCGACCGCAAGCCCCCAGATGGCAGGCCACCCGAGCCTCCACCAAGCACCACAAGCCGCATCCGTCTTCACCCAAGCAACGCCTTGAAGTCGCAGAACTGAGCCCGCTTCCGCTCGACGCCACGGCCGACGCAACCAACGCCACCGCGCTTGCATCCAAGTAGGGCCTTTCACGGAGAGACCATCGCAATGCGCACCCTGTCCCTGTTCGCCCTGCCCCTCGCCCTGTTCGCCGGCCAGGCCTTCGCCGACGAATGCAAGCATTCGCAGCCGCACAACCTGCAGCTCGATTTCAACGGCGTGAAGACCATCATGTTCGACATCGGCCCGCACGACCTCGTCGTCAACGCCCAGCGCGGCGCCAAGGGCGGCGTGCAGGGCAAGGCCTGCGCGTCCAATCCCGACCGCCTGAAGGAGCTTTCGCTCACCCAACAGCGCGTCGGCGACAAGATCATCGTCAAGGCCGAGCGCGCCGACACCATCAGCATCAGCTTCGGCAGCGCGAACTACGCGTACCTCTCCCTCAACGCGACCGTGCCGGACAACGTGCTGGTGCAGCTGAAGGTCGGCTCGGGCGACGCACGCGTCGTCGGCGCCTCGGCGCTGAGCGCCGACGTCGGCTCCGGTGATGTCGAAGCGCGCGACATCCGCGGCCAGGTCACCGCCGACGTCAACTCCGGCGACATCGAACTGGACACGATTGGCTCCCTGCACATCCTGTCCGTCGGTTCCGGCGACCTGAAGGCGCGTCGCGTCAAGGGCGACGTCGTCATCGGCAGCATCGGTTCGGGCGACGTGGAAGTGCGTGATGTCAGCGGCAGCGTCACGGCCGACAAGATCGGCTCCGGCGACCTCGATGCGCATGCCGTCACCGGCAACCTGACCGTGCGCCGCGTCGGCAGCGGCTCGGTCGATCACAGCGGCGTGTCCGGCCGCGTCGACGTGCCCGTCGACGGCTGACCGACCGCCTTTACTTCCCTTCCAAGGAATCCGCGCCATGAACCTGCGTCCCCTCGCCCTCTCCGCGGTGCTTTCCAGCTTTTGCCTGCTCGCGGCCTGCGGGGCGAATCCCTCCGGCCAGCAGCAGGCGCAGCAGAAGGCCGAACAGACCGGCGGAGTGATCTCCGGCGCGGTGCAGAAGGCCTTGACCGAAGCGAAGAAGGAAATCGCCGAAGGCAACATCAACATCGACAACGGCAAGACCGGCAAGCGCGTCGAACTGTCGCCCAAGGGCGATTTCATCGTCGACGGCAAGCCGGTGCCGGTGACGCCCGAGCAGCGCGCGCTGCTGCTGGAGTACCGCAGCCACGTGGTCGCGGTCGCCACGGCCGGCATGAACATCGGCATGCACAGTGCCGACCTCGCCACGCACGCGGTGACCGAATCGATCAAGAGCGTCTTCACCGGCGGCTCGGACGACATCGACGAGAAGGTGAAGGCGCAGGCGTCGAAGGTGGAAGCGGCGGCGCTGCAGTTGTGCAACGCGCTGCCGGGAATGATGACTTCGCAGGACCGCCTCGCGGCCGCGCTGCCGGAGTTCAAGCCCTACGCGAACCTGACGCAGTCGGACATCGACGAATGCGTCGACGAGGCGAAGGAGAAGAGCCACAAGTTGACGGCGGATGCCGCGGCCGAAGCGGCGAAGGCGTCCGAGGCGCCGTCGAAGCAGTAGGTCGGCAAAGCGGCCACGGCATTCGAACACATCGCTGCCGTCCATGGCGGGCCTGGATGGGCCCCGGATCGCCCGGCCCGGCCATCCATGGCCGGGCGTTCGGCAGGCCACGCGGCAGTGCCGCGTAGGCGGCCTGCCTCACCCACCCGCGCCGCCCCCGCCCTCGTGGATCCCGCCCCGCGTCAACGCCGTCGGATCCAGCAGCGCGCGCAGCTGCTTCTCCGATAGCCCGCTGGTTTCCAGCGCCACTTCCAGCACCGGGCGTCCTTCCTTGTAAGCCTGCTTGGCAATCGCCGCCGCTTTCTCGTAGCCGATGATCGGATTAAGCGCGGTCACCAGGATCGGATTGCGATCCAGCGCCTCGCGCACGCGTTCCGGCCGCGCCTTCAGGCCGGCAATGGCGTTGTCGGCCAGCAGCCGCATGACGTTGCCCAGCAGCTGGATCGAATCGAGCAGGTCGTAGGCGATCAGCGGCAACATCACGTTGAGCTGGAAGTTGCCGCTCTGCCCGGCGACGGTGATCGCGGTGTGGTGGCCCATCACCTGTGCGCACACCATGCAGGTGGCTTCCGGCACCACGGGGTTCACTTTGCCCGGCATGATCGAACTGCCCGGCTGCAGCGCCGGCAATTCGATCTCGCCCAGGCCCGCCAGCGGCCCGGAGTTCATCCAGCGCAGATCGTTGGCGATCTTCATCAGCGCCACCGCCAGCGCACTGAGCTGGCCCGACAGCTCCACCGCGTCGTCCTGCGCGGCGATGCCCTCGAACTTGTCGTCGGCCGATTCGAACTTCGTGCCCGACAACGCCGACAGCGCCTTCGCCATCGCCTTGCCGAAGCGCGGGTCGGCGTTGATGCCGGTGCCGATGGCCGTGCCGCCGATGGGCAGCCGGCGCACGCGCTTGAGGGCGTCCTCGATCCGCGCCTGCGCCGAGGCCAGCTGCGACGCCCAGGCGCCGAACTCCTGCGCGAAGGTCAGCGGCATCGCGTCCATCAGATGCGTGCGGCCGGTCTTGGTGACCTTGCCCAGCGCCCGGCCCTTGCGCTCGATCTCGCGGCGCAGGTGCTTCAGCGCCGGCAGCAGTTGCTCGACGGTGGCGATCTGCGCCGAAACGCGGATCGCGGTGGGAATCACGTCGTTGGAACTCTGGCCGAGGTTGACGTGGTCGTTCGGGTGCACCTTCGCCTTGCCGTCGCCGTTGGCGAGCGCGGCGATCACCTCGTTGGCGTTCATGTTGCTGGAGGTGCCCGAGCCGGTCTGGAACACGTCGATCGGGAAATGCACATCGTGCGTGCCGGCCGCCACGTCCAGCGCCGCGGCGCGTATCGCCCGCGACACGCCCTTGCCGAGCAAGCCGAGGCCGCCGTTGACCTCCGCCGCCGCGGCCTTGATCAGGCCCAGCGCGCGGATGAACTCGCGCGGCATCGGCCGGCCGGAAATCGGGAAGTTCTGCACCGCGCGCTGCGTCTGCGCGCCCCACAGCGCGTGAGCCGGGACCTGCAGCTCGCCCATGCTGTCGTGTTCGATGCGGAAGCCGCTGGCGCGGCGGGCCTGCTTCGCCATTGCGTGGTCCTCGGGGGTCGGATGGGCCGAGCTTACGCCCGGCGCATGGCGGGCGTATCACTCGCCCGAGGGAACGCGGTGCGGCATCCGCGACGGGCCGGCCGGGCGTCGGTAGTAGAATCGCGGTTTGCCTTCGCCCCACAGACGCCCGCCATGTCCGTTGAAGCCCAGTTGCTCGCCCTGTCCCCGCTCGATGGCCGCTATGCCGGCAAGGTGGACGCGCTCCGCCCGATCTTTTCCGAATACGGCCTGATCAAGGCGCGCGTGAAGGTGGAGGTGGAATGGCTGCTGGCGCTGGGCGCGGAACCGGGCATCGTCGAGCTCAAGCCCTTCTCCGATGCCGCCGCGGCGCGCCTGCGCGCGCTGGCCGACAAGCTCACGCCGGCCGATGCGGCACGCGTGAAGGAGATCGAGCGCACCACCAACCACGACGTCAAGGCGGTGGAGTACTTCATCAAGGAGCGCCTGAAGGACGACGCCGAGCTCGGCCCGGCGCTGGAGTTCGTGCACTTCGCCTGCACCTCCGAGGACATCAACAACCTCAGCTACGCGCTGATGCTCAACGAGGCGCGCCAGTACGTGCTGCTGCCCAAGCTCGACGAGCTCATCCAGAAGCTGCGCGCGATGGCGCACGAACACGCCGCGCTGCCGATGCTCTCGCGCACGCACGGCCAGACCGCCTCGCCGACCACCGTCGGCAAGGAAATCGCCAACGTGGTCGCGCGCCTGCAGCGCCAGGGCGAAACCCTGGCCGGCGCACGCATGCCGGGCAAGATCAACGGCGCGGTGGGCAACTACAACGCGCACGTCGCCTCTTACCCGGACGTGGACTGGCCGGCGTTCTCCGAGCGTTTCGTGCATTCGCTGGGCCTGAACTGGCAGCCGTACACCACGCAGATCGAGCCGCACGACGGCATCGCCGAAGTCTGCGACGCGCAGCGCCGCATCGACACCATCGCCATCGACCTGTGCCGCGACATCTGGGGCTACATCTCGCTGGGCTACTTCAAGCAGGCGGTGAAGGCCGGTGAAGTCGGCTCCTCGACCATGCCGCACAAGGTCAACCCGATCGACTTCGAGAACGCCGAAGGCAACTTCGGCATCGCCAATGCGTTGTTCGAACATTTCGCCGCGAAGCTGCCGATCAGCCGCTGGCAGCGCGACCTCACCGACTCCACCGTGCTGCGTGCGCTGGGCACCGCGTTCGGTCATGCGCTGATCGGTTTCGACGCGCTGCTGCGCGGCCTGGGCAAGCTGAGCGCGAACCCGGACCGCCTGGCCGCCGACCTCGACGCCGCATGGGAAGTGCTGGCCGAAGCGGTGCAGACCGTCATGCGCCGCCACGGCCTGCCGAACCCGTACGAGCAACTCAAGGCGCTCACGCGCGGCCAGGGCATCACCGAGGCCTCGATGCGCGAGTTCATCGGCACGCTCGACCTGCCCGCCGCCGACAAGCAGCGCCTGCTGGAGATGACGCCGGGCTCCTACGTGGGCCTGGCGGAGAAATTGGCGCGCGAGATCTGACCGAAACCGGTCACGGCTTGATCACGCTCAGGCCACGAGCCGCGGCGGAGTGTGAGGATGAGCGCCCGGTGCGTGGTGCGCTGGCCTGGAGACGATGCCCATGAACCTCATGGTCAACCTCGATGTCGACGACCTCGCCCGCGCGCAGGCCTTCTACATCGCCGCCTTCGGACTGACAGCGGCGCGCCGGCTCGGGCCGGACGTGCTCGAAATGCTCGGCGCGCAGGCGCCGATCTACCTGTTGCGCAAGGAGGCCGGCAGCGTGGGCGCCGGCGATTCCAGGCGCGACTATTCCCGCCATTGGACGCCCGTGCACTGCGACGTGGTGGTCGACGACCTGGACGCCGCACTGGCGCGCGTCCTGGCCGCCGGCGCCCGCCAGGAGGGCGAGATTCGCGAAGGCCGATGGGGCCGCATCGTCGCCGTCGCCGACCCGTTCGGGCACGGCTGGTGCCTGGTGCAGTTCCTCGGCCGCGGTTACGACGAGATTGCAGGCACATGACCCGGAAAACCCCCACCCCGACGAAGAAGACCACCGCCTCCCAAAAGGTGCCCGCGCGCAACGCGACGCTGCCGATCGAAATCGACGCGCGCCGCCTGCCGCCGCTGGGCATGCCGCCGGAGGTGTTCCTGCGCGATTACTGGCAGAAGAAGCCGCTGCTGATCCGCAACGCCTTCCCCGACTTCCAGACGCCCGTGCAGCCCGAAGACCTCGCCGGCCTGGCCTGCGAGGAGGCCGCGCTGTCGCGCATCGTCATGCACGATCGCGCCAACGACCGCTGGACGCTGCGACACGGGCCGTTCGAAGAGGACGAGTTCCCCGGCATGCCGCACCAGGACTGGACGCTGCTGGTCCAGGACGTGGACAAGTGGGACGCCGACATCGCCGCGCTGCTGCAGCACTTCCGCTTCCTGCCGCGCTGGCGCATCGACGATGTGATGATTTCCTTCGCCGCGCCGGGCGGTTCGGTCGGTGCGCACATCGACCAGTACGACGTGTTCCTGCTGCAGGCGTACGGCCACCGTCGCTGGCAGATCGACACGCGTCCGAATCCGCCGCTGGAGTTCCGTCCCGACGTCGAGCTCAAGCTGCTGCGCGAGTTCACGCCCACGCACGACTGGGTGCTCGGCCCCGGCGACATGCTCTACCTGCCGCCCGGCGTGCCGCATAACGGCGTGGCCGAAGACGCGTGCCTCACCTTCTCGGTGGGCATGCGCGCGCCGTCGGCGGCGGAACTGCTGGGGGATTTCGTCGACACACTGGCTGCGGACGCGGACGAGGCGCTGCGCTACCACGACCCGGACCTGACGCCGCCGTCGGATCCCAACGAGATCGACGTCGAGGCGATGAACCGCGCGGTCGAGGCCTTGAACCTGCTGCGCATGAACGATCCGGATCGACTGGGCGACTGGTTCGGTCGCTTCATCACCGTGTATCGCGCGGCCGGCGAAGTGCACGGCGGTGGCGAGGCGCGTTCGCGCATCGAGATCGAATGGGACCTGGACCACGGCGCCGTGCTGCATCGCCATCCGTGGTCGCGCATGGCGTGGCGGCGCGCGCACCGCAAGGGCGAGCCGGCGCGGCTGTTCGTCAGCGGGCAGGACCATCCGCTGCCGCCCGAGGACGCCGCCCGCATCGCCGATGCGGCGCAGCTGGATGGCGAGGCGTATGGCGCCCTGTCCGAAGAAGGGCGCGACCTGGTCCAGAACCTGCTCCAGGCCGGCCACTACAGCCTGGTGCTGCCGGACGAAGAAGAATGAGCGGCCCGGCAGCGACGGAGGCGTTCCAGGTCGAGGCCATCGCCTTCGACCGGGCCCTGGCCGACCTGCGCGCCGTGCGCGACATCGTGTTCGTGCAGGAACAGGGCGTCCCGGTCGAGCTGGAACGCGACGCGCTGGACCCGCTGTGCCGTCACGTCCTGGCCCGCGACCTGCAGGGCCGGCCGATCGGCACCGGCCGTCTGACCCCTGACCGCCGCATCGGCCGCATGGCGGTGTTGCCGCACTGGCGCAACCGCCGCGTCGGCGAGGCGCTGCTCAAGGCCCTGCTCGTGGAGGCACGCTCACTGGGCTGGCCCGAGGTAAGCCTGCACGCGCAGGTCCCGGCGATGGCGTTCTATGCCCGGCAAGGCTTCCTTCCGTATGGCGAGCGCTTCGTCGAGGCAGGCCTGGACCATCAGTCCATGCGCCTGGCGCTGGACGCGGTCAACCCCGTGCTGCGCCGCGACGGCGGGCTGGCCGCGCTGCTCGGCGTGGCCGAGGGCGCCCGCCGGCAGTTGCTGATCTACAGCCGCGACCTGGACCCGGGCCTGCTGGATCAGCCCGAGGCCCTGAGTGCCCTGCGCCGCCATGGTGTCGGGGGCGGTGAAGTGCGCGTGCTCCTGCACGATCCGGACGCACCCCGGCGAGCGCTCGCGCCGCTGATCGCCCTGGCCCAGCGCCTGCCCAGCGCCTTCGCGTTCCGTGCCATCGAGGAACCGGTGGACCGCGATTACCCGTCCGCCTATGTGGTCAATGACGACAGCGGCTGGTACTTCCGTCTGCTGGGGCACCGATTCGACGGCGAAACGCGCCTGGACGACGGCGCCCGCGCCCGCCAGCTGCGCGCGCATTTTGCGCCCGTTTGGGAACGCGCCCGCCCCTGCACCGAGTATCGCGCGCTGGGCATCTGAGCGACGCCGCGCCGGATTCGTGGCGTGAAGACGCCACGACCACACGCGTTCCCTGCGCCAAACCCCGTGTTTCCGCGCCCGCAACACGCCACCTCTTGAACACGGCGGCGCAGCCCAAACGCTATTCCCGGGCCGCATGACGGCCCACGGGTTTTCGAGATCCGTCCGCTATCCCGTTTCGACGTAAGTGTTAGCCGTTTGCCGGCAGTCAAGGGCTATAATTCCGAATCTTGGCGCCTGAATAGCCGCACGCGTGCAATCCGGGCCCTCTCCGTCTCCCTCACCGAGTTTCCCGATCGCCATCGTGGACAGTCTCCTGAAGCAGTTCTCCCAGTCCTCCCAGCTCGGCGCCAACGCCGCTTTCGTCGAAGACCTGTACGAGCAGTACCTGGTTTCACCCGACAGTGTCGACCCCAAATGGAAGGCGTATTTCGACGGCTTCAAGGGTCGCGAAGCCGGTGACATCCCGCATTCGGCGGTGATCGACCAGATCGCCGAAGCCGGCCGCCAGGCCGCGCGCGGCATGGTGTCCGTGGCCGCCGGTGCCGGCGACGAACGCGAGCGCAACATCGGCCGCCTGATCACGGCCTATCGTTCGCGCGGCCATCTGGGCGCCGACATCGACCCGCTGGGCCTGTGGCAGAAGCCGGAAGCACCGGATCTGGACCTGGCGTTCCACCAGCTCACCAGCAGCGACCTCAACGCCGAGTTCAGCACCGGCGGCGTGGGCGGCTTCGATCGCATGAAGCTCGGCGACCTGCTCGCCCTGCTCAAGGCCACCTACACCGGCCCGATCGGCGCGGAGTTCATGCACATCTCCGACGCCGAACAGCGTCGCTGGATCTACGAGCGCCTGGAGAAGGCCGGCGGCAAGTTCGGCCGCACCGCCGACGACAAGAAGCGCATCCTCGAGCGCCTCACCGCCGCCGATGGCCTGGAGCGTTACCTGGGCACCAAGTACGTCGGCCAGAAGCGCTTCTCGCTGGAAGGCGGCGACGCGCTGATCCCGCTGATGGACACCACGATCCGCCGCGCCGGCGAACAGGGTGCCAAGGACGTCGTCATCGGCATGGCCCACCGCGGCCGCCTCAACGTCCTCATCAACACGCTCGGCAAGCCGCCGCGCCACCTGTTCGACGAGTTCGAGGGCAAGTTCGAGCACGTTCACAGCGATCTGGCCCATCAGGGCGACGTGAAGTACCACATGGGCTTCTCGGCCGACGTCGCCACGCCCGGCGGCCCGGTGCACCTGGCGCTGGCGTTCAACCCGTCGCACCTGGAGATCGTCGACCCGGTGGTCGCCGGCTCCGTGCGTTCGCGCCAGAACCGTCGCGGCGACAAGGGCGCCGAGCAGGTGCTGCCGATCCTGATCCACGGCGACGCGGCATTCGCCGGTCAGGGCGTGGTGATGGAACTGTTCCAGATGTCGCAGGCACGCGGTTTCCGCGTCGGCGGCACGCTGCACATCGTCATCAACAACCAGGTCGGCTTCACCACCAGCGCGATGCAGGACGCGCGTTCGACGCTGTACTGCACGGACGTGGCCAAGATGGTCGGCGCGCCGGTGCTGCACGTGAACGGCGACAACCCGGAAGCCGTGGTGTTCTGCGCCGAGCTGGCGCTGGATTTCCGCAACAAGTTCGGCAAGGACGTGGTCATCGACCTGGTCTGCTACCGCCGCCACGGCCACAACGAGGCCGACGAGCCGGCAGCGACGCAGCCGGTGATGTACCAGGTCATCCGCAAGCACAAGACCCCGCGCGAGCTGTACGCCGCGCAGCTGGCCGCCGAAGGCTCGCTCAGCGCCGACGATGCGCAGGCGCTGGTCGACGGCTACCGCCAGAAGCTGGACGACGGCGTGGTCACCACCGAAGTGGTCGAGGTCAAGCCGGACGAGTTCACCATCGACTGGTCGAAGTACCTGTCGGGCAAGCTGACCGATCCGGTCGACACCACGTTCGACCGCAAGAAGCTCGATCGCCTGGCGACCGTCATCAACGACGTGCCGGCCGATCTGAAGCTGCACCCGCGCGTGGCGAAGATCTACGAAGACCGCCGCAAGATGAGCGCCGGCGAACTCCCGGGCGACTGGGGCTTCGCCGAGAACCTGGCCTACGCCACGCTCGTCGACGAAGGTTACAAGCTGCGCCTGGTCGGCCAGGACTGCGGTCGCGGCACGTTCTTCCACCGCCACGCGATCCTGCACGAGCAGACCAACGACGAGTACGTGTTGCCGCTGCGTCGCCTGGTCAAGAACCCGACCGACGTCACCATCATCGACTCGCTCCTGAGCGAGGAAGCGGTGATGGGCTTCGAGTACGGCTACGCCACCGCCGATCCCATGACGCTGGACATCTGGGAAGCGCAGTTCGGCGACTTCGCCAACGGTGCGCAGGTGGTGATCGACCAGTTCCTGTCCTCGGGCGAAGCCAAGTGGGGCCGTCTGTGCGGCCTGGCGCTGTTCCTGCCGCACGGCTACGAAGGCCAGGGCCCGGAGCACAGCTCCGCGCGCCTTGAGCGCTTCCTGCAGCTGTGCGCGCTGGAGAACATGATCGTCTGCACGCCGACCACGCCGGCGCAGGCGTACCACATGATCCGCCGCCAGATGCGCATGACCACGCGCAAGCCGCTGGTGGTGATGACGCCCAAGTCGCTGCTGCGCCACAAGCTGGCGGTGTCGACGCTGGACGAACTGGCCAAGGGCGAGTTCCAGCACCTGATCCCGGACGCCGCGGCGGACGTGAAGAAGGTCAAGCGCGTCGTCGTCTGCGGCGGCAAGGTCTACTACGACCTGCTGGAAGAACAGCAGAAGCAGGGACTGGACGACGTCGCCATCCTCCGCGTCGAACAGCTGTACCCGTTCCCGCGCGCGATGCTGCAGGCCGAACTCAAGCGCTTCAAGAACGCCACCGATGTCGTGTGGTGCCAGGAAGAGCCGCAGAACCAGGGTGCGTGGTACCAGATCCGCCACCACCTGGCCGCCTGCCTGCAGTCGGGCCAGACGCTGCACTACGCCGGTCGCGCACGTTCGCCCTCGCCGGCCGCCGGCCATCTGGCCGACCACGTCGCCGAGCAGACCTCACTGGTCGCCGACGCTCTGAAGAACCCGCTGCGCGGCGAAATCACTGCCGAATAAGTTGCGTACCTCACGGCCGGCTAACCGCCGGCCGTGGAACCTCACACACGATACGAATCACGTCATCCAGGATGCCCGCCCCATGAGCACCGAGATCAAAGTCCCCGTTCTGCCCGAATCCGTCTCCGACGCCACCATCGCGACCTGGCACAAGAAGGTCGGCGAAGCCGTCAAGCGCGACGAGAACATCGTCGACCTGGAGACCGACAAGGTCGTGCTCGAGGTGCCCTCGCCCGTCGACGGCGTGATCAAGGAAATCAAGTTCAAGGAAGGTGACACCGTCACCAGCCAGCAGCTGATCGCCGTCGTCGAGGAAGGCGCGGCCGCCGCTGCGCCGGCCCCGGCTGCAAAGGCCATCGACGCCAAGAACGATGCCGCCGCCAAGGACGTCGCTGCTCCCGTGCAGCCCAAGGCCGCCGCCGCCGAGGCCCCGAAGGCCGCCGGTGCCGTCGAACAGCTGCCGCCGGGCGCACGCTTCACCGCCGTCACCCAGGGCATCGACCCGGCGCAGGTGGAAGGCACCGGCCGTCGCGGCGCGGTGACCAAGGAAGACCTCGTCAACTACGCCTCGGGCAAGACCGGCGGCGTCGCCGGCGGCGCGCGTCCGGAAGAGCGCGTTCCGATGACCCGCATCCGCGCCCGCATCGCCGAGCGCCTGATGCAGTCCAAGAACTCCATCGCCATGCTCACCTCGTTCAACGAGGTCAACCTGGGCAAGGTCATGGCCATGCGCAAGGAACTGGGCGAGCAGTTCGAGAAGGCCAACGGCATCAAGCTGGGCTTCATGAGCTTCTTCGCCAAGGCCGCCGCGAACGCGCTGCAGAAGCACCCGGTGGTCAACGCCTCCGTCGACGGCAACGACATCATCTATCACGGCTACGCCGACATCTCGATCGCCGTGTCGACCGACAAGGGCCTGGTCACGCCGGTGCTGCGCAACGTCGAGCGCATGGGCTTTGCCGACATCGAGAAGGCCATCGGCGATTACGCCAAGAAGGCCCGCGACGGCAAGCTGTCGCTGGAAGACCTGCAGGGCGGCACCTTCACCATCACCAACGGCGGCACCTTCGGTTCGCTGATGTCCACGCCGATCGTCAACCCGCCGCAGAGCGCGATCCTGGGCATGCATGCCATCAAGGAGCGCGCGATCGTCGAGAACGGCCAGGTCGTCGCCGCGCCGATGATGTACATCGCGCTGTCCTACGACCACCGCATCATCGACGGCAAGGACGCGGTGCTGTTCCTGGTCGACATCAAGAACCAGCTCGAGAATCCGCACCGCATGCTGCTGGGGATGTGAGCCGGGAATCGGGAATGGAGAGTCGGGAATCGTAGAAAGCCCGCTCCGTTCCCACCCTCCCATTTCCCATTCCCTATCCCCCATTCCCGAGTAGAACCATGAGCGAACAGCAGAACTTCGACGTCATCGTCATCGGCGCCGGCCCGGCCGGTTACCACGCCGCCATCCGCGCGGCCCAGCTCGGCCTGAAGACCGCGTGCATCGACGCCGCGCTCGGCAAGGACGGCAAGCCGGCCCTGGGCGGCACCTGCCTGCGCGTGGGCTGCGTGCCGTCGAAGGCGCTGCTGGACAGCTCGCGCCAGTACTACAACCTGCAACACCTGTTCGGCGACCACGGCATCACGACCAAGGACGCGAAGATCGACATCGGCACGATGATCGGTCGCAAGGACAAGATCGTGAAGCAGTTCACCGGCGGCATCGCGATGCTGTTCAAGGCGAACAAGATCGCCACGTTCTACGGCTTCGGCCAGCTGCAGCCGGGCAACGTCGTCACGGTGAAGCAGCATGACGGCAGCACGGTCGAGCTGAAGGGCACCAACGTCGTGCTCGCCGCCGGTTCGGATTCCATCGAACTGCCGTTCGCCAAGTTCGACGGCGAGAACATCGTCGACAACGTCGGCGCGCTGGACTTCACCGAAGTGCCCAAGCGTCTTGGCGTGATCGGCGCCGGCGTCATCGGCCTGGAACTGGGCAGCGTGTGGAAGCGCCTGGGCAGCGAAGTCACGATCCTCGAAGCGCTGCCGGATTTCCTCGCCGCTGCCGACGCCGAGATCGCCAAGGTCGCCGCGAAGGAATTCAAGAAGCAGAACCTCGACATCAAGCTCGGCGCGAAGGTCAGCAACGCCGAGATCAAGGGCAAGGGCAAGTCGAAGGAAGTCGTCGTCACCTACACCGATGCCGAAGGCGAGAAGACGCTCACCGTCGACAAGCTGCTGGTCTCGGTCGGCCGTCGCGCCGCCACCAAGGGCCTGCTGGCCGAGGGCACCGGCGTGAAGCTCGACGCGCGCGGCATGATCGAAGTCGACGAGCACTGCCACACCGGCGTCAACGGCGTCTGGGCCGTGGGCGACTGCGTGCGCGGCCCGATGCTGGCGCACAAGGGCTTCGAGGAAGGCATCGCGGTGGCCGAGCTGATCGCCGGCCTGCCGGGCCACGTCAACCTCGACACCGTGCCGTGGGTCATCTACACCGAGCCGGAAATCGCCTGGGTCGGCAAGACCGAGCAGCAGCTCAAGGCCGAAGGCACGCCGTACAAGGTGGGCACCTTCCCGTTCGCGGCCATCGCCCGCGCCGTCGCCATGGGCGAGCCGGCCGGCCTGGTGAAGGTCATCGCGCACGAGGAGACCGACCTGATCCTGGGCATGCACCTGGTGGGCGTGGGTGTATCGGAACTGGTGCACGAAGGCGTGCTGGCGATGGAGTTCAAGGGCTCCGCCGACGACCTGGCGCGCATCTGCCACGCGCACCCGACCCTGTCGGAAGCGATCCACGATGCCGCGATGAGCGTGGCTAAGCGCTCGATTCACAAGGTGAACTGAAGGCCGGGATTCGTGAATCGGGATTCGGGATTCGTAAGAGCGGACTCCGATGCCCGACACGCTCCCGCTGCAAGCGACGCCGGGCACGCGCCCGGCGTTTGCTTTTGCGAATCCCGAATCCCGAATCTCCCATCCCGAAAGAAGCCATGAAAACCCTCTGCGTCTACTGCGGCTCCAACCCCGGTTCCCGGCCGATCTACACCGAGCGCGCCATCGCGCTGGGCACGCGTCTGGCGAAGGACGGCATCACCCTGGTCTACGGCGGTGGCAACGTCGGATTGATGGGCGTGGTCGCCGATTCGGTACTCGAGGCGGGCGGTGAAGTGATCGGCGTCATTCCCGAGCAGCTGGTGAACTGGGAAGTCGCGCACAAGGGCCTGACGAAGCTGGAAGTCGTCGGCTCCATGCACGAACGCAAGGCGCGCATGTTCGACCTCTCCGACGGTTTCGTCGCCCTGCCCGGCGGCTTCGGCACGCTGGACGAGATGTTCGAGATGCTGACCTGGCGCCAGCTCGGCATCGGCGACAAGCCCTGCGCGTTCTTCGACGTCGAAGGCTTCTACACGCCGCTGATGGGCATGCTCGACCGCATGGTGGCCGAACGCTTCCTGCATCCCGACCAGCGCGACGATCTGTGGCACGGCGACGACCTCGACGCGATGCTCGCCTGGATGAAGGCCTACACGCCGGCGAAGGCGGACAAGTGGATGGATGAGAAGCGGCGGAAGGCGATGCGGTGAGGAACACGACGCGACGCCCTCAAGCTTCGCGGCCGTGTCTGCCCGTGCCCTGCCCCATGGCCGGTGCAACGAACTGTCGTCATCCCGGCGAAGGCCGGGATCCAGGCCGACAACGCAACCGACCTTTTCCGACGCACCAAACCGTCGCTGACCGACTGCGCACACAACGCGCAGCTGCGACGCTCCCAGCCTGGATCCCGGCCTTCGCCGGGATGACGGCTTCGGTGGGCCATGAAGCAACCTTGCGTGTACATGCTCGCCAGCGGGCGTAACGGCACGCTCTACGTCGGCGTGACATCCGATCTCATCAAGCGCATGCACCAGCATCGATGTCGGGTCGTCGAGGGTTTCAGCCGACGCCACGACGTGCACACGCTTGTCTGGTTCGAACTGCATGGTTCGATGTACGCCGCAATCTCCCGCGAGAAAACGATCAAGGAGTGGCGCCGAAGCTGGAAGCTCCGCCTCATCGAATCCACCAACCCCCAATGGCGCGACCTCTTCCCGGATATCATCGGCTGACACGAATCGCCGCCCCCAGCGAGGCCCTATGTCCACCGTCCCTGCCACGTTCGACGTCTTCCGCATCCACAACGACGCCAGCGGCTACCGCAGCGGCGTCGAGCAGGTAACGCTCGACGACCTCGCGCCGGGCGAAGTGGTGATCAAAGCCACCTACTCGTCGGTCAACTTCAAGGACGCGCTGGCCGGCACCGGCGAAGGCAAGATCCTGCGGCGCTTTCCGCTGGTGGGTGGCATCGACGTGGCCGGCCATGTCGTCGCCTCCACCGATGCCGCTTTCAAGGAAGGCGACGAAGTGCTGGTCACCGGGTGCGGCCTGAGCGAAATCCGCGACGGCGGCTACGGCCAGTACGCGCGCCTGGAGTCGAAGTGGGTGATCCCGTTGCCCAAGGGGCTGAGCCTGCGCGAAAGCATGATCCTCGGCACCGCCGGCTTCACCGCCGCGCTGGCGCTGCTGCGCATGCGCGAGAACCGCCAGACGCCCGAGCTCGGCCCGCTGGCCGTGACCGGCGCGACCGGCGGCGTGGGTTCGCTCGCGGTGGACATCTTCAGCCGCGCCGGTTTCGAGGTGCATGCCATCAGCGGCAAGGCCGAACAGGTCGACTACCTCAAGCAGATCGGCGCCTCGCAGGTGCTCGGACGCGACGCGTTGGCCACCACGCGGCCGATGGAATCGGCGCGCTTCGGCGGCGGTCTGGACAACGTCGGCGGGCCGATGCTCGCCAGCCTGCTCGCGCAGACCACGCCCTACGGCAACGTCGCCAGCGCCGGCCTCGCCGCCGCGGCGGACCTGGGGACCACGGTCATGCCCTTCATCATCCGCGGCGTGTCGCTGCTGGGCGTGGCCTCGGCCGGCACCGCACGCGACATCCGTGAAGCCGTCTGGCAGCACCTGGCCGACGACTGGAAGCCGCGCCACCTCGATCGCATCTGCACGCGCGAGGTCGGGCTGGCGCAATTGCCGGACGTCTTCTCCGCCATGCTGGCCGGCGGTTCGCTGGGACGTACGCTGGTCGTGATCTGACGCACGGAATGGAGGCGCGGAAACCGCGCTGCCCGCTGTTGCGGGAACCCTGACGCTGGCTACAATCCCCACACGTTCAGGGGGAAACATATGGCGCGTATTCTCATCGTCGACGACTCGCCGTCGCAGCTCATGGGCATCCGGCGCATCGTCGAGAAACTCGGCCATGAAGCGCTCACCGCCGAGGACGGCGCCGCGGGCGTGGAAGCGGCCAAGCGCGAACTTCCCGACATGATCCTGATGGACGTGGTGATGCCGAACCTCAACGGCTTCCAGGCCACGCGTTCGATCACGCGCGACCCGACCACCTCGCACATCCCGGTCGTGCTGGTCACCACCAAGGACCAGGACACCGACCGCGTCTGGGGCATGCGCCAGGGCGCCAAGGCCTACCTCACCAAGCCCTTCAGCGAGGGCGACCTGTCCGACGTGATCGGCCAGGTCATCAAGCCCTGAGTCGCGCGGTCAGAAGAACAGCCGGTCGATCGCTTCGACCAGGATCGCCACGGCGGTGATCCCGCTCACGCCCCAGAGGAAGCAGATGGCGTTGCGCATCCAGCGCGCGCCTGATGGCAGTTGAGGTCGCATGGGGGAATGGCATCAGAGCCTTCCTCTGCGATCCATCAGAAAACTCTGAAAGCGGCCCACCCCAGGGATGGTCGGACGCCAGTCGAATGCCGGCGCTGGCATGCGCAATTCCGACGAGTCCTATGGAATGCCTCGGGTGCGGCCGAGAGAATCACTGGCTCTCACACCAGTGCCCCTCCCAATGCTTCAGAAAATCCTGTCCTGGCCTGCTGTCCTGCTCGCCTTCGCCGTGGCCGCGATCGTCGGCTTCATGGGCTACACGGAACACTCCGAAATGACCCGCCTGGCCGATCACGGCAAGCAGGCGATCGCGCAGATCGAAGAAGTCGAATGGAAGACGAAGCGCGGCATGGACCGCAACTTCGATCTGACCATTACCTTCGACACCGAGGCGGGCCAGAACGTCAAGGCGAAGCTCCGGGTCGACACCGACACCGGCAAGCGTGCGCGCGACGACGATGAGTTCGTCGAGCTCCCGATCGTCTACCTGCCCGAAAAAACCTCGGTGGTCCGCCAGGCAGGCGAAACCAATGCCTCGATGGGCATGTTCGTGATCGCGGCAATCGCGGCGCTGGCGGGCATCGTCCTGCTGGTCCTGCGACTTCGCTCCAGCAAGGCCTGAGCGGCTTCTCGCCGCTGCGTACCAAGGGGCGCCCTCAGGGCGCCTCTTCGCTTTCAGCGCCTCAGACGCGACGCCAGTCGTCGCCGAACGCCTCGCGCATGCGCTCGTAGGCCTCGCGCTGGTCCTCGTTGTGGATGCGGGGCGCGAGCACTTCCAGCTCGACGAGCTGATCGCCCGGCGGCTGCTTGCCGGTGGGGTCGTTGGGCAATCCGCGACCGCGCAGGCGCAGCTTCCGACCGGACTCGGAATTGGGCGGGATCTTCAACTCCACCGCGCCGCCCAGCGTCGGCACGCTCACCATGGCCCCCAGCGCCGCTTCCCACGGTGCGATCGGCAGCACGTGGATGACGTTGCGCCCGTCCACTTCGAACTGCGGGTGCGCGGCGTACTCGATCTCCAGCAGCAGATCGCCATGCGCGCCCTGCCCGGCCAGGCGGATCACCTGCCCCGGTCGGATGCCCTTGGGCACGCGCACGTCGAGGGTCTTGTTGTTGACCGAAATGCGCACGCTGCCGCCTTCGTAAACGGTCTCCAGCGAGATGGCGAGCTTGGCGCGCGTGTCGCCGCGCGGCTGCGGCCCCGGCCCGCGCTGGCCGAAGCCGCCGCGACCGAACAGGCTTTCGAAGAAGTCGCTGAAGCCGCCACCGGCACCGCCGCCGGCGAAGATCTCTTCGAAGTCCACACCGCCGTGACCGTTGCCGCCGAAACCGCCCGGCGGCGGCTGCACTTCGTCGCCGGGGCGGTAGCCGCGCGCGCGCAGTTGATCGTAGGCGGCACGCTTGGGCGGATCGCGCAGCGCTTCGTAGGCTTCATTGACGGCCTTGAACTTCTCTTCCGCACCCGGCTCCTTGCTGACGTCCGGGTGGTACTTGCGGGCGAGCCGGCGGTACGCCGTCTTGATTTCGGCATCGCCGGCGCCGGGCTCCACGCCCAAAGTTTCGTAGTAATCCTTGAACTGCATGTATGGTCCGTCCCGAAAGGCTGGCCGGCGGCAGTGCCGCACAGGCCGGGAGGTTAACGCACTCGCGGCGAGGCGGCAGTCTTCGCGAGGAACCTTCGCGCGCCTGCCCGAGCGCGTAGTGATGATCGGAAAGTAGGCGCGCCAGGCAGCGCTTTCAAGCGTGTTGACGCCAGCTTCCCCCGCGCCGTCTAGAATCCGTGAAGGCTTCGACACTCACCCCACAGGAACGGACATGACCATCCAGATCGGCGAACGCATCCCTGAAGTCCCGCTGCAGCGCATCCGCGAGGGTGTCGAAACCATCGACACCAACGCGCTGTTCGACGGACGCCGGATGGTGCTGTTCGCAGTGCCGGGTGCGTTCACCCCGACGTGCTCGGAAAAGCACCTGCCCGGCTTCGTGCAGCACTTCGACGAGTTCCGCAGCCGGGGCATCGAGGTCGCCTGCATGGCGGTCAACGATCCCTTCGTGATGCAGGCGTGGGGCGAAAGCCAGAACGTGCCCGACGGGCTGATGATGCTCGCCGACGGCAACGGCGATTTCACCCGCGCACTCGGCCTGGAACTGGACGCCAGCGCCTACGGCATGGGTCGTCGCGCGCGCCGCTTCGCGCTGTACGCCGACGATGGCGTGGTCAAGCTGCTCAACATCGAAGCGCCCGGCGAGTTCCGCGTGTCCTCGGCCGAACACGTGCTGGAAGAGCTCAAGCACCTGTAAGCGGCTGCGCCCGGCAAATCGCTCAACGCAGGACGCGGAAGCTCAGACGCGACCAGGCACCGCTGTCGGCCAGGGCCGTCAGCGAGTGCTCGCCGGGGTCGGCGAAGTCGTGGACGAAGGCGGCCTCGCCCCGGGATTCGCCGATGAGCCGGCCGTCGAGCAGCCAGCGCACGCGGGCATCACCGCCCAGCGCTCGCAATGACAGCCGAATCGCGCGCTCCCCGCCCGGCGCGGGCGCAAGTGTGGCGCGGTCGGCGACGCCTTCGATGCGCAGTTCCTGCGTGGCCTCGCGACCGTCGGGCGTGCAATCGGACGAAAGCGGCGGCAGTCGCGCCGCCTCGCGTGCCTGGCTCGACAGCCACGGCGAGGCCAGCGCGGGCCAGCGTGCGAGTTCGCGGCCCTGGCGCACATGCGGCCGCGTGCAGTCCGCCGATAGTCGCCGTCCGGTTTGCGCGTCCACCTCGAAGCGTTCGATCCCGGCGCTCCACAGCCGTGCATCGCGTTCGGCGAAGGTCGGCGGCACCGAGCCGTCCAGCGTCCACGCCTCGCGCTTCTGGCGGCACAGCTGGGGCGCGGCGGGATCGGGCGGAAGACCCAGCGGCCAGCAGACGTCCGCTTTCGCCACGCCGGCCGGTGGCGGACGCAGGTCGGCGTCGGCGCGCTGGCGCGGCAGGCTGTCGATAACCTCGAACAGCAGCGGCAATGCCGTGATCGCGCCGTACTGGCCCGGCAGCGGCGTGCCGTCCGGGCGGCCGACCCAGACGCCGACGGTGTAGCGCCGCGTACCGCCCAGCGCCCAGGCGTCGCGGAAGCCGTAGCTGGTGCCGGTCTTCCATGCCACGCGCGGCCGACCGCGTGTGTCGAACGTGTCCGCGCTGCTGCCCGGGCGCGGGTTGGCTTCGAGCATCTCGCGCACGATCCATGCCGCGCCGGGCGAAAGCAGGCGCCGGTCCACGCGCGGGGCGTCCGGTTTGTAGCGCACGCGGCCGGCCACGCCCTCGCGATTGAGCGCGGCGTAGGCGCCCACCAGGTCTTCCAGGCGGGCGCCGGTGCCGCCCAGGATCATCGTCAGGTTCGGCGTCGCGCCGCTCGGCCATTGCAGTCGGATGCCGGCATGCGCCAGCCGCGCGGAGAAGCGCGACGGACCGACGCGATCGAGCAGGTCCACCGCCGGCACGTTGAGCGAGAGCCGCAGCGCTTGCGCCGCACCGACCGGCCCGTTGAAAGCGGCGTCGAAGTTGCCCGGCCGGTAATCGCCGAAGGCCTGCGGCGCGTCGACGAGCAGGCTTTCCGAATGGATCAGCCCGTCGTCCAGCGCCAGGCCGTACAGGAACGGCTTGAGCGTGGAGCCCGGTGAACGCCAGGCCTTCACCATGTCGACGTGGCCCAGCCGCGTCGTATCGGCGAACGCCAACGAGCCCACGTATGCGCGCGCCTCCAGCGTGGCGTTGTCGACCACAAGCAGTGCCGCCGAAGTGCGTTCGGGCAATTGCGAGAAGTAGGCGGTGACGCGGTCTTCCAGCGTGCGCTGCAGATCCAGGTCGAGCGTGGACGCCAGCCGCACAGCGTCCGGCCGCTCGAATCGCAGCCGTTGCGCGAGCAATGGGGCCAGCCGCGGCGGTTGCAGCGACCGCGCGACCACGGACTCCACGCGCGCGTCTTCCACCTGCGCGGCCGACCACACCCCCAGTTGCTGCATGCGTGCGAGCACCTTGTCGCGTGCGATGCGGGCGCGCTCGGGCTCGCGATCCGGCCGCAGCCGGCTGGGGGACTGCGGCAGCACGGCCAGCAGCGCGGCCTCGGCGTGCGACAGGCGCGAGGACGGCTTGCCGAGGTAGGCCCAACTCGCCGCCTCCACGCCTTCGACCGTGCCGCCGAACGGCGCGCGATTGACATACAGCGACAGGATCTCGCGCTTGCTCAGGTGCACTTCCAGTTGCACCGCGCGCAGCATCTGCCGCAGCTTGCGCGCGGGTGTGCGCGTGGAGGTGCGTTCATCGGGGTGCGCGTTCGCATCGAGGATGCGCGCGACCTGCATGGTCAGCGTCGAGCCGCCGGACACGACGCGTCCACTGCCGATCCATTGCGCACCCGCCCGCAGCAATGCGAACGGATTGATGCCCGGGTGCCGCCAGAACCAGCGGTCCTCGTAGTTCAGCAGCGCCTGCACGTAGAGCGGCGATACCTGTTCGGGTTCCACCGCGTAGCGCCAGATCCCGCCGGCGTCGGCGAAAGCCCTCAGCGGCGTGCCGTCGGCTGCGGTGACGACGGCGCCACGATCGCGTGCATCGGGCAGCGGAAGCGGGAACGCAAGGTCGGCAAGCATCGCGGCGATCAGCAGCAATTGAGCTGCGAGCAGCGATTTCAGCACCGCTCGGCGGCCTTTCCTGCCGCCCGCAACGGCAGGCAGGATCCCGGCTTGTGCCGGGATGACGACGTTCTTCGCCTGCATTCGCGAGCGCTGCAACACCCCGCCTCCGCCTACTTCGCTCCCGGCTGCACCACCGTCAACGTGGCCGGCGCCACCTTGCCGACGCCCCGCAAGTCCGGTCGGTACATGTCTTCCACCAGCGACGGCGGCACCGTGTACGTGCCCGGCGTGACTGCGCGCACCAGGTAGAACACGCGCGCGGTGTCACCCGGCTCGAGCTTGAGCGCGGCCACGTAACGGTCGTCGCGGAACTCCTCGTGGCGTACTTCGGCCGCGTCGTCGCGATCGCTCAGTTCGATGCCGTCGATCACCACGCCCGCCCACTGCTTGGCGTCGCCGAGGTTGAAGTTCTCGATCTCCAGCCCGGCCGGCAGCAGATCGGTGAGCAGTGCGTCGGGCATCTCCCGCAAGCTGCGCACGCTGACCTGCACGATGAGCGCCTCGCCTTCGGCGAGCGAACCGCCGTTCCACTCCGTGCCCTGGGTCGTGTAGTACTTGCGCACGATGTCGATGACCGAGTTGTCGGGTGCAGGCGCCGTGCGCGGCACGCCGGCCACTTCGAAGCTTGCGTACAGCGGCGGCTCGCCCTTGGGCGCGAAGCTCACACCGCGCGCGACGGCCGCGGCATCGAACAGACGGCCCACCAGCCTCGCCGGACCGGCGTCGCTGGCCGCGTCGCCCACCTTCCATTCGCCCGACACCTGCTTGCCCTGCTCGGCCATCAGCGCCTTGCCCAGACGCGCGAGCGCCACCTGCTCCTGCGTGCTCAGCCACAACCAACCGCTATTGCGACGCGCGTCGAGTTCGCGCCCCAGCGCAACGGCACGCGCGTCGAACTCGGGCTTGTCCAGCTTGTGCTCGTGCACCAGCGCGATCATCAGCGCGTCATCGCGCAGGCGGCTGCCGTAGTCGCCGAAGTAGCCCGGACGGTCCGCCGAGCCGCGCGTGAAGCCCTCGGCGATCGCCTTCGCGCCGCGCACCTTGTCGCCCTGGAGCGTCAGGGCGATGCCCAGGTGGACCAGCGGCAAACCGGTGAGGGCCTGCTTGCGGTCGTTGTCGTACAGCGCACGCAGCGTGCCCAGCGGCGCGCGGTTGACGCGTGCCAGCGCATAACCCGCGTAGGCCTGATAGGCGAACTTGAGGTTCTCGCGCCGGTCGTAGCCGAAGAACGGCGCGCCGCCGGAGAGGAGATCCTCGTTGAGCACCTTCAACGCCTTCTGCAGCATCGAATCGGGCACGGCGAAACCGGCTTCACGCGCGTCGAGCAGGAACTCCACCACGTACGGCGTGATCAGCGGATTGACGTAGTCGCCGTCGCCCCACATCGAGAAATGCCCGGACCCGATCTGCATCGCCGCGAGGCGACCGAACGCGCCTTCCATGCGCGCGCGCCGCTTGGCCGCGTCCAGGCCGGTCGTGCCGAGCATCTTCGCCGTGGCGTCATCCAGTTCCAGCGCGGCGAAGCCCTTGCTGGTGGTCTGCTCCGCGCAACCGTAGGGATACTCCAGCGCGCCCTGCAGCGCGGTGGCGAACGGAATCGGCGGCAGTGCGCTCACCGACAAGCGTGCGTTGACCGATTCGGGCATCAGGCCCTCGGCCAGCGATTCGTCGAGCGCGATCGTGTCCAGCGAATCGAGCACCCGCGTGCGTGCGCGCACCACCGACGGCCACGCCGGCCGCACCGGCAGGTCATAACGCCGGTCGACCTTGTAGCCGTTTCCGTCCACGCGCACGCGCACCTGCGCCACGGTGTAGCCGGCGCGGGCTTGCAGCGGGAAGGTGTACGTCGTTTTCTCTTCCGCGCCAAGCTGCGCCGTGCGCGCACCATCGGCGATGGAGATCGGCCCGACTCCCGTCACCTGCACCTTGAACGTGCCGACGCGTCCGGTGAAGTTCTGCACATCGAGCGTGACATTGCTGCGGTCGCCCGGCGCGAGCACGCGCGGCAGGCTGGCTTCGGCCAGCACGGGCGCGCGCACGATGGTCTCCTGCGCGCGACTGCCGTACGTGTTCGCCGAATACACCAGCGCGGAGACGCGCAGCGTGCCGTTGAAGTCCGGCACCGCCAGGCGCACGCGCGCATTGCCTTTCGCGTCGAGCTTCACGGGCCCGGCGAACAGATCGACCGTCTGCACCTTCGCGGTCGGGCGACGGGCCTGCGGCAGCGCATCCAGCGCCATGTCGCCGCCGAAGCGGATCTTCGCCATCTCGCCTTCGAAGCTTTCGATGACGCGTCCGTACACGTCGTAGGCGTCCACGCCCAGCCGGCGTTGTGCGAAGAAATGCGCCGCGGCGTCCGGCACCGGGAAGCGCGTGATGTTGAGGATGCCCACGTCCACCGCCGACACGGTCACGAACGCCTCCTTCCCCGCAAGCTGCGGCGCGCTCACGGTTACCGGCAGATCGCGCTCGGGCTGCATCAGCTTGGGAACCGACAGACCCACGGCCACCTTGCGATCGCGCCGGTCCATCGGCACGAATGCGACACCGACCGCGCGGGCCGGCGTGACCTTGCTCGGCGCGCTGCCGCCGCGGAAGACCAGTGCGGTCACGTAGATGTCGTGGCGCTCCCAGTCCTTCGTCACCGGAATCTCGAACGTGCTCCCCGCCTTGGCGTCGATGTCCTGCACATAGAGCATGCGGTCGCTTTCGACCATCAGCAGGCCCTTGCCCGCGTGCGGCGGCGTCAGCGTCACCTTGAGCATGTCGCCGGCGCGGTACGCGGTCTTGTCGAGCGCGAGCTTGACCTTGTCCGGGCGCGCGTCGAGGCCGCGGTTCTCGTCGTTCCAACTCCAGCCGGCGGTGAAGGGATAACGCGTCGTCAGCTTCGTCGCCGGATCGAACACGTCGAGGCGGTAATCGCCCCATTCGACCGGGAAATCCACGCGCGCGACGGCGGCGCCGGGCTGCACGTTGCGGGTCTGCACGTCTTCGTAGCGACGCGTGAAGTCGTAATCCCAGCCGCCGTCGTCGGAGTGGTTCCAGTGGTAATCGCGATGTTCGCGCACCAGCGTCACGCGCAGCTCCTGGCCCGGGCGCGGCTTGGCGTCGGTGCCCACGCGCGTGATCTCGAAACCGACGGTGGCATTGGCGTCCGCGCCTTCCTTGTCGTCGAACAGCGGGCGCACGCCGACCAGCGCATCGGCCGGCCACAGCACGCGCTTGAGGCTGCGATTGACGCTGCGGCCACCGGTTTCGTACACGCTGCCGGTGACGATGGCGGCGATGGTGCTGGTCGGCTTGGCTTCGGCAGGCAGCGCGATGTCCTGCTGCAATTTGCCTTGCGCGTCGAGCGTGGTGTCGACGACGTCGGCGGCTTCCTTCGGCAGCGTCAGCGTGGGATCACCGAAGAAGTAGCCGGGCAGTTGGTCCAGCGGGTGCTGTTCGACGGCCACCGCGAGCTTCGCGGTGAAACGGTTGCCCGCGGCGGGCGCGCCGTACAGGTACGCGCCGTCCACGCTGAGCTTGAGCGCGTCGCCGGGCTTGAGGACGGGCTGGGCATCCAGGTCGAGCTTGAGCCGTTCGGGCAGGAACTCCTCCACCCGCAGCGTCATGCCCTGCACCGCATCCTTGCTGCCGGGATCGGTGCGGAATTCCACGCGCCAGCGGCCGGTCGCCGCATCCACCGGAATCACCTGGGCATGGCGCACATAGCCCTGAGCGTCGGGCTGCAGGCGCGTTTCGAGGAAGGTCTTGCCGTCCGGCTGCACGTAGCGCAGGAACAGCGGTTGCAGCGACTTGCCCGCCTTCGGCACGACCGGCTGGCCGTCCTGGTCGCGCAGCAGCGCCGACAGGCGCACCGTTTCGCCGGGACGGTACAGGTCGCGGCCGGACCAGGCGAACACATCGAACCACGCCTGCTCGCGCCCGCTCACCGCGAACTCGGACAGGTCCAGCGCGGGCTGGTTGAACGGCAGCATCGACACATCGCGGCCGTGGCTGGCAACCAGCACATGCGCGGCGTCGAGCTTGTAGCGCAACAAGGCGTTGCCGTGCGAATCGGTTTCTCCCTTGAACACCGTCTCGCCCTTGGCATCGAGCACTTTCAGCTCCACGCCCGACACCGAGGCACCGTTGAGCAGCGAAGCGGTGTGGACGAACAGCGTGTCCTTGTACGCGCGCGCATGCAGGCCCAGGTCGCTGACGGTGAAGAACGCCGTCTCGAACTGGTCCTGGAACTGCCCCGCCCGCTTCATCACGGCGAAGTAAAGGCCCGGTTCCTGCAGCTCCTTGATGTCCTGCAACGGCAGGTAGGTGAGCACGCGTTCGTTGGGCTTTCCGCCGAGGACGAAGCGGTTGACGTAAACGGGTTCTGCCAGGCGCTCCAGGGGCGTCTTTTCGCTGTACTCGCTGCTGAGTTCCCAACTGCCGCGACGGCCGCCGCGCTGGTACTCGGCGAAGAACTTCGGCAGGTCCTTCTCGCGCACGCGAAGGAACTCGACGTCGACTTCCGGCACGTTGACCGACACGACCGGCAGGCCACGGCTTTCGCGCGCGGGCAGCACGCTGCCCTGCGAGGCGAAACCGACGACGGGATCGAGCGGACCGGTGTAGACCTGCTTCGTCAGCGGCTGGCCCAGGCGCTCGCCGGACGCGGCGGTGAGGCCGGCCTTGATCGCCACCGAATAATCCTTGCTCGCTTCCACATGCGGAAAGCGCAGCGTCTTCGCATCGTCGGAGAGCACCCAGCTGCCTTTCACCGGGGCGCCGTTCTTGTCGGTGACGGCGATCAGTTCGTCGAACGACTGCGTGCCCACCAGCGGCTTGCTGAAATCCAGCGCGATGGCGAGTTGCTCGTCGCCCTTCTGGTCGGGATACGCGGCCACGAGGGCGAAACCCTTCACCGCCTCGGCCCTCGCCTTCACTGCCTCGCCGCTGGGCGCCGGCAACTGGCCGTCGGCATCGCGCCGGCATCCGGACAACGCCAGCATCGCGATCGCGATGGACGCGATCCAGGTGAGCAGACGGGCGTGGACGATTCCTTCTGCGGCGCGCTTCATGCGATCTCCCCAAGTTTGCGCCGAGTATAGGAGCAGGCGCGCGGGCGCCGCATTGCGAAATTCACGGGGGAAACGGGTTGCGTCATAAGCCGTTGTGCCGCGCGCGGATGAACGTCCGATGGGAGCGCTCACCTTCCGTCCGGGACACCGTCTGTTTACGGCGGCGGCCCGGGCGGTCACGATGGCCTGCCCCGTATTCCCGGCCCCGGCCATGACCCTCAGCGAGCTCTACGTCTACCCGATCAAGTCCTGCGCCGCCCTGCCCCTCGACGCGACGACCGTCGAAGCGCGTGGTCTGAGCGGCGACCGGCGCTGGATGATCGTCGACGCCGGCGGCCGCTTCATCACCGGGCGGCAGTTCCCGCAGATCACGCTGGTCCAGGCCCGCCCGGTCGACGGCGGCCTGATACTGGAAGCGCCGGGCATGCCGTCGATCCGTGTCGAAGCCCCGCAACCCGCCGCACACGAAACCGTCGAGATCTGGAAGGCGCCGGTCGCGGCTGTCCCCGCCTCCGAGGAAGCCAGCGCCTGGGTCGCCCGTTACCTCGGCACGGACGCGCGACTGGTCTACATGGACGAGTCGGTGCAGCGGCCGGTCAACCCCGTGTACGCGCGGCAGGGCGACATCGTCAGCTTCGCCGACAGTTTCCCGATCATGCTGCTGGGGCGCGGCTCGCTCGACCTGCTCAACACCAAGCTCGACGTTCCGGTCGTGATGACACGGTTCCGCCCTAACTTCGTCGTCGACACGCCCACGCCGCATGCCGAAGACGATTGGGCGCGCGTGGCGATCGGCGAGGTCGAGTTCGACGTGGCCAAGGACTGCACGCGCTGCAATTTCGTCAACGTCGACCCCGCGCTGGGCCGCAAGTCGCACGACGGCGAGCCACTGAAGACGCTGACCGGCTACCGCCGCTTCGACGATGGCGTGACGTTCGGACGGCACCTGATTGCGCGATCGCCGGGCGTCGTGCGGCGGGGCGACGCCGTAACGGTGCTGGCGACGCGGTAACTTTCCCGAACACCGCACGATCACAGCCGCGAAAACAAGAACGCCGCCCGGAGGCGGCGTTCTTGTTCAACACATGGCGATGGCTCAGCTGGCGACCGGACCGGATTCCGTCGCGACCTCGCCCGTCGTGCCGTCCACCGGGACGGCTTCGGTTTCGCTGTCGTCTTCGTCCAGGGAAGCATCGACGCGTTCCAGCGTCTGCAGGCTTTCCTCCGGTGCCATCCGCATCAGCGTCACGCCCTGCGTGTTGCGGCCGACCTGCGAGATCTCCGCCGCGCGCGTGCGCACCAGCGTACCGCCGTCGGAAATCAGCAGCACGTCGTGATGGTCGGACAGCTGCACCGCGCCGATCAGGTTGCCGTTGCGCTCGGTGGTCTTGAGCGCGATCACACCCTGCGTGCCGCGACCCTTGCGCGGGTATTCCTCGAGCGAAGTGCGCTTGCCGTAGCCGCGTTCGCTGGCGGTGAGGATGTCGCCGTCGCCTTCCACCACGATCAGGCTGACCACATGGGCGCCGCCGGAGTTCTTGCCAGCGTCCTCGGCACCCTCTTCGCCTTCCTCGCCCTCGGCCAGGCGGATACCGCGCACGCCGGTGGCCGTGCGGCCCATCGAGCGAACTGCATCCTCGGAGAAACGCACTGCCTTGCCGTTGCTGGCGAACAGCATGATGTCGCGCGAGCCGTCGGTCAGCGCCACGTCGACCAGCGCATCGCCGTCATCGAGATTGATGGCGATCTTGCCACGCTGCAGGCGGAAGGCGAACTCGGTCAGCGGCGTCTTCTTCACGGTGCCGTTGCGCGTGGCGAAGAAGACGAAGCAGTTCTCGGTGTACTCGCGCACCGGCAGCACGGCCTGCACCTGCTCGCCGGCTTCCAGCGGGATCCAGTTGATGATCGGACGGCCGCGCGCGTTCGGGCCGGCGTCGGACAACTGGTGCACCGGCAGCCAGAACACGCGGCCGGCGCTGGTGAAGGTGAGCAGCGTGTCGTGCGTGTTGACCAGCCACAGGTGGTCGATGAAATCCTCGTCCTTGGTCGCCGCCGCGTTGCGGCCCTTGCCGCCGCGCTTCTGCGCGCGGTAGGTGCTGACCGGCTGGCGCTTGGCGTAGCCGGCGTGCGAGAGCGTCACCACCACGTCTTCCGGCGCGATGAGGTCCAGGATGTCGAGGTCTTCCTCGCTGGCGCGGATCTCGCTGCGGCGCGCGTCGCCGAACTCTTCCTTGACGTTGCGAAGCTCGTTGCGGATCACTTCCAGCAGCACGCGCGGATCCTCGAGGATCTCGATCAGGCCACGGATGGTCTCCAGCAGGAGCTTGTATTCCTCGGTGAGCTTGTCCTGCTCCAGGCCGGTGAGCCGGTGCAGGCGCATTTCCAGGATCTGCTGCGCCTGGGTTTCGGTCAGCTGGTAGCCGCCGTCGACCAGGCCCACGCCCGCCGGCAGGTCTTCCGGACGCGAGGCATCGCTTCCGGCCGCGGCCAGCAGCGCGCCGACCAGACCCGGCTCCCAGCGGCGCGCGAGCATGCGTTCGCGCGCTTCGTTCGGGTTCGCCGAGGTCTTGATCAGTTCGATCATCTCGTCGATGTTGGCCAACGCGACGGTCAGGCCTTCCAACACGTGCGCACGCTGGCGCGCCTTGCGCAGTTCGAAGATGGTGCGGCGCGTGACGACTTCGCGGCGGTGCTTGACGAAGACTTCCAGCAGGTCCTTCAGGTTCAGCAACTTCGGCCGGCCGTCGACGATGGCGACCATGTTGATGCCGAACACCGACTCCATCTGCGTCTGCTGATAGAGGTTGTTGAGCACGACCTCGGCCGACTCGCCGCGCTTGACCTCGATGTAGATGCGCATGCCGTCCTTGTCGGACTCGTCGCGCAGCTCGCTGATGCCTTCGAGCTTCTTTTCCTTCACCAGCTCGGCGATCTTCTCGATCAGCCGCGCCTTGTTGACCTGGTACGGGATCTCGGTGACGACGATCGCCTCGCGGCCGTTGTCGGCCACTTCCACCTCGGCGCGCGCGCGCATGCGCACGCGGCCACGGCCGGTGCGGTAGGCGTTCACGATGCCGGCGGTGCCGTTGATGATGCCCGCGGTCGGGAAGTCGGGGCCCGGGATGTAGTTGATCAGCCCGTCCACGTCGATCGTCGGGTCGTCGATCAGCGCGATGGTCGCGTCGATGACTTCCGACAGGTTGTGCGGCGGGATGTTGGTCGCCATGCCCACGGCGATACCCGCCGAGCCGTTGACCAGCAGGTTCGGCACACGCGTCGGCATGACGGTGGGCTCGAGTTCCTTCTCGTCGTAGTTGGGCTGGAAGTCGACGGTTTCCTTGTCGATGTCGGCCATCAGCTCGTGGCTGATGCGCGACATGCGCGCCTCGGTGTATCGCATGGCCGCGGCGTTGTCGCCGTCGATCGAACCGAAGTTACCCTGGCCGTCCACCAGCATGTAGCGCAGCGAGAACGGCTGCGCCATGCGCACCAGCGTGTCGTACACCGCGGTGTCGCCGTGCGGGTGGTACTTACCGATGACGTCACCGACGATACGCGCCGACTTGTAGTACGGCTTGTTGCTGTGCGCGCCGAGCTCGTTCATCGCGAACAGCACGCGACGGTGCACCGGCTTGAGTCCGTCCCGCGCGTCCGGGAGCGCGCGTCCCACGATCACGCTCATCGCGTAGTCGAGGTAGCTGCGGCGCATCTCGTCTTCGAGATTGACCGGGATGATTTCCTTGGCGAGTTCGGCCATCAGGGTTCCGTTCGTGTGTGTGTCCGCGCAGGTGGCGCGAAGGCATTCCCCAACGAAACCGCCGCCCTGCATGGCCGGTTTCGCGCGCCCTTGGACAGGTCACGAAAACGGCGGGACGGGCCTGTACTGCAGCCCGCCGGAAGCGGCTTCAAAAGGACAGGAAATCATACCACGAAGCGGGGTTTCGAGGCACCCCGATTTTCGGCCAGAAACAAGCACTTGCGGGCGATTTGAACGGCTGTTTCGGAGGCGTTCGCCTGGCGCTCCAGGCCGTCATTCCCGCACAGGCACAATCCGGCCCTCAGGCGTGAAACATCCGCCATGGACGAAGCGATGTCGGCAGGCCTGATCCCCGCCCTTTGCTGGGATTGAAGGGCCGCGCGATGGACCGCAGAGGCTGCGGGAACGCTCAGCCCGCGCCGAACGCGGCCCGCATCGCGGCTTCGTCCGGCCGCTCGATCACGCCGCGCTCGGTCACGATGGCGTCGATCAGCTCGTGCGGGGTGACGTCGAAGACCGGGTTCCAGGCGCCGATCTCGTCGGCCGCCGTGCGCACACCACCGACGGCGAACAGCTCGCCCGGGTCGCGTTCCTCGATGTGGATGGCATCGCCCGATGCTGTCTGCATGTCGACCGTCGACGACGGCGCCACGACCATGAACTTCAGCCCGTGATGGCGCGCGGCGATGGCGAGCTGGTAGGTACCGATCTTGTTGGCGGTGTCGCCGTTGGCGCAGATGCGATCGGCGCCGACGATCACCCACTGCACGTCGCCGGACTTCATCAGATGCGAGGCGGCGGAGTCGGCGATCAGCGTGGGCGAGATGCCGTCCTGCTGCAGTTCCCACACGGTCAGGCGCGCGCCCTGCAGCCAGGGACGGGTTTCGCCGGCGAACACCTTGTCGATGCGGCCTTCGGCCACGCCGGCGCGGATCACGCCCAGCGCGGTGCCGAAACCGGCGGTGGCGAGCGAGCCGGTATTGCAGTGCGTGAGCACGCCGCTGCCCGGTGCGATCATCGCCGCACCCAGCGCGCCCATGCGACGGTTGGCGGCGAGGTCTTCATCGGCGATGGCCTGCGCCTCGCGTTCCAACACCTCACGCCAATCGGCGCCGGCGACTGTCAGGACACGACGCATGCGCGCCAGCGCCCAGGCGAGGTTCACCGCCGTCGGGCGCGCGGCGTTGAGGCGCTGCATCGCCGGTTCCAGTGCGGCTGCGGCGTCCGCGCCGTTGGCGGCTTCGACCGTCCGCGATGCCAGCACCACGCCCCAGGCCGCGGCGATGCCGATGGCCGGCGCGCCGCGCACGGTCAGCGCATGGATCGCCTCGGCGACGGCGTCGCTGTCGGCGCAGGTGACGTACTCGACCACGAACGGCAGCTTGCGCTGGTCCAGCAGTTCCAGGGCCTGCCCGGTCCAGCGGATCGGACGGATGCGGTCGTAGCGGTCGAAATCGATGGCGGTGCTCATTCGGGCGAGTTTACCGGGCGACGTGGACCACGTCGCCCGCCCGTTCCGCCCGGTGGCTCAATACACCTGGAAATCGCCCCGGCAGCCGTTGCTCACCCAGACGCCGTTGTTGTCCCAGCCCCAGCTGCGGCCTTCCACGCACGCGGCCTTCGAGGCCTGCCGCACCAGTCGCGCGTCGCGGCGAACGGTGACGTTGCAGCGGCGCGGGCGATTGTCGTCGGAGCCGCAGTAGAGCGTCTGGCCGGGGTTGTTCCAACCTCCGCCATGGCCGCCACCGTCGCCGCCGCCCCAACCGCCTCCGTTGCCACCGCCCCAGCCACCGCCGCTGGCGAACTCGGCACGGCAACCGTCGTTCACCCACACGAAGCCGCGCCCAACGCCCCAGCTGCGACCTTCGACGCACGGCGACTTGGAGTACTGGCGCACCAGGCGCGCGCCGCGTCCGTCGATGGCGCATTGACGGTAGCGGTTGTCGTTGGAGTCGCAGCGCACGGTGCGGCCATCGCCGCCATTGCCGCCGCCACCGTTCCAGCCGCCGCCGCTGGCGAACTCCGCACGGCAGCCGCCGTTGACCCAGACGAATCCGCGTCCCACGCCCCACGTGCGTCCTTCGACGCAAGCGGACTTGGAGTACTGGCGTACCAGCCGCGCGCCGCGTCCGTCGATGGGGCACTGGCGGTAGCGGTTGTCGTTGGAATCGCAGCGCACGGTCTGCGGCGCGCCGTAGCCTTGCGACTCGTATTGCGCGAAGGCCGACGGCGCCCAAAGCGCAGCCAGCGCCAGCGTCGCAAGAATTCCGAAGCCCCTAAGCGGTTGAGCGGTCATCGCATTCCCCTGTCCGATGAGAGTTTGTCTCAGACTAGCGATGAATCCTTAACGGGCGCCGCACCAGAACGCGTCCGTCCGCGTCGGTTCAGCCGCCGGATTGCTGCCGCTGATGGATCTCGAATTCGGCGCGGCATCCGTCCTGCACCCAGATGCCTTCGTCGTCCACGCCCCAGCTGCGGCCTTCGATGCAGGCCGCACGCGAAAGCTGGCGGAACAGACGCACCCCACCCTTCGTGTCGAGCGGGCAATGGCGATGGCGCTTCTCCACGGAATCGCAGCGGACGATCTCGCCACGCGGCGGTTCGTTGGCGACGTCGACCATCATGCGGAACTCGGCGCGGCACCCGCCGGACACCCAGACGCCGCGCGCGTCGGCGCCCCAGTTCTGGCCGCGCATGCAGGGGTTCTTCGACAGTTGG
Source organism: Lysobacter sp. FW306-1B-D06B (assembly GCF_038446665.1). Taxonomy (NCBI): domain Bacteria; kingdom Pseudomonadati; phylum Pseudomonadota; class Gammaproteobacteria; order Lysobacterales; family Lysobacteraceae; genus Lysobacter; species Lysobacter sp. FW306-1B-D06B. Next base: position 2,588,064 of record NZ_CP151802.1, on the reverse strand, counting down.
CGGACCAGTTCGACGCCGGCGCGTGTTTCCGCCGGGCAATGCTGCCAGCGGTTGCTGCGCGACTCGCAGCGGATCACGCGCGACCCCGTGCCGCTGCCCACCGTGCCGCCGTAGCCGAGCACGAAGTCCGCGCGGCAACCGTCCTTCACCCACACGCCCGACGGCGTGACACCCCAGGTCTTGTTCTCGTCGCACTGCGAACGCGAAAGCGTCCGCAACAGGCGCACGCCGCCGCGCACGTCGGCCGGGCAGATGTTGTCGTTCCCGTCCTTGGATTCGCAACGCAGGATGCGATCGCCGTAGAAATGCCCGCCCGACTCCTGCGCCATTGCGTCAGGTGCCATCACCGCCCATCCCACCAGCAACGTCGAGACCAACCAGCCGCGCATCATGCACCCCTGTCTTCCAGCCTTCACTGTAAAGGGTCGGGATGTAAACCGGCATCAACGGCCGGCGGAAAGGCGAAAACCGGGACGTCAGGCACGCGCGAAGTCGAACGCCAGCACGTCGGCGATGCGCCCCGTCCCCAGCATGGCCATCATCAGCCGGTCCATGCCCAGCGCGACGCCGGCGCACGACGGGAAGCCCGCCGCCAGCGCCTGCAGCAGGCGTTCGTCGCGCGGCGGTTGCAGGTCCGCGCGCTCGCTGCGGACCTGCAGGTCGCGGTCGAAGCGCGCGCCCTGCTCGGCCGCATCGGCCAGCTCGTGGTAGCCATTGGCCAGTTCCAGCGGGCCCAGGTAGAGCTCGAAACGTTCCGCCACCGGCACCTCGCCCGTGCGGATGCGCGCCAGCGCGCATTGCGAGGCCGGGTAGTCGTACACGGCCAGCAGCTCATCCGGGCGGAACGAGGGTTGCAGGCGATGCGTCATCAACAGGTCGAGCCAGTCGTCGCGGGTCAGGCCGGTGGGGTCGATCACCACCTCGCCCAGCGCCGCGCGCAACGCGTCGTCGCTCGCGAAGGCGGGATCCAGGCCCAGGCGCTCGCGGTACAGGTCGCGATACGCGATGTACGACAGCGTCGCGCTGCGCCCGACCAGTGCAAGCGCCGCCTGCACCAGCGCCGCCGTTTCCTCCACCAGACGCATGTGATCCCAGCCGAGGCGGTACCACTCCAGCATCGTGAATTCGGGGTTATGGCGGCCGCCGGCCTCGCCATCCCGGAATACCCGACCGAGTTCGTAGCAATCGCCGAACCCCGCCGCCAGCAGCCGCTTGAGCGGGTACTCCGGCGAGGTGCGCAGCCAGCGGGTGCGCGAGGCGCCGTCGGTGCGGCCGCTGAATTCCAGATGGAACGAGGCGATGTTGGGATCGGTGTTGCCCGCCACCGACATCACCGGCGTTTCCACCTCGACGACGTCGCGCTGCGCGAAGAAGGCGCGCACGGTTGCATTGAGGCGCGCGCGCAGGCGCAGCGCATCGAAGGACGCGGAAGGCTGCCAGTCGTTCATGCCGTTACGCGCCATGCTCGGCGAGGAACGCCAGCAGGCGCGCTTCGTCCCACACGTCCACGCCCAGCTCCTGCGCCTTGTCGAGCTTGGAACCTGCGGCCTCGCCGGCGACGACGAAGCTCGTCTTCTTCGACACGCTGCCGGCCACCTTGGCGCCGAGCGCTTCCAGCTTCGCCTTGGCCTCGTCGCGGCTCATCGCCGACAGCGTCCCGGTGAGCACGGCGGTCTGCCCTTCGAGCGGTCCGGTGGCGGCGGTCTCGCCGGCGGGCGTGAGCGCCGCCAGTGTCGCCAGCGACTCGCCCCCGCGCCCCAGCAGGCGCGCATGCTCCGCATCGTCGAGCCATTCGGCCAGCGCCTGCGCGGTGTCGGCCGGCAGGCCGGCGGCGACGAAGTTGTGCTGCGGCGCGTCCAGCAGGGCCTGCGCATCCGGGAACGCGCCGGCGAGTTGGTCGGCCCGCACGCGGGTCACCTTCGGGATTTCCAGGTCGACCAGCAACGTCGCCAAATCCAGGCCGTCGCGCAGCTTCGCGCTGGGCGCATGCGTGTCGGTGATGGTCACGCCGCGCGCGAGCAGGTCGTCGATCACCTGCTGGTTGCCTGGCTGGTCGAAGAAGTGGCCGATCGCGCGGGCCACTTCGCCGCCCACGTCGGGCACGCGCTTGAACAGCGGCCACGGCAACCGGCGGATCAGCGCGATGTCGCCGAACCAGTTCGCCAGCGCTTTGGCCGTGCTCTCGCCCACGTGCTGGATGCCCAGCGCGTAGAGGAAGCGTTCCAGCGTCGTGCTGCGGCTGTGGTCGATCGCCTCGATCAGGTTCTCCGCCCACTTGGTGGCGACCTTGCCGGACTTGACCGTTTCGGGCGTGGTGCCGTCGCGCTCGTCGGCGCGCCGCTTCATCTCCAGCAGGTCGTCGAGTTCGAGCTTGTAGAGATCGGCGACCGATTGCAGGTAGCCCAGGTCCGACAGGTCCTCGATGAAGCGCTCGCCCAGGCCTTCGATGTCCATCGCGCGACGCGAGGCGAAATGGCGGATCGCCTCCTTGCGCTGCGCGGCGCAGGTGAGCTCACCCGAGCAGCGCCAGACCGCTTCGCCTTCCTCGCGCACGATTTCCGAACCGCACACCGGGCACTGCGTGGGCATCTGCCATTCCGGCGCATGCGGATCGCGATACTCGGGAACTACGCGGACGATCTCGGGAATCACGTCGCCGGCGCGGCGCACGATCACGGTGTCGCCGATGCGCACGTCCAGTCGCTTGATCTGATCGGCGTTGTGCAGCGTGGCGTTGGTGACGACCACGCCGGCCACCTGCACGGGCTTGAGCCGCGCCACCGGCGTGGCCGCGCCGGTGCGACCGATCTGGATGTCGATGCCTTCCAGCACCGTGGACTGTTCCTGCGCGGGGAACTTGTGCGCGATGGCCCAACGCGGCGCGCGCGAGACGAAGCCCATCTCGCGCTGGCCTTCGTAGTCGTCGAGCTTGTAGACGACGCCGTCGATGTCGAACGCCAGAGAATCGCGCTTGGCGCCGATCTCGCGGTAGTAACCCAGCAACCCTTCCGCCCCGGAGACGATCGCGTTGAGCGCGCTGACCGGGAAGCCCCAGTCGCGCAGCTTCGCCAGCGTCTGCGAATGCGTCGGCGGCAGCTCGTAACCTTCCACGATGCCCACCGCATAGGCGTAGAACGCCAGCGGCCGCTGCGCAGTCACGCGCGGATCGAGCTGACGCAGCGAACCGGCGGCACCGTTGCGCGGATTGGCGAGCACCTTGCCGCCCTCCTTCACCGCGCGCTCGTTGTAGAGCTTGAACGCGGCCAGCGGCATGTAAACCTCGCCGCGCACTTCCAGCACGGCCGGCCAGTCCTTTCCGCGCAGTTGCAGCGGGATGGCCTTGATCGTGCGCAGATTGGCGGTCACGTCCTCGCCGGTCGCGCCGTCGCCGCGCGTGGCGCCCTGCACGAAACGGCCATCCTCGTAGCGCAGGCTGATCGCCAGACCGTCGAGCTTGGGCTCGACCGAGAATTCCGGCGCGCGGCGGCCGAGCTTCTCCTCGATGCGGCGTTCGAAATCGGCGACTTCCTCGTCGGTGAAGGCATTGCCCAGCGACAGCATCGGGATCGCGTGGCGCACTTCGGCAAACGTGCCGGACGGTGCGACGCCCACGCGCTGGGTCGGCGAGTCGGGCGTGACGAGGTCGGGATGCTGCGCTTCCAGCGACTGCAGTTCGCGCAGCAGCGCGTCCCATTCGGAATCGGGAATGGAGGGATCGTCGAGGACGTAGTAGCGGTAATTGGCGTCGTCGATGCGCTGGCGCAGGTCGGCGATGCGTGCGGCGGGAGTGGAAGTCTTGGCCACGGGCGGTCCTTGGGCCGTCGTCCGGCGGGAGCGCGCATATTCTGCGGGTGTGGGCGTGACGGAGGAAGCGTAGGTCACGTGGCCTTTGCCGAACGCAGCAGGCCGCTCCACGTTATCGGCCGCTCCACACATCAGCCCGCCAGCGCCGTCACTTCTTCTATGCCGTCATCCCGGCGAAGGCCGGGATCCAGGCCATCAACGTTCCCGCGCGACGCTTACTTCCGACGCTACCAGCCTGGATCCCGGCCTTCGCCGGGATGACGGTGATAGATGGCGCCGGCACCGATCAATCAGACGTTCCGCGCCGGAACTGGCCTCACCACCGTGCCGGCTTGGTTAGCGGCGGCGCTTCGCGCTGGCGGTCGTAGGCGCGCAGTTCGTCGCGGATGTGCGCGATGCGCTGGCGGCCGAGCGCGTTGCGCTGTTCGTCCAGCACCACGCCGTCCAGCAGTTCGGCCATGCGCTGCGCGGTGGGCAGCATCATCTCCCACGCGTCCAGCGCGTTGACCGGCGCCGGCAGCGTCAGGAAGAACGCGATCGCCGGCGTCTCCAGGGCCTGGATGTTGGGCATGTCGAAACTGCCCGGCTTCATGATGTTGGCCACGCTGAAGACCGGTCCCCGCTCGGGGTGGTTCTCGACGAGGCGGTGGAACACGCCCATGTGGCCGTAGACCAGGCCGGCCTTCTCGGCGGCGACGACGATGTCCGGACCGTGCAGCTTCTGCCCGGCACGCGCGGCCAGGTAAAGGGTGACGATCTTGTCGAACTCCTCCGTGACGCGGCGGCCGAGCTCGCTGTTGGCGCCGCCTTCCAGCGTGCGGTCGAACAGCTCCAGCTCCGCCTGCGCGGTGGCGTCGCCCGCGGCGCGCCCCTGCGCGGCGTCGCGCTCGATCTGCTCGCCCAGCGTGGGCTCGTGACGGACCGTGTCGCCGGACGGCTCTCGGGTCACCCGCCTGCCCTGCCCCGGCTTGCGCGGGCGGCCGAAGAACACGATCGCGGCGACCAGCACCAGGCCGGTGATCAGGATGCCGATCCGCAGCAGGGTCATGTCGGACATTCGATATCTCCTGAATGATGGGATTGGAGATTCGGGATTCGGGATTCGCAAAGGCGATGACGGCGCGCCGCATTCATCGAATCCCGAATCTCCATTCCCGAATCCCGGCTCTTACGCCACACCCGCCAGACGCGAGGCTTCGGCCAGGTCGACCGAGACCAGGCGGCTCACGCCCGGCTCGCGCATGGTCACGCCCGACAGCTGCAGCGCGGCTTCCATCGTCGCCTTGTTGTGGGTGACGAACAGGAACTGTACCTGTTCACTCATCTCGCTGACCATCTGAGCAAGTCGCCCGACGTTGGCTTCGTCCAGCGGCGCGTCCACCTCGTCGAGCAGGCAGAACGGCGCGGGATTGAGGCGGAAGATCGCGAACACCAGCGCCACGGCGGTCATCGCCTTCTCGCCGCCGGAGAGCAGCGAGATGTTCGACACGCGCTTGCCCGGCGGACGCGCCATGATCGACACGCCGGTGTCCAGCAGGTCCTCGCCGGTGAGTTCCAGGTAGGCGTGGCCGCCGCCGAACAGGCGCGGGTACAGCTCCTGCACGCCGGAATTGACGCGGTCGAAGGTGTCCTTGAAGCGGCCGCGGGTCTCGCGGTCGATCTTGCGGATGGCTTCTTCCAGCGTTTCCAGGGCGGTGGTGAGGTCGGTGTTCTGGGCGTCGAGGTATTCCTTGCGCTGCTCGGCCTCGGCGTGTTCGGCGATCGCGGCGAGGTTGACCGGCTCCAGGCGGCGCAGCTTGCCGTCCAGCTCGTTGACGGTGCGCTCCCAGACCTGCGCGTCCATGTCGTCGGTGAGCGTGTTGACCACATCCTCCAGCACGAAGCCCGCCTCGACCACGGCCGCGGCCAGCTGCTCGGCCTTGAGCACGAGCGCCTGCTGTTCCAGGCGGCGCTGGCCGATGGCCTCGCGCTGCTGGATGGCCTGGTCGTCGCGCTGGTGGCGGACCTGTTCGAAGCGGCGCAGGTCGTTGTCGATGCCGTCCAGCGTGGTGCGCGCGATGGTGAGGTTCTGTTCGGTGAGCACGCGCTGCTCGAGCGCGACCTGGCGCTGCTCTTCCAGCACGACGACCGGATCGTCGCCGTCGGTCAGCTGCGCGGACAGTTCGCCCAGGCGCGAGTCGAGCTGGCCGCGCTGGCCGCCCATGCGTGCCAGGGCCTGTTCGAGCGCGGTGATCTGGGTGCGCTGCGATTCCAGGGTGAGCGCCAGTGCGTGCGCGGTGTCGCGCGACTCGCGGGCGACGTTGCGCGCCTGCTCGCGCGCTTCGCCGAAACGGCGGCGTTCGCTCTCCAGCGCCTGGCGCGCGTCTTCCAGCTCGGTCATGCGCATGACCGCTTCTTCCTGCAGGTTGCGCGCTTCGCGTGCCTGCTCTTGCGCGGCCTCGAGGTTCTGCGCGATCTGCGCCAGTTCGGTGTCGATCTTCTCGATGCGCGAGCGTGCGCTGTCCAGGCGGCCCTGCTGGCTCTGCAGCTGGCCGGCCAGTTCCGACACGCTGCGATGCGCCATGTACAACGTGCGCTGCGCGTCCTCGCGCAGCTGCTCGGCGGCGAGCGTGCGATCGCGCAGTTGCACCTGCAGCGATTCCAGTTCCTTCTCGCGCGACAGCAGCGTTTCGATCTCGCCGCGCAGCGTCTGGATGTCGCGCTCGCGCAGCAGCGCGCCCTGCTGAGCCGCGCCGGAGCGCAGCACGCGCACCCAGCCGGCGCCCATGCGTTCGCCGTTGCGGGTGATGACGGATTCGCCCTCGCCCAGACGCGCCAGCAACGCACGTGCCTGGCTCAGATCCTCGGCCGCATGCAGGCGGGCGAGGATGCGGCGGACCGCGATCGGGCCACGCACCTTGGAGGCCAGCGAGGTCGGCGCGAACTCCAACGAATCGTTCTGCGGATCGACCAGCGCCAGCCGCCCTTCGCCGAGTTCGCCGATGGCCTCCACCAGCGTTTCCGGCGACTCCACCAGCACGCCTTCGATCATCTGGCCGAGCGCGCTTTCCACCGCGTTTTCCCAGCCGGCCTCGACCTGCAGCGCCTCGCCCACCCGCGTGGCCGAATCCAGCCCGCGTGCCTTGAGCCAGCTCAACGCCGCGCCCTGCTCCTGGCCGAGCGCGGCGTGCTGCAGGGTTTCCAGCGAGGACAAGCGTCCGCGCGCGGCTTGCGCCTGCTTGCGCACTTCGGCCAGCTCGGTCTGCGTGGCGCGCTGCTGATCCTGCAGATCGCCCAGCGCGCCCTTGCGGGTCTCCAGCTCCTCGCTGAGGCTGTCGATCGAAAACTTCTGCGTTTCGTGCTGTTCCTGCAACGTGGCGAAGGACTCGCTCAGCGCCGTCAGGTCCAGGCCGGAACGCTCGTTGTTGAGCGTCTCGCGGCGGCGGTCGGCGTCCAACACCTGGCGGTCCAGGTGTTCGATGCGCGTGCGTTCCACGTCGGCGGCGCGTGCGGCCTCGGCTTGTGCGCGGCTGTGCGCGTCCCAGCGCTGCTGCCAGTCCACGAGTGCGGCTTCCGCATCGCGCAACGCGTCCTGGCGCATTTCATCTTCGTCGCGCAGCTGTTCCAGGCGCGGCTCGGCGTCGGCCACGGCGGCGCGCAGCACGTCGAGCTTGGACTGGTCGCTGCCCATGTGCTCGCCCAGCTCGGCCAGCGCAGCCATCGCCTCGTCACGCGCCTTGTGCAGGCGGTTGGCCATCTCGCGCTGGTGCTGGATCTGCTGCTCGACGCGGGCCAAGGTGCCGCTGACTTCGTAGCTGGCGGCCTGCGCCTTGTTCAGGGCCTCGGCGGCGTCCTCGCGCTTGACGCGGCCGACTTCGATCTCGCGCTCGGCTTCGCGCTGTTCGGCGATGAGCTGCTGCAGGCGGGTTTCCTGCTGGGCCAGCTTCTCGCGCTGACCCTGCAGCTTCTGGTCGAGGGCGCGATGTTCCAGCGCCTTCCATTCCGCATCCTTGATCTTCCGCTCGGCCTGGATCGCCTGGTACTGCTCGGCCTGACGCGCCTGGCGCTTGAGGTGCTCGAGCTGCTTGCCGACTTCCTCACGCAGGTCGCCCAGGCGGTCGAGGTTCTCGCGCGTGTGGCGGATGCGGGTTTCGGTTTCCTTGCGGCGTTCCTTGTACTTGGAGATGCCGGCGGCTTCTTCCAGGTAGACGCGCAGTTCTTCCGGCTTGGCCTCGATGACCTGCGAAATCATGCCCTGCTCGATGATCGAGTAGCTGCGCGGCCCCAGGCCGGTGCCCAGGAACAGGTCGGTGATGTCGCGGCGGCGGCACTTGGCGCCGTTGAGGTAGTACTGGCTGGAGCCGTCGCGGCTGACGGTGCGCTTGACCGAGATCTCGTTGAACGCCGCGTACTCACCGGTGATGGTGTGGTCGGAGTTGTCGAAGATCAGCTCCACCATCGCCTGCGAGACGGGCTTGCGGGCGGAGGAGCCGGCGAAGATCACGTCGGTCAGCGAATCGCCGCGCAGGCGGCTGGCCGAGCTTTCGCCCATCACCCAGCGCACGGCGTCGATGATGTTGGACTTGCCGCAACCATTGGGACCGACGACGCCGGTCATGTTGGTCGGCAAATGCAGCGTGGTCGGATCGACGAAGGATTTGAAACCGGAGAGCTTGATCGTGGACAGACGCATGCGGCGGGCTTGCCTCTGGCGGCGCCTGGGCGCGGCCTTCGAAGTACCAACTGGGATGAGGTTTGTCGTCCAAGTCCTTGAAAGACACGGGCGAGCTACGGCTTTCCAGCCGTTTACAGAGGGAGTATAGCGGGCCGCAACGCGGCGGCGGCCGGGTCTTCGACGGGCGGCTGCGGGTTCAGGCGCGCAGGCTGCGGCCGGTATCCGGGTCGAAGAAGTGCAGGTGGTCGGGGTTGTGGTCCAGGTGGACGGTGTCGCCGACCTTGGGCAGCTTGCGGGGCGGGAGGCGCACGACCATCTCCTCGCCGCCACAGTCCAGATTGAGGAAGGCCTCGTTGCCGACCGGCTCGACCGTTTCCACCCGGGCCGTCAGGCGCCCGGGGCCGGCGTCGGCCAGGGAGAGGTCCTCCGGCCGCAGGCCCACGATCAGCCGCCGGCCGACCTGCCGGCGCAAGGTGCCGAGCAATTCCTCCTCGGCCACCAGAGCGAAGTCCACTCCGTCCGTCAGGCGCAACGCCAGCCCGCCGCCGCGCTCCACCACCTCGCCCTGCAGCAGGTTCATCTTCGGGCTGCCCAGGAACGTGGCCACGAACAGGTTCGCCGGCCGGTTGTACAGCGCCATCGGCGTGTCGATCTGCTGGATGCGGCCTTTGTCGAGCACCACGATCCGCTGGCCCAGCGTCATCGCTTCGACCTGGTCGTGGGTGACATAGATCATCGTCGTGCCGAGCTTGCGGTGCAGGCGCGCGATTTCCACGCGCGTGGATGCGCGCAGCTTGGCGTCGAGGTTGGACAGCGGTTCGTCGAGCAGGAACACCTGCGGCTGCCGCACCAATGCGCGACCGAGCGCGACACGCTGGCGCTGGCCGCCCGACAGCGCGGCGGGCTTGCGATCCAGCAGCGGTTCCAGTTCCAGCATCTGCGCCGATTCGCGCACGCGACGGGCGACCTCGTCCTTGGACGCGCCGCGCAGCTTCAGCCCGAAGCCGAGGTTCTCGGCCACCGTCATGTGCGGGTATAGCGCGTAGCTCTGGAACACCATCGCGATGTCGCGATCCTTCGGTGCGATGTCGTTCACCACGCGATCGCCGATGCGCAACTCGCCGGAGGTGATCGTCTCAAGCCCGGCGATCATGCGCAGCAGCGTGGACTTGCCGCAGCCGGAAGGACCGACCAGCACCATCAGCTCGCCGTCGCCGATCTCGAAGGTCGCGTCGTCCACGCCCACGTAGCCGTTGGGGTACACCTTGCGCAGACGATCCAGCGTGACCTTCGCCATGAATTCCTCGGGAGCCCCTGGGCGGCCTCGACGGACCGTACCGGCATTTTCGACGCGCCGGCGATGCAAATGTCACCGGCGTCCGCTATCCTGCCATGTAACCGTTTTCATGCCTATCCACCCCGTCAGGCCACCGTACCGATGAGTCAAGCGTCCGATCAGTTCGCATTCCCCAAGGGCTTCCTGTGGGGCGCCGCCACCGCCGCCCATCAGATCGAAGGCTCGCCGCTGGCCGATGGCGCCGGCCCGAGCATCTGGACGCGCTTCGCGCACACGCCCGGGATGATGCTCAACGGCGACACCGGCGATGTCGCGTGCGATCACTACAACCGCTGGCGCGACGACGTGAAGCTGATGCGCGAGCTGGGCCTGCAGGCCTACCGCTTCAGCGTGTCGTGGTCGCGCATCCTGCCCGACGGCACCGGCCGCGTGAACCAGAAGGGCCTGGACTTCTACTCGCGCCTGGTCGACGAACTGCTCAACAACGGCATCGAACCGCTGCTCACGCTCTACCACTGGGACCTGCCGGCGGCGCTGGACGATCGCGGCGGCTGGCTCAACCGCGACATCGCCGACTGGTTCGCCGAGTACGCCAGCGTGATGTACCGCGAGCTCGACGGCCGCGTGAAGAAGTGGGTCACGCTCAACGAGCCGTGGGTGGTCACCGACGGCGGCTACCTGCACGGCGCGCTGGCGCCGGGCCATCGCAGCAAGTACGAAGCGCCGATCGCCTCGCACAACCTGATGCGCGCACACGGCGCGGCGGTGAAGGCGTATCGCGAGATCGGCAAGCACGAGATCGGCCTGGTGGTGAACATCGAGCCGAAGTACCCGGCGACCGATTCGAAGGAAGACGCCGCCGCCGTTCGCCGCGCGCATGCCTACATGAACGAGCAGTACCTGCACCCCGCCCTGCTCGGCCATTACCCGCCGGAACTGAAGGAGATCTTCGGTGACGCCTGGCCGCAGTGGCCGGCGGAAGACTACGAGCTGATCAAGCAGAAGCTCGACTTCGTCGGCATCAACTACTACACGCGCAGCGTGACCAAGGCCGCCGAGAGCTACCCGCTCAACACCGGCGTCGTGCGCCAGCCGCTGGGCACCTACACCGAGACCGGCTGGGAAGTGTTCCCGCAAGGCCTGACCGACCTGCTGCTGTGGTTCAAGCAGACCTACGGCGACCTGCCGGTCTACATCACCGAGAACGGCGCGGCGTTCTTCGATCCGCCGACCGCGATGGCGGACGACGACGGCAAGCGACGCATCAAGGACCCGCTGCGCACCGATTACCTGCGCAAGCACCTGCGGGCGATCCACGACGCCATCGACGCCGGCGTGGACATCCGCGGCTACATGCTGTGGTCGCTGCTGGACAACCTGGAATGGTCGCTGGGCTATTCCAAGCGCTTCGGCATGATCCACGTGAACTACGCCACGCAGGAGCGCACGCCCAAGGACAGCGCGCTGTGGTACTCGAAGGTGATCGCAAGCCACGGGCGTTCGCTGTCCGATCCGCTGCCCTACTGAGGGCGCGTTTTCGCGACGGGATCCGCTGCCCCATTCCCTCCCTCGGCAGCGGGTCCCGCCGTCTTTGTAGCCCGGGTAAGCGAAGCGCACCCGGGTTCGTCGGCGCATCTGCCCGGATGCGCTTCGCTTCCCCGGGCTACGGGAACCATGTTGCCGCGCGCTGATTTCGTATTCAGTCGCCCGGACATCACCTTGGCGCGCCCGCATCGCAGACAGACGCGTGACGGTCCATTACGCTGCGCGACAACCTGCGCGATGCGCGACGACTCCGCCGTGGTGATGCCTTGAGCGACTCCTCCGCCCCCGAATCCCACGCCCTGCTCGCCGACATCGGCGGCACCAACGCGCGTTTCGCGCTGGCCCGGCACGACGACACCGATCCGCTGCTGATGGACAGCGTGCGCGAGTTCGCCGTCGCGGACTTTCCCTCGCTCGCCGATGCCGCCGCGCACTACCTGGACGTCACCGGCGCGCGTGCGCGCACGGGCGTGTTCGCCGTGGCCGGTCGCGTGGACGGCGATGAGGCGCGCATCACCAACCATCCCTGGGTGATTTCCGCCGCACGCACGGGCGAATCGCTGGGTCTGGAATCGCTGCGCCTGGTCAACGACTTCGCCGCGCAGGCCATGGGCGCCTCGCTGCTGCGTCCGCAGGATGTGGTCGCGCTGGGCGGCATCGGCTGGAATGGACACGATCGCCAGGACCGCACCTTCGCCATCATCGGCGCGGGAACCGGCCTGGGCGTGGGCGGGCTGCTGCGTCGCGGCGGCCGCCATTTTCCGCTGCAGACCGAAGGCGGCCATGTCAGCTTCGCGCCGAACTCGCCGGAGGAGATCGAGATCCTCCAGCAGATGTCGGCCGAGTTCGGTCGCGTGTCGAACGAACGCCTGGTCAGCGGCCAGGGCCTGGTGAACCTGCACCGTGCGCTGAGCAACATCGCCGGCGAAGACCCCGGCCCGCTCACGCCCGCCGACGTCACCGCGCGGGCGAAAGACGGCGACCCGCGCAGCCTGCGCACGATCGACGTCTTTTGCGCGGTATTCGGCGCGGCGGCCGGCGATCTGGTGCTGACGCTGGGCGCATGGGACGGCGTCTTCCTCACCGGCGGGCTGGTGCCCAAGCTGCTGCCGTCGATCGCCCATTCCGGCTTCCGCCAGCGCTTCGAATACAAGGGCCGGTTCTCGCCGGTGATGGCGCGCATTCCGACCCTGGCGGTGGTGCATCCGCAGCCGGGCCTGCTCGGCGCCGCCGCGCTCGCCCAGGACGTCGCGTAAGCAGACGTCGTCTTGAGGTGGGCTGTGCGAGGATTCGCGCATGGCCGACCGCTCGCCCCTTCCGCGCGACGACGCCGCTGCGGCGTACGTGCTGCACGTGCATCCGAACCACGAGGTCTGGACCTGGGCCGCGGCCGTGGCGATCGCCGCCGAACTGCGCCGCGAACTGAGCCTGCGGCCGCGCGCGCGGTTGCTGCTGTCCGGCGGTGGCACGCCGGGGCCGGTCTATCGCGCTCTGTCGCAGGCACCGCTCGAGTGGGAGCGCGTGGATGTCGGTCTGGTCGACGAGCGCTGGCTGCTGCCCGACGACCCCGACAGCAACGCCTGGCTCGTGCACCGCGACCTGCTGCGCGATCACGCCGCCGTCGCGCATTTCGAACCGATGACGCAGCCCGGCCGCCACATCGAAGGCGCGGTGGCCACCGCCAACGCGCACGCGCGCAACCAGGCGGCCATCGCGGTGCTCGGCATGGGCGAAGACGGCCACGTCGCGTCGCTGTTCCCCGGCATGGAAGGTTTCGACCGCATCCTCGCCAGCCCGCGCGACTACGCGGTCGTGGACGCGCACGATTGCCCGGGCGCTCGCCAGTGGCCGCGCCGCATCAGCCTCACGCCGTACGGTCTGGCGCGCATCCCGCATCGCCTTCTGCTGTTGCAGGGCGAGCGCAAGCGCATGATCTTCGAGCAGGCCGTCGCATCAAACGACCCGCAACGCTGGCCCGTGCTGCTCGCACTGGACAGCAAGCACGGCCGACCCTTGGAAGTGCACTGGTGCGAATGACGCCGGATCAGGCCGGCTCGGAGGCGATCTGCGCCGGTTGCGCCAAGGCAGGCACGGGGCGGCGCGCCATCTCGACCAGCGTGAACGCATAGGCGGCGACCACGACCGCCGCGCAGGCCGTGACCGGCCATTCCGGAAACAGCCACCACGCCGCGAGCAGCCCGAGGGTGCGCACGATCGCGTGCCGGTAACCCAGCGGATGCGCGACGATCCACGAGTACACGACCCAGTGCAGCCCGAGCGCGATTCCCAGGCTCAGCGGCACGAACCGCGGCATCGCGAAGTACAGCGGGATGTGCAGTGCCCACAGCAGGTTGACCATCACCACGCACGCGCCCATCAGCCGTGACAGCGGATTGTCGCGGCCGGTGAGTTCCTCGCCGCGAACGGACGCGACGGCCAGGGCGAGCGGGAAGATCAGCGCCATCGCGAGCACGAGCACGGTGACGCCCGATTTCAGAGGCAGGAACAGTCCGGCGACGCCCGCCACCGACCAGACGATGGTCCCGGCGATCGGCATGGACATGGAACGACGGCTACGGCGTTCGAAATCGATCCTCAGGTCCTGCAACGTGCTCATGGCGCGATCCCCTGTTGGCGTCGGATGCATCGGCGCGTGCCGGCGCGCGTCCAGTCTGACGGCGCCCACGGCCGGCTGTTGTGCCCGAATGAACACAACGCAGCGGGCGCGCCACTCCCCACCGTGGGGATTGGCGCCCGACTTCAGGCGGGCGGGCGGGCGCAGCGGCGGCCCGGGAGACCTACACCTGCGGCACACCCCGCGAACGACCCACCTCCGAGCGTGGCGGCGCACCGAACAGGCGCTTGTACTCGCGACTGAACTGCGACGGGCTCTCGTAGCCGACATGGCGCGCGGCGGAGAGCGCCTCCATGCCGCCGGCCATCATCAGGCGCCGCGCTTCGTGCAGGCGCAGATGCTTCTGGAACTGCAGCGGCGACATCGTCGTCACCGCCTTGAACTGGTGGTGGAACGAGGAAGTGCTCATGTGCACGGTGCGCGCGAGTTCATCGATGCTCAGCGGCTCCAGGTAGTCCTCGCGCAGCTTCGCCACGGCGCGCGCGATGCGGCTGGAGCGTGTGTCGGTCATCGCCAGTGCACGCAGGCGGTAGCCGAGTTCGCCGGTGAGCACGCGATAGAGGATCTCGCGCCGCGTCATCGCCGCGAGCATCGCCAGATCGTCCGGCGCGTCGAGCAGGCGCATCAACCGCAACACGGCGTCCATCAGCGGCGCGTTGACGCGCGCGGCGTACAGCCCCGGGTCCACGCCTGAAGGCGGCGGTGCCGGCGACTGCCCGGCGTCCACGAGAAGACTCGCCACGTCGTCCGGATCGATGTCCAGGCGCAGGCACAGGTACGGCTCATCCGGCGTGGCCTCGATCACCTGCCCCGACACCGGCAGCGTCACCGACACGACGAGGTAGTTGAGCGGGTTGTAGTAGTAGGTCTGCCCCGCCAGCGTCGCGGTCTTGCAGCCCTGCGCGACGATCACCAGACGCGGCTCGTACACGGCCGGCATGCACTCGGTCGGCTGGCTGATGCGGACCACGCTCAGCGGCGCGTACGCGGTGCCATGGACGCCGTCGGACGGCGTCAATCGGGCAATCCGGCCGGCAAGCTCGCGCAGCGCGGGGCAACCGGCATGGTGTTCGGGCGTTGCCGTGGAAACACTGGCATTCATGGCGTTCCGTCACGTTCCTCAACCATGCCGATTATGGCGTCTAGGCCAGAGGTCATGTTGCCGATCCGGTCGATTTGCAGGATCGGGCAATGATTTCGCAGCAATGGACTTTCCAACGCAACCGCCGCGGCGCGACCATAACCCGGACACGAAAGGCCCACGCGTCGTGCCCCACGCCCTGCCGCCCGTCGCGGCGCAGGTCGCGCGGGACGTTGCGGTTGGCGCCGTCTCCAGACGCTTCGCCCCGCAGAGGCCGGCCGCACCATGTGGATTGTCCAGTACGCCCTGAGCCGCCGGTACACCATCGGCGTGCTCGCGATCCTGATCCTGCTGTTCGGCACCCTGGCCGCGCGGCGCATGCCCACCGACATCCTCCCCGAGGTCGGCATCCCCTCGGTCAACCTGGTGTGGACCTACAACGGCCTGCCGGCTGCGGACATGGCCGCCAAGCTCACCTCGTTCTCCGAGGTGGCGATCATGAACACGGTCGATGACCTGAAAGAAGTGCGCTCGGAGACGATCAACGGCGCCAGCATCGTGCGCATCGATTTCCAGCCCACGGTGAGCCTGGATCGCGCACTGGGCCAGATCACCTCGGTCTCGCAGACGATCCTGCGCCGCATGCCGCCGGGCACTTCGCCGCCGCTGGTGATCCGCAACAACGTGTCCTCCACGCCGGTGCTGATGCTGGTGCTGTCCTCGGATTCGCTGACCGAAGCACAGCTGTACGACTACGCGCGCCTGCAATTGCGCTCGCAGATCCAGACGATCCCCGGCATCCGCATGTCGCTGCCCTACGGCGGCGCGGCACGGCAGATCATGGTCGACCTCAACCCGGCGGCGTTGCAGACCTACGGCCTCACGCCGGCCGACGTCACCGGCGCGCTCGAACGCGGCAGCCCCACCCTGCCCTCCGGCGCGATCCGCGAAAACGCGCGCGAGATGCAGATCTCGCTCGACACGAGCCCCGCAACGGCGGCGGACTTCCTCGACATCCCCGTTGCCTCGCGCAACGGCACGCTGGTGTACGTGCGCGACATCGCTTCGGTGCGCGACGGCGGCGCATTGCAGACCAACGTCGCGCGCATGGACGGTTCCAGCGCGGTGGCCGTTGCGCTGATCAAGCTCGGCAACGCATCGGCCGTGGAGCTGGTGCGCTCGGTGCGCGAGCGTCTTCCCGAAATCGAAGCCTCCGCGCCGCCCGGCACGCGCATCCAGCCGATCTTCGACCAGTCGGTGTTCGTCGACAACGCGATCGGCTCGATCCGCCACGAAGCGCTGCTGGTCGGCCTGCTGGTCGCACTGGTGGTGCTGGTGTTCATCGGCTCGTGGCGTTCCAGCCTGATCGTGCTGTCGGCGATTCCGCTGGCGCTGCTCGCCTCCGTCGCGATGCTCAGCCTGCTGGGCTACACCTTCAACGTGATGACGCTGGGCGGCCTGGCGCTGGCGATCGGCATCCTGGTCGACAACGCCGTGGTGGACGTGGAGAACACCAACCGCAACATCGCCCTGGGCAAGGACGTGCGAACGGCGATCCTGGACAGCGCGAAGGAAGTCGTGTTCCCGGAGATGGTGTCCACCATCGCCATCTGCATCGTGCTCACGCCGATCCTGCTGATGACGGGCCTGTCGGCGTGGGTGTTCACGCCACTGGCGCTGGCGGTGATCTTCGCGATGCTCGCCTCGTTCCTGCTCTCGCGCACGCTCATCCCGGTGCTGTGCTACCTGCTGCTGCCGGCGGACATCAAGAGCCGCGCGAACCCGCGCTGGGCGCCCGAGAAGTTGCTGCTCAAGATCAACCACAAGGTCGAGCACACGCTGGATTCGCTGCGCGACCGGCACCATGCGTTGCTGGTGAAGCTGGGCCACCACGGCGGCGTGCTCGCCATTGCCGCGCTGCTGGTGATCGCCATCGGCGGCGTGTCGGCGGTGTCGCTGGGCCGCGAGTACTTCCCGCATGTCGATGCCGGCCAGCTGCGTTTCCAGGTGCGTTTCCCGTCGGGCACGCGTCTTGAGGAAACCGCTGCGCGCGTCACCGACATCCAGCGCGAGATCCGCAAGATCGTTCCGGCCGACGAATTGCAGACCGTCTACGAGCAGATCGGCGTGCCCGACGCCGTGAACCTGTCGCTGGTCGACAGCGCGGTGGTCGGCTCGTTCGAGGCCGAGATCATGCTGCAGCTGAAGACGCCGCACGGCCCCAGCCACGAATACCTGTCGAAGATCCGCCACCTCATCGCCCAGAAGTACCCCGACGTGAAGATGTTCGAGCGCCCGCCGGACGCGACCAGCCGCACGCTGGCCGGTTCGGCCGCGGCGGCGTTCGAGGTGCGCATCATCGGTCGCGACAACGCGGGCAATCTTGCGCTCGCGCGTGAGATCGAACAGCGACTGGGCAAAGTCCCGGGCGCGGTGGACGTCGCGCTGCGCCAGGTGCTCGATCTGCCCGAATACCAGGTGCACATCGACCGCACGCGTGCCGCGCAACTCGGCCTGGATGCGCAGCAGGCCAGTCGCGCCGTGCTCGCGGTGTTGGGCTCCTCCGGCACGGTGACGCCGGTGTACTGGACCGACACCGTCAACGCGCTGGCCTACACCGTGCAGGTGCAGGCGCCGCCGGTGAACATGACCAACATCGACGAACTGCTCAACGCGCCGCTGCGCATCGGCAGCGATGGGCAGGCGGTGCTGTTGCGCAACATCGCCACGGTCACGCCGCGCCGCGTGCCGGCCTCGCTCGCCCGCACGACGCTGGCGCCGACGATCAGCGTGCTGGCCAACGTCGAAGGCACGGACCTGGGCTCGGTCTACGACGCATTGAACGGCATTACCAAGGAACTGGAAGGCCGCCTCAAGCCCGGCAACCGCATCGAGATCGTCGGCCAGGCCGGCGAGATGCAGAGCGCCTACAGCGAACTCGCCGCGGGCCTGCTGATGTCGGCCGCGCTCGTCTTCCTCGTGCTGGTGGTGAACTTCCAGTCGTGGATACAGCCGCTGGTGGCGATGTCCGGCCTGCCCATCGCGATCGCCGGCGCCGCGTTCGCCCTGTTCGTCACCGGCACGCCGCTGAGCGTGCCGGCGCTGATGGGCGTGATGATGGTGATCGGCGTGTCCACCGCGAACAGCGTGCTGGTGACGAGCTTCGCGCGCGGCCTGGTCGCGCAGGGCCACGATCCGGAACTCGCCGCCTACGAATCCGCCGCCGTGCGCCTGCGCCCGGTGCTGATGACCGCAAGCGCCATGGTGCTGGGCATCGTGCCGATGGCGCTGGGCCTGGGCGAAGGCGGCGAGCAGAACGCGCCGCTGGGCCGTGCCGTCATCGGCGGCCTGCTGTTCGGCACGCCGGCCACGCTGATCCTCGTTCCCTCGATCCTCGCGGTGCTCGGCCGGCGCATGCCCGCCGCCGCGCGCCATGCCGCCCATCCCGAAGACGTGCCCGGTGCCGAAGGTGCCGAAGCAGGAGCCACCCCATGACCACCTCCCTCTCTCACGCGCGCTTCACGTCGGCACGGGGTGCCCTGCTCGCCTTCAGCGCGCTGTCGCTCGCGATCGCGCTGACCGGCTGTAACGGCAGCTCGGCCGAAACCACGCCGCCGCAGGTCGTGGCGGAAGTCCTGACCGTGCAGGCCAAGGCCGCCGACAACACCTTCGAACTGCGCCTGCCCGCGCGCGCGCTCGCCGGAGAATCGGCGCAGCTCTTCCCGCGCGCGACCGGCTTCGTCAGCGAACGCCGCGCCGACCTGGGCGACAAGGTCGAAGCCGGCCAGGTGCTGGCGGTGATCTCCGCGCCCGAATCCGACCAGGCCGTGCGCGAAGCCGCCGCCGTGCTCGCCCAGGCCAAGGCCGACCAGGAACTGGCGAAGGTGAACTACGACCGCGCCGAAGTGCTCATCGGCTCCGGCGCGATCTCCAAGGAGCTCTACAGCGACCGCAAGGCCAACTACGACGTGGCCATCGCCGCGCGCGGCGCCGCCGAAGCGCGACTGGCGGCTGCGCGCGAGCGACAGGGCTTCCAGACCGTGCGTGCACCGTTCTCCGGCATCGTCGTCGCGCGCAATGTGGAACGCGGCGATCGCGTGGTCGGCGATGCGGCCAGTGCCGAACCGATGTTCGAGGTGAACGCGCTCGATCCGCTGCGCGTGGTGGTCGACGTTCCGCAGAACGTGGCGCTGCAGTTGCAGGCCGGCGTGGAAGGCGACGTCACCTTCCCCGAACTCCCGGGCCAGACGTTCAAGGCGCAGGTCGTGCGCAGCGCGAATGCCATCTCGCGCGATGCGGGCGTGATGCGTACCGAGCTGCGCCTGCCCAATCCCGACAGCCGCATTCCCGCCGGCATGGTCGGTACGGTCGCCCTGCATCTCTCGCGCGCGGCGCCGGCGATGGTGGTGCCGGTGTCGACGGTGATCCAGCGCGGCAGCGGCGCGCAGGTGGCGACCGTGAAGGACGGCAGGCTCGACTTCCGCGATGTCACCCTGGGGCGCAACCTGGGCAATGACATCGAGATCCTCTCCGGCGTGGCGGCAAACGACACCGTCGTGCTGGCGCCGAACGCGCTGCTGACCGCAGGCAGTCCGGTGAAGGCGCGGGCGTTCGTGGCGGAGAAGAAGTAGCCCTCGGCGCTCGCGCGCACCTCGGCCGCAGCGCTGCTCGAGGCGATAAAGACACCGTCATCCCGGCGAAGGCCGGGACCCAGGCACGCAGCCTTGCCGCTGCCATTCCGTCATTGCTGCGGAAGCAGGAATCCATTTTGGATCTTCGTGGCGCGCGCCAGCGTCACCCGATCGCAAGATCAACATGGATCCCAGCTTTCGCTGGGATGACGCTCGGGTTGTTTCGGCGCTGCGGTTGTTTCGGCGCTGGGGTTGTTTCGGCGCAGCGGTTGTTCGGCGCTTGATAGTTCGAATGCACTGCGCCTGGGTCCCGGCCTTCGCCGGGATGACGGTATAGCTGCTAGACCGAACGGCGGAATCAACGCAGCGCGACTTCGACCTTCGCTCCCGCACGCTCGATCTTCAGCTCGCCCCCCTTCCACTGCGCGGGCTTTCCGTCGATCCGCGTCGCCCCCGGCGCCGTCGCATACGGCCAGGTCAGCACCACACCGCCCGGCGGCACTTTCGTAT
This sequence comes from Lysobacter sp. FW306-1B-D06B, assembly GCF_038446665.1. Lineage (NCBI taxonomy): Bacteria > Pseudomonadati > Pseudomonadota > Gammaproteobacteria > Lysobacterales > Lysobacteraceae > Lysobacter > Lysobacter sp. FW306-1B-D06B. The sequence goes on along the minus strand of NZ_CP151802.1, from coordinate 2,567,907 downwards.
CGGGCGACAGCGAGAACAGCACACGCCCATCGCGCTCCATCAGCGAATAGCCAAGCGGCCCGTACGTCGTGCGCAGGTTCGAAACGCCGACGCCCTCGCCCGCCAGCCAGCCCGACGGAATGCCCGCGGCGAGCACCAGCGCATCGTCCGCATCGCGCGTGTACGCGAACAGGTCCAACGCCGAACGCACGTAATCCGAAGCAACCCACGCATGCGGCAGATCGCCCACGAAGAACGGCTTGCGCGGCGTGCGCGAGACGACTTCGGCCCATTGGTTCCACGCGCGCGGCTGCTGGTCGGCGAAGAAGAAATCCAGCGCCTCGTGCGCGCGATCGCGCCAGCCCAGGCGGACGAAGGTGCCGATGGTGCGCAGCTCGTAGGGCGTGTAGTCCTTCCACTCGCGCGTGCCATCGCGACGGGCCACGAACTCGCGCCAGTAGCGTTCGAACGTGTTCGTCAGCAGGTCCTGCGGCAACCGCCCCTGTTCGCCGCCGGGCGCGAGCGCGATCGTCGTGGAAGTCGCATCGAAATCGCCCAGCTCCGCCGCACCCGGCAGGAAGTCGATGCCGTGCTGCTGCGTCGCCGCGCGCAGCGAGGCGTACAGGTCGTCGCGGAACTGGTCGCGCGAGACGGCGAACCGCTTCGCATCGTCACCCTTGCCCAGCCACTGCGCGATCTCCACCGCATCCTTGTAGCCGCGCAGCGCCCAGAAGTTGTCCCAGTACGAGTGCATCGGCTTGGCCGAATAGCCTTCGTGGCTGATCGAGGCCGGCATCATTCCGTAGAACGCGGGATTGCGCGCGCGGTTCGCCTCCGTGCGCTCGCTCAGGCGCAGCTTCTCCATGTACTCGAACGCGCCGACCACGTGCGGCCACATCGATTCGAGCAGGGCGCGGTCGCGGTTGAAGCGGTACACCTCGGCGATGGTGAAGATCAGCTCGCCGTGGCTGTCGTTCTCGGGCACCGGATCGCTGCCGCGATCGTCCACGCAGCACGGCACCTTGCCGTTGTCGAATTGATATGGCGCATACCAGCGAAGGAACTCCGTCGCCACGTCTTCGCGGCCCATGCGCAACAGGCCTTCGCCGATCATCGCGCCGTCGCGGATCCACGCGCGCGAATACGAGCGCGTTCCCGGTTGCAGGCGCGGTCCGATGCGGCTGATCAGCATGTGCGCCAGCGCGGTGCGCAGCGTGTCGACGACGTGCTGCCCATGCGCGGGAACACGCAGTTGCACGCGGTCGAGCTTGCTCCGCCACAGCGCGGCGGTGGCCTCCTGTGCCTTGGCGGCGTCGATCGGCGGACGCGGCGGCTGCGGGTCCTTCCCGGTGAGGCGCACGCTCCAGTCGAACTCGCTCGCCTGGCCCGGCGCCAGTTCCACCGAGTACAACAGCGCACCCGATGCGAGCCCGGTGTCGTCGGACACGCTCGTGGTTGAAGGGCCGACCGCGGTGAACACGTTGCCCGTCTCGCAGCCGCCCGCGCAGAACGAAGACCAGTCCGCGCGCGCCATCCGCGCCACCACGTCGCCCTCGTCGAAACGGCTGGCGAAGGCAGCATGGGACTTGCTCGCGCGCACCGGATTCCGGCCCTCGACCGAGATGACGCCTTCGCTCGCGCTGATCGAATGGATCGCACTCACGCCACCGACGGTGCTGAGGAACTGCGTCGGCGGATTCACCTGCATCGGCCGCGCCGCCAGCGCGAAGACGTAACGACGCGGGTGGTCGGAGGTGTTGCGCAGGCGATAGCGCGCGGTGAGATGGGAATTGTCGCGCTCGCCGTGCGCGAAGGCGGTGATGTCGAGGGCGAACTCGGCGTGCTGCCAGTGCACCGAGGGAATCGGCAGGTAGCCGTCCTGCAGCGACTGCGTCGTCTTCACGTCCGCCCACGACACGAGCCGGCCGTCGCTCACCACGAACGGCTCGATGCTGAAGGCGCCCTTGCCCACTTCGATGGCGCCATCCTCGCCGATCAGGCCCTGTTCGACGCCGCCGTCCAGGCCGAGGATCGTCCAGTACGGCTGCTCGCCGCTGAAACCGCGCGGGAAATGCCCACGCGGCGCATCCTTCGCGACGGAACGCACGAAGTCGTTCGGCGTCGCCGCGAAGGCCAGCGGCTCGATCACTACGTCCGCAAGCGCGTAGTACGGCGGCGAGTAAGGCTGCGCATCCTGGCCGGCCTCAAATTGCAGGCGCAGGTAACGCGCCTCCGATTCGGGCAGCGCGATCGGGTCCTGGCCGCCATTGCCACTGGATACTTCGCGCACGTCCTGCCAGTCGCGACCGTCGCGAGACAGCGCGACGCGGTACCGCGTCGCCGCGTGACCCGGCGCCCAGCGCAGGGTCAGTCCACCGAACTCACGCAGACGCCCCAGGTCCACTTCCAGCAGTGGCGCGGGCGACACCTCTACCGGTGCGATCCAGGCACTGGCCGCGTCGTCGTCGACGGCGAACGCCGGAGCGCCGCCGACCATCTCCACGCTGGCGCGTGCCGAAGGACGCGGCGGCGGTGTGGTGTCCACCGGCCGTCGACGGAAGGTTAGCGTGTCCAGGCACACCGTCCCTTTGCCGCCGACGCTGTTGTAGATCGTGAACTCGACCTTGCGACTGTGGCGCAGCGTCGAGTCCGGCGTAGGACCCCATGCACGGCTGATGTGACGTTTCTTGTAGACGACCGGTGTCCACTCCTTGGGAAACTCGAAGCGCGGCTTGTTTACCCACCACACGTTGTCGCCACTGTCGTCGACCAGCTTGAATTGCAGATCGTTGGGCGGCGAGTCGCCACGCACGCGGAAACCGAACTCGTAGTCGTCGGGATAGTCCAGCGGCAGTTCGCGTTGCAGGCCGGCGTAACCGGACACACCGTTGAAATCGTAATCCAGGCACACCGCCTTGCCGTCCGCGCCCGGCACTGTGCGCAGCTTGCCGCTGACCTGATCGGAGGTGACGACCTGCCACGGCGTCGTGGTTTCGAAGGCGTCCAGCACTCGGATCTCTCCGACGCCCTGCGCCCACGCCATCATCGGAACGAGCACACCGGCCCACGCCACACGCTTCACCGCTCTCACCCTTTCACGCTCCCGACCAGCAGGCCCTGCAGGTAGTACCGCTGCAACGCCAGGAACAGGATCAGCACCGGCAACACCGTCACCACCGACCCGGCCATCATCATCTCGTTGTCCTGCACGTGCTCGCGCGACAGCGAGGCCAGCGCGACGGGCAGCGTGAAATGGCCCGAATCGCTGAGCACGATCAGCGGCCACATGAAGTCGTTCCACGCGCCCAGGAACACGAAGATCGCCAGTGTCACCAGAATCGGCTTGAGCACGGGCAGCACGATCTGGAAGAAGATGCGTGTCTCGCTGGCGCCGTCGATGCGCGCCGCTTCCAGCAGTTCGTCCGGGATCGAGCGCGCGTACTGGCGCACCAGGAAAATGCCGAACACGCTCGCCATCAGCGGTACCACCGCGCCGGCGTACGTATTCACCAGCCCCATCTGCTTGAGCATCAGGAACAGCGGCATCATCGTCACCTGCGCCGGGATCACCAGCGCGGCCAGCAACAGTCGGAACACGCGCTCGCGCCCGGCGAACTTCAGCTTGGCGAAGGCGTAACCCGCCATGGTGTTGAGCAGCAGCGCGATGGCCGTGGCGACCGTCGCGATCAGCGTGCTGTTGAGCAGGTAGCGGCCCATGCCGGCGCGGGCGAACAGCTCGTGGTAGTTCGCCAGCGTGGCGTTGGAAGGCCACAACGGCGGCGGGAAGTGGCTGGCCTCGCCGGGCTGCATGAAGGACACCGACAGCATCCACAGCAGCGGCGCGAGGCTGATCACCGCCAGCGCGATCATCAGGCCGTTGACGATGGCACGGGCCAGGCGCGGGGTCATGTCATTCCGCTCCTTTGCGTCGTGCGAACCACAGCAGGCCGCTGGTCGCCACCGTCATCAGCGCGAACAGCAGGAACGCCACCGCCGACGCATTGCCCAGGTTCCACCACTTGAAGCCCTCGTCGTACATCAGGTACAGCACGCTCACCGTGCTTTGCAGCGGCCCACCCTGGGTGATGACGTAAGGCTCGGCGAACAGCTGGAAATAGCCCGACAGCGTGAGGATGCCGACCATCAGCAGCACCGGCCCCAGCTGCGGCAAGGTCACGTTCCAGAACTGCTGCGCGGGCGTGGCGCCGTCGATGCGCGCGGCTTCGTACAGGTCCTCGGGGATCGACTGCAGACCGGCGATGAAGATGATCATGTTGTAGCCGAAGTTCTTCCACGCGGCGAAGGCGATGATGGTCGGCATCGCCCAGGTGGGATCGCCCAGCCAGTCGATCGGATCCAGCCCGATGGAAGTGAGCCCCCAGTTCACCAGTCCGTAGCGCGTGTGGAACAGGTAGCGCCAGATCACCGCCACCGCGACCACCGTGGTGACCACCGGCGCGAAGAACGCGGTGCGGAAGAACGGCTTGAAAACCGCGACCTTGGAATGCAGCAGCAACGCCGCGCCCAGCGACACCGCGATCGACAGCGGCACGCCGACCACGACGAAGTACATCGTGTTGCCCAGCGCCTTCCAGAACAGCGGGTCCTGCAGCAGGTTCCAGTAATTGCCCAGTCCGACGAAGCGCAGGTTCGACAGATCCGCCAGCGAGTAGATGTCGAAATCCGTCAGGCTCAGTGCGAAGGCTGCCAGCACCGGCAATCCGAAGAACAGGCCGATCACCACCAGCGCGGGCGCGGCGAACATCCAGCCGGCGGTGGAGGCGCTGACCCTGGGCGCGATGCTCATCGCGAACCTCCGGTGGCGGCGTCCTGATCCATCATCCAGCGGCGCTTTTCGAGGATGGCGTCGGCGCGGCGGTCGAGTTCCGTCGCCGCTTCGTCCACGGTGTAGCGGCCGGCGACCAGCTGCTCGCCGACGATGCGCAGCTCCTGCGCGATGCGTTCCCACTCCGGTACTTTCGGCGCGGGTTTGGCGCGTTCGAGCTGTTCGCGAAACGGCAACGTGTACGGGTCGGTCGCCAGCGCCTGGCTGCTCTCCCACGCACTGCGGCGTGGCGGCAGGTTGCCCGTGAGCGTGTGGAATCGCACCTGCACCTGCGGATCCGACAGGTACGCGACCAGCTTCCACGCCGCGTCCTTGTTCTTCGCCTGCTGGAACACGACGAAGCTCGCGCCGCCGGCGACGGACGCACCCGGGCCGTCCGCACCCGGCAACGGCATCGTGCCCCACTTGCCTTCCATCGACGGCGGCAGGCGCTTGCGGAATTCGGCGATGTTCCAGGGGCCGTTGACGTAGAAGGTGTAGAGGCCGCGGCCGAACTCGTTCCAGACGTTGGAGATCTGGTTGTTGCTGAAGGGCGGCGCCCACTTCTGCACGAAGATGTCGTTGTAGAACGCCAGCGTGCGGCGGAAGCCGTCGCTGCGGAAATTGCCGTAGCGGCCGTCGTCGCGCAGCAGCGGGTCGGGCTGCTGGATGGCGAGGTTCAGCAGCGGCTCGTACTCGTTGAGCGGCAGCAGGATCGCGTAACGCTCGGGCCCGACGTGGCGCTTCACCGCCGCCATCGCCTCGCGCCATTGCGCCCAGGTGCGCGGCGGTTGCTTCACGCCCGCGGCCTCAAGGATGTCGCGTCGATAGAACGGCAAGCGCGTTTCCACGTACCACGGCACCGCGTACACATGACTGCCGATCACGCCGGTGTCCCACGAGCCCCGGAAGTAATCGTCGGGCGACATCGACGGCGTACGCGCGAGGAACGGCTCCAGCGGCGCGACCGCGCGCAGCTCGACAAACTCTGCCAGCCAGGTGTTGCCCAGCCCGCACACATCGGGCAGGCCGTCACCGGCGAAGGCGGTCAGCAGCTTCTCGTGCGCGGCGGTGACCGGCAGTTGCTGCACTTCCACGCGGATGTCGGGATGCAGGCGTTCGAAGTCGGGGATGAGCTGGCGCACCATCTCGCCTTCGAAGCCCATCGCCCAGAAGCGCACCACCTGGCGCGTGTCGCGCTCGCCTCCGCAACCGGCGATGACGAGCGTGGCGAGCATCGCCAGGACGAACGCCATCCAGCGCGCAACCCTCGTGCCGATGCCTGCCGTGCCGGACGCGCGCGCGTGGATCATCGCAGGCTCACTTCGGCTGCGGCTTGGATTCGGGTGCGGGCGGCGGCGTCTGCGATCCGCGGTTCACGCGCGACTCCGCCTCGCCCAGCGCGCGCGCCGTGGCGGCGTCCTTCTCTTCCTTGGTCTGCGGCTTGGGCTGCGTCGATGCGGTCTCGCCCTCCTTCACCGGTTCCAGCCAACCGCCCTTGAAGCCCGCCTTCTGCAATCCGTCGCGGATGTACTTGTTCCGCTTCATCACGTTCCAGACGAAGTCGTTGCGGTAGTTGGCGATCATCGCCAGGATCGGCCCCTGGTCGATGCCGATGTAATCGCTGGCGACCCAGCCCTCGCCCGGCACGAGGCGGCCGGTCTTGAGCGGGATGTCGAAGTCGAAGCTGCGATTGAACGAATCCAGGAAGCCGTAGCTGGAGTACAGGTACTCGCCGTAGCGTTCGTGGATCGCCACGGTGCTGGGAATGACGATCTCCGGCGCGAACGGCAGCGACGCGATGGCCGCCGTCGGCGCGATGGTGCCGTCGTCGAAGGTGTCGCGCAGGCCGGCGCCGCGTGCGGAGTAGTGGCGGAACTGGCGCTGTTCGCCGCGGAACTCCTGCAGCGTCTGCTGCGGGCCGTCGCTGGCGGTGAGGCCCCACACTTCCGGGCCGTAGTCCTTCCATTTCATCGGATTGGCGATGGCGTAGGCGCGTTGCGCGTAAGCCGCGCGGCGGCTGTTCTCGAAGTAATCGATGCCGCGCTCGCGCATGTAGTCGTCCTGGATGCCGCGGAAGTCGATCCAGACGTGGCTGTACTGATGGCCGAACAACGGGCCGAAGGCCAGGTATTCCTCGCCCTGATAGACGCCCCAGGAGTCGTTGTAGGTGCGCGTCCACACCTCCCATGCTTCCGGCTCCACCGGATGCGTGGGCGAAGCGAGCGCGAGGATGTAGAGCATCATCGCCTCGTTGTAGCCGGTCCAGTCGTGCTGGATGAAGCCGCTCTCGGGGAACCAGCCCATCGAGATCAACGGCGCGTTGCGCTGCAGCCACGGCCAGTCGACGCGGCGATAGAGCGTGTCGGCGATGTCGCGGATTTCCTTCTCGCGCGGATCGTCGCGGTCGTAGTAACTCTGCGCGAACAGCACGCCCATCATCAGCAGCGCCGTGTCCACGCTGGAGAGTTCGACCCAGCTCTGGTAGCGGTGGCCGGTGTCCATCTCCAGGAAGTGGTAGTAGAAGCCGTGATAGGCGCCCTTGCCTTCCGCCTGCTCGCCGGAAGGAATGTCGCGGAAGAACTTCAGCGTGGTGAGCGTGCGGTCCACCGCCTGGCGGCGGCTGACCCAGCCGTTCTCGATGCCGATCGGGTACGCGGTGAGCGCGAAACCGACCGAGGCGATGCTCGCGAAGGGACGCGAGGGATAGCGATCGGGCGTGAGGCCGTTGACTTCGTTCGTCGTATCCCAGAAGAACTGGAACGTGCGCTTCTCGATGTCGCGGAACAGCGGCGGCAGTTCGAGCTTGGTCGGCTTGAGCGGTTCGACTTCCACCGGAGGCGCGGCTGCGATCGGATAGGTCTGTGATGCCGGCTCGTTACGCCCGCAGCCCGAAATGAACACCAGCACCGCCACCAGCGATGCAGTTCCCCAACTGCGTCGGATCGATTGAAACATCAGCACGCTGTTCATCCAGTAAGAAGACACCCCGAGTCCGCCGACCGCCCCGACGAGGTAGGCGGCCGGCGGACCGGGTCAGAAGTTGAAGCCGAGCGAGAGCTTGAACGTACGGGTCGGGAATGCGACCTGCGAGTTCGGTTCACCGAAGTTGGGGTTCGCCGGGGACCCGAAGTTCCCGGGGAAATCGTCGTAGCCGTCGTAGTTCGCCCAGTCGAAGACGTTCAGGATGTCACCGCGCACCCACATCTTGAAGCCCGAACCGGTGTCGAAGTCCTTCTGCGCCGCCAGATCGACCTGCTTGTAACCGAAGTCGCCATCCGGCTTGTACTGATCGATGAAGCAGTTGTTCGGTCGATCGATGTCGAAGCAGTTGACGAAGTAGCGCGGGATCTTCGACGACAGCGTGATCTTGCCCGAGAGCGTCACGCCCCACGGGCCGTCGTAGAGGCCGGTGGCGACGAGGCGGTGATCGGGCACTTCGGCGTCGTTCCAGCCGTACTGGTTGAGCGTGGGGTAATCCAGCGCGAAGACTTCCGGCGACTCGCGCATCTCCTCCGCGTGCAGGAAGGTGTACGCGATGGTGACGCCCCAGCCGGATTCGGCCGTGTACGGCTTCTCCGCCTTCAGGTACAGCGAACTGGTGCGCGTCTTGAGGCCGTTGGTGCCCAGGATCAGGTTGCTGAAACCGTCCAGTCCCTGGTTGAACGGTGAGCCCCACTGGAAGCCGGGCGCGAAGAACGTGCCGTCGTCGCGACGGTTGCCGAGCAACCATGCGAAGCCGTCGTGCCCTTCCACGTACGAGATCGTGGCGTCCGTCAGCCATTCGCCCACGGTGTTACGCATGCCCAGGCTGAACTGGTCGGAGTACGGCACCTTCAGATCGTTGTCGAGCAGGAACACCTCACGTCCACCTCCGTCGGGCGACGCGAGCGCGGCCAGCGTCGCCGGATCGAAGAACGCCGGATTCCAGTCCACGCACGGTTCGGTCGCGAGCGGGCACGTACCGTCGCCGCGGCGGAAGTACACGTTGGTGGCCGGGAACGTGGCCTTGGTGACTTCCAGTTGCAGCCAGTCGAAGAGATTGCGGTCGTAGGCGCGTCCCGCACCGCCGTAGATCACGTGGCGCTGGTCGGCGTTGAGGTCGTAGGAGAAACCCACGCGCGGCTGCCAGGCGTCCTTGAACGAGTCGCGGTTGTTGCCGGTGCTGATGTAGTCGTTGATGTTCACGCCGGAGTTCGGCGCGTTGATCGCCGTGGACGCGCGCAGCGCGTCGACCACGTCGGCGGGCGTGACGAAGTTGGTGTAGCTGGGGCTCTTCTCGTAGTCGTAGCGCAGGCCGAGGTTGAGGATCAGGTGGTCGTTGACCTCCCAGTCGTCCTGGAAATAGATGCCGTACTGCTTGTTGCTCGACTCCGCGCTGCCGTCGCCGACACCCGGCAGGGCCGAACCGAACCGCACGTGGATGGGCTGGACGAGGCTGCCGTTGACGTCGTAGGTGAACTGCGGGTTGTACGGCTGGCGCTCGATCGCGCTGACGTCGACATCCTTGAACTTCACGCCCATCTTCATGGTGTGGCCCGTGAGGCCCGTGTAGGTCAGGTCGTCCTGGAAGCCCCAGCCTTTCTGTCCCTTCTCCTGGAAGTCCGAGCCCGCCCCGCTGCGCGTGATCAGGCGCGCGTTGACGTCGCTGCCGTTGAAGTTGATCAGGTTGTACGCCACGCCGTTGTTGAGCGGGCTGGGGTTGAAGCTAGCGTCCTCGTAGGTGATGTGCGCGTCGTTGAGCCAGGCACCATGGGTGAACTGGTAGCGCAGGTCTACGCGCGTTTCCTCGTTGAGCTTGTTGGTGGCGTAACTGGGCAGGTTGGGACCGTTGCCGAGGTTGGTCAGCTCGCTCTCGTCGCGGTACTTGGTGGTGAATTCGAAATAATGGTCCTCACCCAGCAGCCAGTCGATCTTGGCGAAGTACAGATCTTCCTTGAAGGGCGCGATGAACAGTCCGGTACCGGCCTCTTCCTGCAGCGCTGCCGGCAACCGGTCGATGGTGTAGCCCTCGCCCAGCGTCAGCGAGCGCGCCCGGTCGAACTCCTTCGCCTCGTAGGCCAGGAAGAAGTGCGCCGTGTCGCGCAGGATCGGGCCGCCGAACGTGGCGCCGTATTGTTCGGCACCGGTTTCGGCCTTGGTGTCCAGACGCTCCTCGAAGACCGTGCGCGTGCGCCAGTCCTTGGAGGTGCGGTCCCAGAAGAAGCTGCCTTCGAAGTTGTTGGTGCCCGAGCGCGTGGTGGCCACGATCGCTGCGCTGTTGAGCTGGTCGTACTCGGCCTTGTAGTTCTGCGTGATGATCTTGTATTCGCCGATGGCCGATTGCGGGAACGGGTTGCCGCTGGTGGAGTCCTGGCCGCTGATGCCGCCGCGCAGCACGTAATCCTTCTGGCCGACGCCGTCGATGTAGACGTTGATGCCATTGGGAGTGCCGGCGCCGGAGCGGATGCGCGTGGAGCCGTCGGCGCCCTGCTGGAATTCCATGCCCGGCGCCAGATCGACGAAGGACAGGAAGTTGCGCGAATTCTGCGGAAGCATGTCGATCTGCTTGCCGCTTACGTAGGTGGCGATTTCCGATGTCTTCACTTCCGCCAGCGCCACACCGGTGACGGTGACCGTGTCGACCGTCGTGGCGTCTGCGACCGGACCGGTCTCCGCGACGCCGCCGGCCGAAAGATTCAGCGTGGCGGTCTGGCCGACGGCCAGCGTTACGGTCTTGGTCGTGGTCTGCCCGCCGGCGACCGCGTCGATGCGGTAGGTGCCGGGCGGGAGGCCGCCGACGTTGTAGGTACCGTTGACGGCCTGCACCTTGCGCGAGAGTCCGGTGGCCGTGTTGGTGGCGGTGATCTGCGCATCGCTCGCGGGGGCCGAGTCGACGGTGACCTGTCCACGGATGGTCGCCGAGGTGCTCTGCGCCATCACCGCGGGGGCGGCGACGGCCAGGCAACTGGCCAGGGCGCAGGCAAGCAGCCTGCGCGACGGAAGGCGGGGGAACCTTGAATTCATATGCTTCCTCTCTCCAAAAGCATGTCGAACCGCATGGAATCGTTTACAGCGAACAGCCACAAGAATCCGTGACGCTCAGCGGGCGTTGGTCACGGAGAACGCGGGGAAGGCGTGGGCGAACCGCTCGACTCGCGCACGATCAGCTCCGTCGAAAGCACCGACGATTCGCTGGCCGCATCTCCGGCGACCTGCGCGATGAGCAATCGGGCCGCGCGCGCGCCGAGTTCGGCGATGTTGACGCGGATGGTCGTGAGCGCCGGGTGGACGTAGCGCGCCAGAGGAATGTCGTCGAAGCCGGCCACGGCGATGTCGCCCGGCACGTTCACGCCGGCCTGCGCGAAGGCGAACAGGCAGCCCAGCGCCATCATGTCGTTGGCGGCGAACACGGCATCGGGCCGCTGCGCGGCGGCGAGCAACTCGTGTCCGGCACGGTGCCCGGAGGCTTCGGAGAAGTCGCCCTGCAACACCCATTCGGCGGTGCCGGGCAGTCGCTGCGCGAGCGCATCGCGATAGCCGCGCAGACGCTCGTGCGCATCGAAATTGCCGGTGGGACCGGCGATGAAGGCGATGCGACGATGGCCGATGGCGACGAGGTGCTCGACCATCGTCACCGCGCCGCCGTAGTTGTCGACGCCCAGCACGGCGGTGCCGTCGAGTTCGGCCTGGCTGTTGATGAGCAGGGTCGGCAGCGACGGATCGAGGTGTTCGCCCAGGCTCGGCGTTTCGACGAAGGGCGACATGACGATCAGTCCGTCGACGCGTCCGCGCATCGCGCGCAGCGCGGCGCCCTGCTCTTCCGGATTGCCGTGATAGCTGGACACCAGCAGGTGCAGCCGTTGCGCGCGGGCGATCTGGTCGATGCCGCGGATGAGCTCGGAGAAGAATTCGCCGTGCAGGTCCGGCAGGACCACGCCGAGCGTCTGGGTGCGCCGGCTGCTCAGGCTGCGCGCGGCGGCGTGCGGCGTGTAGCGCAACTCCTGCGCGGCGGCGAAGACGCGGTTGCGGACGTCTTCGGCCACGTTGCCGTGGCCATTGAGCGCGCGCGAAACGGTGGCCACCGATACCTGCGCCACGCGGGCGACGTCTTTAATGGTTACGCTCGACACGCAGGGCCTCCGCGGACAATGCGCGCGGACTGTAATCGTTTTCAAATTCGAGTGTAAAGCGGACGTTATGTCGTTGCGCGAAACGTCGCCAACGTCTGCCTTCCTGCCACCAATCCACGCGACCATTGCTGCGCCGCGACAACGACGCGCAGCCGACTCGCCGGGCTCATTCCGCCTCGGCCGGGGTCCGCGCGCGGATCGCCAATGCGTGGATATCGGTGTCCATCAGGTTGCCGAGCGCGGCGTAGATCGCGCGATGGCGGGCAATCGGCGTCAGCCCGGCGAAGGCCGCGCTGACCACGTCCACCCGGAAGTGCCCTCGCCCGTCCGCCGCGCCGGCATGCCCGGCGTGGCGGTGGCTTTCGTCCTCGATCTCCAGCGAAATCGGGGCCAGGGCCGCCTCCAGCGCAGTGCGGATCGCGGCCGCGCGCTCGGCCCTGGGCAGCGGGCGGCCGCTCACGGCAGCACCTTGCGGAACGGACGAACCTCCACGCGCTGGTAGACGCCGGCGGCCACGTAGGGATCGGCATCGGCCCAGGCGCGGGCGGCCTGGAGGGACTCGAACTCCGCGATGACCACGCTCCCGCTGAAGCCGGCCGGGCCCGGATCTTCGGCGTCGATGGCCGGGCACGGCCCGGCGAGCAGCAGCCGGCCCTCGTCGCGCAGCGCGGTCAGGCGCGCCAGGTGCTCGGGCCGCGCAGCCAGCCGCTGGGCGAGCACGTCCTTGCCGTCATAGCCTTCGATCACGTACCACATGCGCCGTGCGTCCTCGGATTGGGGGAAACGAGCTGAATTGTAGTCGGCAAGCGGCTGGACACGGCCCGGGCGAGGCCGTACCCTTGCCTTCACAAGGCCGGCTGCAGCGGCCCGACGCGACCGGCTCCCCACACCGTCGCCTCGCACGCACCCAGGTGCGCCGCTGCCCCCGACGGCCCCGAGCCCGAAACCCCAAGTCGCCCGCCACGCCCTCGCGTGACGCGCCGGCCATGGCCGTTCGGACCGGGCCCGACGTTCCGACAAGTTCGTCTTAGCAAGTCCGTTGCATCCCCGGTGGCCCCGACGGCCGCCAGCCTGAGCGATATGCAGTGCCGTGGCCCGGAGGGGCCGCCTCCGAATGACCGAAGAACGCGCAGCCGACGCGAGCGATCCGCAACCCGTGGCCGCCCCGGCCCACACCACGCCTCAGCAGCAGGAAATGCGGCTGGCGGTGGTGCACGGCCAGCCCGTGTTGCAGATCCCGCAGGACCTGTACATCCCGCCGGATGCGCTGGAGGTCATCCTCGAGGCGTTCGAGGGCCCGCTCGACCTGCTGCTGTACCTGATCCGCCGGCAGAACCTGGACATCCTCGACATCCCAGTGGCGGACATCACCCGCCAGTACGTCGATTACATCCAGGCCATGCACGAGATGCGCTTCGAGCTGGCCGCCGACTACCTGGTCATGGCCGCCATGCTGGCCGAGATCAAGTCGCGCATGCTGCTGCCGCGCGCACCGAACGAGGAAGGCGAGGAAGAAGACCCCCGCGCCGAGCTCGTCCGCCGCCTGCAGGAGTACGAGCGTTTCAAGAAGGCCGCCGAGGACATCGATTCCCTGCCCCGCCAGGACCGCGACACCGCGCCGGTGCAGGCCTTCGTCCCGGACCGCGCCTCGGTGCGACTGCCGCCTCCGGTGGATCTGAAGGAAATGCTGCTGGCCCTGCACGACGTGCTCAAGCGCGCCGAGCTGTTCACCCAGCACGCGATCAAGCGCGATGCCCTCAGCGTCCGCCAGCGCATGGGCGAGCTGTTGGAACGCTTGAAGGACGGCGCCTTCTATCGCTTCGAAACGCTGTTCACCGCCGAGGAAGGCAAGCTCGGCATCGTGGTCACGTTCCTGGGCATGCTCACGCTGGCCAAGGAGCAACTGGTGGAAATCGTGCAGGAAGCACCGTTCGCACCGATCTACGTGAAGTCGCTCGCGCTGCTCAAGGACGGGGAAGAGATCGAACTGAGCAGCGAGTTCGACGAGCCGGCAGCCAACGATGGCTGACGGCGCCAAGGCGTCATCCCGCAACACCCCGTCGTCCCCGCGAAAGCAGGAATCCGGCGACCTCCGATTTGGCGTCAAACGCTTCCAAGGCACCGGATGCCCGCGTTCGCGGGACTGACGGGCCAAGAGACTGGAAACCGATCGATCCATGGATCAACAACTGATCACCCGCATCGTCGAAGCCGCGCTGCTGGCGGCGAACCAGCCGCTGACGCTGGCGCAGCTGCACGCGTTGTTCCCCGAAGACCAGCCGGCGCCGGCCGACAGCGTCGAGCAGGCGCTGGAAACCCTGCGCGAAGCCTGTGCCGACCGCGGCGTGGAGCTGGTCGAGGTCTCCTCCGGCTTCCGCTTTCAGGTCAAGGCCGACGTCCACTCCTGGGTGGCGCGCCTGTGGACCGAGCGCCAGACGCGCTACACGCGCGCCACGCTTGAGACCTTGGCACTCATCGCCTACCGCCAGCCGATCACGCGCGGCGAGATCGAGCAGGTGCGCGGCGTGGCGGTCAACAGCAACATCATCAAGGCGCTGGAAGAGCGCGAGTGGATCCGCGTCGTCGGCCACCGCGACGTGCCCGGCAAGCCGGCGCTGTTCGGCACCACGAAGGTGTTCCTGGACTACTTCGGCCTCAAGCGCCTGGACGAACTGCCGCCGCTGTCGGAACTGAAGGACATCGGCGAGCTGGAACCGCAGCTGGCGTTCGAAGGCACGCCGGCTCCGATCGCCGCGGGCATCGCGGACGAAGGCGCCGACGCATCCAACCTCGACGGCGCGCAGGCGTCGGATGAGGACGCGGCCGACGACACCGCCGCCGCGAACGACGGCGGCGCCGACGAAGAAAACGCCGCCGGCGCGGCCGAAGGCGAGGCCGACGACACCGGCAGCGACGAAGCCGCCGACGAGAACGCCGGGCACGCGCAGACCGGCGACTCCGTCGACGAAGTCGCCAATGCCGAGGCTGACGAAGACAACACCGAAATCACCGAAGACGAGGTCACCGACCTCGACATCGACGAAACCGAATATGCCCTCCAGGGCGACCCCGAAGCCGCGCCGGGCAAGCGCGCGGCGGACGCGAACGATCACGAGCAAGACAACGCCGTCGAGACGACGACCGTTCCGAATGATGACGAAGCCGAACTGGCCGAGTCGGAGCAACACAAAAATGACTGAAGAAAAGAGCCGCAAGCTCACCCTCAAACGCGCCGCCGATCCGGACGCCACCGAGGCGCCGCGATTGGAAGAGCGCCTGCACAAGGTGCTCGCGCAGGCCGGACTGGGTTCGCGCCGCGCGCTGGAACAGCGCATCGCCGACGGCCTGGTGAAGGTCAACGGCGAGACCGCGCAGGTGGGCATGAGCGTGAAGAGCGGCGACCGCATCGAGATCGACGGACGCCAGTTCGTCGCCAGTGCGCTGACCGAAGCCTCGCGGGTGCTGATGTACAACAAGCCCGAAGGCGAAGTGACCACGCGCGAAGACCCCGAAGGCCGCCCGACGGTGTTCGAGGCCCTGCCCGCGCTGAAGGGCGCGCGCTGGATCGCCATCGGCCGCCTGGACATCAACACCACCGGCCTGCTGCTGCTCAGCACCGACGGTGAGCTGGCCAACGCGCTGATGCACCCGTCCTTCGAAGTCGAGCGCGAATACGTCTGCCGCGTGCGCGCGCCGGAAGGCCAGGACGTCGTGCCGGACAACATCGTCGACCGCCTCGCCCGCGGCGTGGCGCTGGAAGACGGCCCGGCCAAGTTCGACGAGATCGAACGCATCGGCGGCACCGATTCGCACGACTGGTTCCGCGTCGTGGTGAAGGAAGGCCGCAACCGCGAAGTGCGCCGCCTGTGGGAGTCGCAGGGCTGCCAGGTGAGCCGCCTCAAGCGAATCCGCTACGGCGAAGTCGCCCTGCCCCGCGAACTGCTGCGCGGCCAGTCGCGCGAACTCGCCTCCGAGGCGGTGGAATCGCTGCGCAACAAGCTCGGTCTGGAAGACGGCACGCCGTCGGCGCTGACGCTGCAGCCGGTGATCGGCCAGCGCAAGGCCGCCAAGTCGACGATCGACCTGACCGGCAAGGCCCGCTCGCACGGCTACGTCGGCGGCCACAACACGGCCGACGAAGGCCGCGAACTGCGCCGCTTCGACCACGTGCGCGAAGACCGCGGTCGCGGTCGCGGCGGCCCGCGCAAGCACGGCGGCCTGACCGTCAGCGGCGAAGCCGCGGCGAAGGCCGGCAACAAGCCGTTCAAGCAGCGCAAGGAAAAGGGTCCCAAGCCGTTGCCGGAAGGCAATCCGGCGGCGTTCCGCACCTGGTACGTGCCCGATGGCGTCGATACCGGCCCGAGCGGTCACCGCAATCCCGATGCACGCGGCCCCCGCAAGCCCTACGGCGACAAGCCGCGCACGGGCGGCGGCGGTCGTGGACCGGGCGGTCCGGGCGGCGGTAGCCGCGGTCCGGGCGGCGGCGGTGCCTACGGCGAACGCGGTCCGCGTCGCGAAGGCGGCTTCGGTGGCGAGCGCAGCGGCGGTGGCGGTTACGGCGAACGCAGCGGCGGTGGCGGTGGCGGTGGCGGTGGCGGCGGCTATGGTGAACGCCGTGGCCCGGGCGGCGGTCAGGGCCAGGGTCAGGGCCAGCGCAGCTCGCGTCCGTACGGCCATCCGGGCAACGCGCCGAGCTTCCCGTCCGATCACGCCAATCCCGGCAGCTTCAACCCGTACGGCGACAAGCCGCGCGCGCCGCGTCCGGGCGGTCGTCCCGGCGGTCCGGGCGGCCCGAAGCCGGCGGGCGGCAAGCCCGGCGGCAACCGTCCGGGCGGCAACCGCGGCCCCGGTGGCGGCGGTCCGCGTCCGGCCGGCGCTGGTCCGCGTCCGGGCGGTCCGCGCGGTGGCGGACGCCCCGGCGGCGGTCGCGGTCCGCGCGGCTGATCGTTGAAGTAGTGAAAGAAACAGGGCGCCCAGGCGCCCTGTTTCTTTTTGTGGCGACGCGTCCCGTTGCGATGCATTGGTCGCAAGGCGCTTTGCACTCAGGCGCTCGCCGTTCGTCGCCCGGCACGCACCTTCGTGTGCGAATTCACGCCATTTCACCGTCGCTGAACACGCGCGGGGAAAGCATGGGGCGAGGCACACGTGACCGATGCCTCCGCCCTCCCTCACCGGCCGCACACCGGACGACAACCCAGGAGCCCGCGCCATGGCGATGGAGTGCACGATTCGTGCGGGCGCGGTCGCAAGCGCGCTCATGCTCGCGTGCGCGGCATCGGCGGCGACGCGGACCGGCTCATTTCAGGTTACCGCGCGGATCGACGCATCGTGCCTGATGCGCGCTCCATCGTCCTTCGACACGATGCCCGCAGCTGTCCGCTCGAACGAGCGTGTGCAGGTGATCTGCTCGCCCGCCGTACCGCACGCGGTGTCGATGACGCCGCGCATCTCCTCCGGCCGTGCGGACCACACGCCCGCGGCTCGCCGACTCATCGTCTTCGTCACGTACTAGTCCGGCCGGGCATCGGGTCCGGTCGCAGCACTGACATCAGGAGATCCGCCATGCATCCCGTGCTCCTCCTCAAACCGCTGTGCATCGTCACGATCGCCGTCGTTGCGTTCAGCCCGACGACGTCGACTGCCGCTACCAAGACAGCCACGTTCCAGGTATTGGCGACCATGGTCAGCGACTGCACCATCATCAGCGCGCCGAACATCGACTTCGGCACCGTCGGCGTGACAACGGCCAACATCGACACCACCAGCGTGCTGACCGTCGCGTGCACGCCCAGCACGACTTACACCGTTGCACTGGACGCAGGAACCGGCGCAGGTTCGACCATCACCGATCGACGCATGGCCAGCGGCGGCGGTGGCTCGCTGAAATACCAGTTGTTCCGCGATACCGGTCGCACGCAGAACTGGGGAAACACCACCGGCACCGACACCGTCGGCGGTACCGGCAACGGCAGCAACAACCTGTACACCATCTACGCCCGCATCCCGCCGCAGACGGCGCCTGCCGTGGGCAGTTACGCCAGCACGGTGACCGTCACGATCACCTACTGATCCGATGGCGACCACCGGCCACCGGCACGAGGCGGCTCGCGTTGCGTCCATCGTGCTGCGCGCGTCTCGCCTTTGCGCCATATCGATCATGGTGTCGGCGTTGGGCATCGCACCGCTGGACGCCGCGACGCGCACCGCTTCGTTCACCGTCAATGCAAGCATCATCAACGACTGCACCATCATCGCCATCCCGAACCTCGATTTCGGCACGATCGGTGTGCAGAACATCGCGTACTACGGCACGAGCAACCTCGTCGTCGCCTGCACGCCCGGCACGGCCTACTCGGTGAGCCTGGACGCCGGATCGGTCGGCGGCTCCACCGTCGCGGTGCGCTCTCTGAGCGGTCCCGGCGGCACCATGACGTTCAACCTCTACCGCGATGCCGGATACACGCAAATCTGGGGCATGACGCCCGGCACCGATACCGCCGGCGGCACGGGCACCGGCAGCAACCAGAGCTACACGATCTACGGCCGCATCTACGCGATGCAGACCACCAAGGCGCCCGGCACCTACACCACCACCATCACCGCGACGATCACCTACTAACCGCGCGGGCACCGTGCCCGCCGGTCCTCACCTGCTGCACGGAGACGCGCCATGAAGTTCACCCACCTGTGCAATGCGCTGCTAGTGACTGCTCTGTCGTTCGCCGTTGGCGGAGCAATGGCCGCGTCCATCCACGTCATGCCCACGAGCATCACGCTGGCCCCGGGCAAGGCGACGGCGGTGATGACCATCACCAACGAAGGCGACACGCCGATCAAGGCGCAGGTGCGCGTGTTCGCCTGGGAGCAGCAGGGCAACCAGGATCGCCTCACGCCGACGCAGAAGCTGGTGGCCAGTCCGCCCATGGCGACGCTCGCGCCCAAACAGACCCAGTCGATCCGCGTCGTGCGCGTGGACAAGTCGGCCATCACGACCGAGGAAGCCTATCGCCTGGTCGTGGACGAGATTCCCGATGCGAAGAACGCGCCGACCATCGGCGTGTCCGTGCAGATGCGCTATTCAGTGCCGGTGTTCGTGCTGCCCAAGGCGACGATGCCGCCGGGCCAGGTCACGATCGCCGCGCACGTCACCGGCAATGCGCTGACGCTCAATGCGCAAAACAAGAGCGACTCGCACGTGCAGGCATCCGAAGTGGTCATCGAACACGCCGGCGGGGCCACCACGCCCGTCGTGGGCGGGCTGCTGGGCTATGTGCTGGCGGGCAGGACGATGCAGTGGACCGTTACGATCCCCGCCAACGCCGCCGCCAAGGGGCGCCCCGTGCGCATGACCGCGATGTTCAACGGACAGCCGCTCAAGGTCGACCTGTAACCGGCAGAGCGGGTTGCGACGACGGCGATGCCTCACGGCGCCGCCCTGCCGCTGCGGAAGGGAGAGGCATTGGATGCGCGCGTACACGCGCACAACGCTGTTCATCTGCATCCTGGGGCTGATGTGCATCGTCTCGCCCACGATTTCGCGCGCGCAAAGCGCCGACGTGCCGCCCGCGTCGTACTACCTGGAGGCCTACTTGAACGGTCGGCCGACCGGGCTGGTTGTGCAGGTGGATCGCACGAACGCCGGCTTGCGCATCTCAGCCGATGAGCTGACCGAGATCGGCGTGCGCGTGGATGACCTCCCGCTCGACGCGGACCGCCAGATCCTGCTCGCCGACATTCCCGGCCTTGCCTTCAACTATGTGGAGGACACCCAGCGCATCGAGTTCACCCTGCCTGAAGCCGGGCTCGTGCCCGAACAACTCGGCGTGCTGCCACCGCCGCCCATGCTGACGCGATCGGGCACCGGACTGGTGCTCAACTACGCTGCGCAACTTCAGAACACGCGGGTGGCGTTCGAAGAGAAACGGCAGGGCCGCCGCTTGCACGTGCCGCTGCTCGGATCGGCGCGTTACGGCCGGCTTCCAGTCCTGGGCGCAGAGGAGTTCGAAGCGCAGTACGAGCGCCGAAATCGCACATTCGCACTCAGTACCGAACTGCGCTTCTTCTCGCCCGCGGGCGTGTTCGTCAACACCGGCTACACCACCGTGCAGGCCGGCGAATACGACTACATCCGTCAGGACAGCTACTGGACCTACACCCAGCCCGACGCCCTGCGCACATACACAGCGGGCGATCTGGTGTCCTCGTCACTGACGTGGTCGCGCGCGATCCATCTGGGCGGCTTGAGCGTGTCACGCAATTTCGAAGTGCGGCCGAACCTGGTGACGTTTCCGGTGCCGGCCATCGGCGGCACCGCCGTTGTTCCCACGATGGTGGACCTCTACATCAACGGCCTGCGCCAGTTCACCGGCAACGCCAGCGGAGGCCCGTTCCTGATCGCCCCCCCACCGGCACTGACGGGGGCAGGCATCGCGACGGTGGTGTACCAGGACGCGATGGGGCGCGAGGTCAGCCTCAGTCGCCCGCTGTACATCGATACGCGACTGCTCGGCCGCGGGCTGTACGACTATTCGGTGGAAGTGGGCTATCCACGCCGCAGCTACGGCAGCCGTTCGTTCGACTACGCGGACGATCCGGCGGCCAATGCGTCATGGCGTCATGGCGTGCGCGATGGCTTCACGCTGGAAGCCCACACCGAACTCACGCGCGGCCTGTACAACCTGGGCATCGGTGGCCTGGTGGAGCTGGGCAATTACGGCGTGCTCAATGCATCGGCGACGATCAGCGACGGCGACCAGCACGGCATGCAATGGGGCCTGGGTTACCAGTACCAGTCGCCGCATTTCAACATCGACCTGCTGGGCCTGCGCGCGGATGGCGGTTATCGCGACCTGGGCAGTCTGAAGGACGTGACCGTGCCACAGCGTCAGTTGCATGCTTCGCTGGGCGTTCCGCTGGGCCAACGCCATTCGGTCACCCTTGTCTATACGCGCCAGCAAGCCTCGGACCTGGGCGGCTCGCACATCCTTTCGATCGGATACAACGGTTCCTTCGGCGGCCAACGTGTTCCACGACCGGGACGTGTCCGATTCCCTCGGCATCTACCTCGGCGCATCGCTTTCGCTGGAGCGCCGCGCCAGCGTGGCCAGCAGTGCCAGCCGATACGGCAAGGAGAGTACGGCATCGATCTCGGCGAGCCGTTCGATGGACTACGACCGCGGCGGGTTCGGCTGGAGTGCGCTGCTCGACGGCGGCGATGACGGCTACCGGCACGGCATGGGACGCGTGGACTACCGGGGCACTTACGGCGATGCCTCGCTGCTGCTCGAACACTCCACGCGTGACGATTTCACCTACACCAATGCCACGCTGTTCGCGACCGGCGCACTGGTCTGGATGGACGGCGACCTGCTCGCGTCGCGCACGATCAGTGACGCGTTCGCCGTGGTCTCCACCAACGGCATGGCCGACATCCCCATCCTGCGTGAGAATCGCCTCGTCGGCGCGACCAATCGCGAAGGTCACCTGCTCATTCCGGACCTGCTCTCGTGGCAGAGCAATCGCCTGATGCTGGGAACCGTCGAGCTGCCACCGGACGTGCGCGTGGACGCCGACCGCATGGAAGTGGCGCCGCGCGGGCTGTCGGGCGTGCTGGCTGCCTTCCCGGTGGGGCGCTACACCGGCGCCGTCGTCATCCTCGTCGACGAGCGCGGGCAGCCGTTGCCGGTTGGCACGACGGTGACGGTGACCGACTCCGGCCTGACCGCGACGATGGGCTACGACGGCCAGGTGTTCATCGAGCAACTCGGGCCGCGCCAGACTGTTTCGGCCGAAGCGAACGATGCGACGTGCACGGCGGAAGTCCTGTTCGACGCCGCCGACGTGCTGACGACGATAGGCCCCTTCGTGTGCAAATCCTCGCAGGTGCTGCCATGAACCCGACCACACGCAAGCGCCTTTCATCGCTCGCGTTGCAGGCGTGCTTCGCCGCAGCGGTGTGGTTGCTGTCTAGCGGCCTGCCATTGCGCGCGCAGTCGTGCACGGTTCTGATCGACTCCACCTTGAATTTCGGCGATGTGGATCCGGCATCGAACAATCCCACCGATTTACGTGGGCACGCTCACCGTCGACTGCAAGAACCTCCACGACCAGTACGTCCGCGCCTGCGTGAACTTTGGACTGGTGACGGGAAGCTGGACCCTGCGGACCATGAAACAGGGGACCAACTCGCTCAACTTCAACTTCTACCAAGACGCGGCCCGCAACTCCCTGTGGACCAGCACCTCGGATCCGTCCCGAATGACGTTCATTGCGGATATCTACAACCCGGGCGGGTCGGCGATCCGAACGTACTCCATCTACGGTCGGATACCCGGCGGACAGAAGCCCAATCTGGGCACGTATTCGTCGACCTTCACCACGAACGAAGGCACGGTGCAGGTTGCTGAGTTCAACTCCACCTACGGTCCACCCACCTGCACCTCGTCCACGCCGCCCATCAACTCGCGATTTTCATTCACCGTGGTGGCGAACGTCGGCACCAGCTGTTCGGTCAGCGCAACCAACATCGACTTCGGACAGCAAGGCGTCCTCAGCGCGGCCGTCAACGCCACCGGCGTGATCACCACCACGTGCGGCACGGGGACGACGTACAGCCTTGCGTTGAGCGCGGGGAGCGGTGTCGGCGCGACCGTGGGCGCGCGCCGCATGACGCGCTCAGGAGGCAACGAAACGCTCGCCTACGGGCTCTACGTCGATGCCGGGCGAACCCAACCCTGGGGCGATGGCAGCAGCGGGTCGTCCACCGTTGCGGGCATCGGCAACGCCTCGGCACAAACCAACACGGTGTACGCCAAGCTGCCACCGCAAAGCGCGGCGATCGGCACGTACGCCGACACCATCATCGTGACCGTGACGTTCTGACGGCTCCCTGCGGGAAGATGCATGCGCGCCGCAACGCCCTCCCATCGCCATGATGTCTCCAGTCGACGGGGAACTGGCCTCTCCGCTTGATGGGGAAGGTGGCGCGAAGGGCGGGATGAGATGCAGCCGCGAAGCGTGTCAGCGCAACAACGCCGGCTGCGCGTCATACCACTCGCGCGCGTGCATCACGTGGAAGTCGCGATTCCCGTTGTTCACCGCCACCGCGGTGCTGAGTACGCCCCAGTGCGCGTACAGGCTGCCGGTGCGGCTCTTCCCGTGCAGGCGCAGGCGCGCCTTGACCTGGTAGCGCTGGTTGTCGGCCTGCACGTTGTCGAGGGTGAGCGTGTCGCCGCTCCACTGCACCTTCGCACTGACCTGCGCCTGCCCGGAGCCGATCAGCTTGAACACCCACTTCGGATAGTCGCGCTGCTTGGAGAACATCGACAGCAGGAAGCCCACGTCCTTCATCGCGACGCGCACGCGTCCATTGATGCTGATCGGCTTGTCCCAGTCCATGTGCGCGCGGTCCAGGTCGATGCGCGTCCACCAGCCACTGCGCGATTCGCCACCGGGCTCGGTAAAGCTGACGTTATTCAACGAAACCCGGCTGCCGTCGATGGTGAAGTTGCGCCGCTTGATGTCCGCGCGACGCAGGCGCAGGTCGGTGTCCATGTCGGTGCGCAATGCCAGCCCGGCCAGGTGCATGCGCGCGGCCTTCGCATCCACGCCCAGCGTGCCCTGCCCGATCACGCCCGCGCCGTCCAGGGTGAGGTCCCCCGACAGCGTGCCCGAGCCGCCGTCGAAGCGGATGTGCTCGTTGGGCAGGTAGCGGTTGTAGGCGCGCAGATCGGGCACCTTCGCGTTGGCGAAGGTGAGGTGCGCATTCAATGCGTTGCCGAGCTCCCGCATCGCCCCGGGCTGGCGCATCGCCTCGCGCTCCACGCCCGACAGTGTCTTCAGCGACAGCTGCAGATCGTTGCCTTCGATGTACGGCTGCGACGGCGCATCGTCGGCGGCGACGTTGAAGCGCTGCATGCGCAGGTCGAGGCTGGGCAGCAGTTCGTCGTTCGGACCGGCGTCCAGGCGCGCGTCGGCGCTGGCGCGGCCGCTGATGCGGTTGCCCATGACGTGCGCGATGGCATCGACTTCCGGCACGGTGACGCGACTGCCGCCGGCCACCTTGCCGTCCACCACGCGCACGTCGGCGTCCACCAGCCCCGAGCCATCCAGCGCCAGCCAGGGCGCATCGCTGAACATGCGCCCCAGCCAACGCAGCGAAGCGAAATGCCAGCGCCCGACGACGTGGCCGGAACTGCGGGGCAGCAACTCGCGCAGGCTTTCGTGCGGCGGCGCCAGCGGAATCTTCGTGCCGCGCACCACCAGGTCCGCGTCGAGCGACACGCGGCCGGTGTGCTGCGCAGGCGTCTTGGCGACCAGACGCATGTCGCGATCCACGTCCAGCGCGACATCGAGCGCGCTGCGGTGCATGGCGCCGGTCGCATCGCGGCCGCTGACGGGTACGTTCCAGCGCACGCGGCTGCCCGGCATCACCTCGCCGCGCGCCAGTCCCAGCTTCACCTGCGCCTTGCCTTCGCCAGGTACGTTGGTCAGCGTCACCTTGCCTTGCGGGTCCACGTCCACTTTGATCGCCGAGGCCTTGCCGTCCAGCTCCAGCGCGGCATCGGTGAGCAGCAGTTTGCGAATGCCGGGCGCCTGCGCGCGCGTATGGCGTGCGATGGCGAAGCGCGCGTCGATGCGGCCGTCGCGCAGCAGCTCTTCCTTGCCCGACTTCAGGCGCGCGTTGTCGAAGTGCGCGGTCGAGGGCATGAGTTCCAGTGCACCGCCGCGCAGCTGCTTGTAGAAGCCGACTTCGGCGCGCCCCTGGCCTTCCAGCACGAGGTCGCCAAAATAACCGCCGCGGATCGAATCGGTGCGGATGCGGTCGAACTGCAACACCCAGCCGCCCGGGCGCGCCTGCGGCGGCGGTGTGCGCTCGCCCTTCATCTGCGCGCCGCCGGTGACGCCTTCGGCGACCACTTCGGGCACGCGCACGGTCTTGCGCAACAACGGCCAGATCGCCACGCGCCCGCTCGCCTTCTCCGCATTGACCGACCAGTACGTGCGGGCGACGTGCCCTTTCATCTTCACGTCGTGCACCGTCGCGCGGCCGGGCCAGAACGTGTAGCCGCCGCCCCACTCGATCTGGAACTTCTCCGGCTTGCGGTTCGCCACCCACTCGCCCAGCGGCGTGTTGATGAACACGTTGCCGGCGATCACGTACAGCGCGTACAGCAACGCCAGCGCGAGTGCGATGCGCGCCACCCAGGTGCGAACGCGGGGCGGCAGGCGTTGCCATGCCTGGCGGGCGGGGCCTGCGTCCTTCGCGGCGCTGTTCATGTACGCACTAAGCCACAGGGTGGTGCCAAATTCAGGTGAAGAGGCGGTGACGTGGGGCGCTCGCAGGCGCCCTACCCCTCTCCCTGGCCGCCTTCGGCGACCGGTCCCTCTCCCGCAAGGGGAGAGGGCTGGTGCTCAATGCCGCGTCAGCTCCACCACGCGCGGATGCACCAGGCGTTCGAAGTCGCTCCATTCCATGCGCATCAGTTCGCGGTGCGAACCGGCGTTGAATGCGATGCGGCCGTCATCGGCCAGGCTTTCGGCGGCGTACACGTCCATGTTGTAGAGGTTGCCGAACGGCGGCATCGCCCCGACCTCGCATTCGGGGAAGCGATCCTTGAAGTCGGTTTCGCTCGCCAGCGCGACCTCGCGCGCGCCGCTGACCTGCCGCAGCTGCGAAACGTCGAGCCACTCGTCCGAGGGCAGCACGGCCATCGCGAGGCGGCCGTCGAGCTTCACCATCACCGTCTTGGCCATCGCATGGCGGTCGACATGGGCGCGCATCGCCGTTTCCTGCGCGGTGAAGGCGTGCGGGTGCGTCATCGTGTCGTAGCTGACGCGATTGGAGTTCAGGAATTCCTGTAGACGTGGGGACGACATGGCCGGGGGCTCCTCTGCGGTTGCGGGAGGCCGGGCGCGTCGTTCGTCATCGGCGCGGCGCGCGCCGGCATCGGCGGATTCATGGAAACGCGATCATCGAAACGCATTCATCGAAAAGCCGGGCCGCGCGAACGCGGCCCGGCCAGTGTACGCCCGATGCTGCGCTGCGATCCGGACAGCGCGCGTCAGTCCGGATCGCGGTGCGTTACAGCGAGGCGGTCTGCTGCGGCTGCGCATCGCTGCGCGGGCCGGCGTAGTCGACCACCAGCGAGACGCGACGGTTGGCCTGACCGGCTTCGCCCACGGCGCCTGCGTGCACCTGGCGGTTCTTGTCCTCGCCGTAGCTCACCGCACGCACCTGTGCATCGCCCAGGCCCGAGCCGACGAGGTAGTCGCGCACCGCCTGCGCACGGTGCAGGCCGAGACGGCGGTTGTGCGCGGCCGAGCCGGACGGATCGGCGAAGCCTTCCACCGTGATCACGGCCTGCGAATGGCTGTCGCGGATCACGCGGGCGAAGTCGTCCAGCAGCGGCTTGTCCTGCTCGCTGAGCGTGGCGTCGTTGGTGGCGAAGTGCGCGGCGGTG
Organism: Lysobacter sp. FW306-1B-D06B; assembly: GCF_038446665.1. NCBI lineage: Bacteria > Pseudomonadati > Pseudomonadota > Gammaproteobacteria > Lysobacterales > Lysobacteraceae > Lysobacter > Lysobacter sp. FW306-1B-D06B. Next base: position 2,541,529 of record NZ_CP151802.1, on the reverse strand, counting down.
TCCACGCGAGTGCGGCCGGCGAGCTGCGTGACCAGCGCGTCGTGCTTGGCCGAGAGCGCGTCGAGCTGCGACTGCAGTTTCTGATCGGTGGCGCGAAGCTCGGCGATCGTCGCGTCGAACTCATCGCGCTTGATGTACTTGCTGCAGCCGGTGAGCGCGACGGCGCCCAGCGCCACGGCGAAACCGGTGTTGCGGATCAGACCGGTAGAAACCAAGGGATGTCTCCTTTCAATGACCGTGCGCAATGCCGCGCACGCAATGCCTGCGGGACCGGGGGAAGTCGAAACGCAGGCGCTATTGGACGTGTGTCGTGTTGTTGTTCTGCGCGGGGCGCGCGGTCTTGCGTCTTCAGGTTGTTGAGGTGCCGTAATGAATGACACGGCGAACCTTAACGAGCCATTTTCTGAACAGGCGAGAGGACGCCACCAAGCGCGAACCCGCGCACGGTTCAGTGATGTCAAGACGATGCTCGCGGGATGTGTACCGCGGCCGTTCATGGAAAAAGCCGGGATTCGGGAGTCGGGATTCCGGATTTGAAAAAGCGCGCGACGACCCGGCTGGCACTCCAGGATGAGTTGAGTTGAAGCTGGGCTTCGCAGAAGCGGAAGTCCGCTCTTACGAATCCCGAATCCCGAATCCCGAATCCCCGTTCTTCAGCTCAAACGCATCGGCGTCGAGCATCGCGGGGAAGCGTTCGCGATGCGCCGCGAGATCGGCGGCGGACAGCGTGGCGGTGACCACCGTTTCCACCTCGCCGCATTCGGTGATGGGCTGGCCGACGAAATCGATCACCGCGCTGTCGCCGGCGTAATGCAGGCCGTTGCCGTCGGTGCCCACGCGGTTCACCGCGGCGACGAAGCACAGGTTCTCGATGGCCCGCGCACGCAGCAGCGTCTGCCACGGGTAGCGGCGCGCCGACGGCCAGTTGGCGACGAAGAGCATCAGGTCGAAATCGAGCTCGCCGGCGCGTTCGACATCGAAACGGTTGCGCGAAAACACCGGGAAGCGCAGGTCGTAGCAGACCAGCGGGCAGATGCGCCAGCCGCGCCAGTCGAGCGTGAGGCGGTCGCGACCGGCGGCGTAGCGCTCGTGCTCGCGCGCGTAACGGAACAGATGACGCTTGTCGTAGGTGCTCAGCGCACCGTCGGGCGTGGCGAACAGCAGGCGGTTGTAGACGCCCTCGCCGTCGCGCAGCTGCACGCTGCCGGTCACCGCTGCGTCCAGGCGCGCGGCCTGTTCGCGGATCCACGCGACGGTCTGGCCTTCCATCGTTTCGGCGTTGCCGATGGCGTCGTTGGAAAAGCCGCTGGTGAAGGTTTCCGGCAGGATCACCAGGTCGGTGTTTCCGCGCAGCGGCGCGATCAGGCGGCCGTAGTAGTCGCGGTTGCCGGCCGGATCGTGCCAGCGGGTGTCGCCTTGGACGAGGGTGACGCGCAGGTCGTTCATGGGTGCTCGCGAAGTCAGGGGTTGTTACTTGCCGTCATCGTTTTGTGCCGTCATCCCCTTCGCGGGAACGACAGCTTCGTTCAAAGCTTCTGCAACCGCTCGATCGCCTTGTCCAGCGTCGCCTCGTTCTTGGCGAAGCACAACCGCGCCAGGCGCTGGCCGGACGGTGGCGATTCGTAGAACGGCGAAAGCGGAATCGCGGCGACGCCCTTCTCCGTCGTCAACCAGCGGCAGAACGCGGCATCGTCGAGGTCGCTGACGTCGGAGTAATCCACGAGCTGGAAGTAACCGCCCGGCACGGGCAGCGGCTTCAAGCGCGTGGTGAGCAGCTGCTCGCGGAAGCGGTCGCGCTTGGCTTCGTAGAACGCGCCGAGCTGTTCGTAGTGCTCCGGCTCGGCTTCGATCATCTCCGCGAACGCCCACTGCGCCGGGGCGAAGGTGCAGAAGGTGTTGTACTGGTGCACCTTGCGCAGCTCGGCCGACAACAGCGGCGGCGCGATGCAGTAGCCCAGCTTCCAGCCCGTGCAGTGGTAGGTCTTGCCGAAGCTGGACACGACGAACGCGCGCTCGCGCAGTTCGGGATAGCGCAGCACCGATTCGTGGCGACGGCCGTCGAACACGATGTGCTCGTAAACCTCGTCGGAAAGCAGCCAGATCTGCGTCTCGCGCAGCAGCGCGGTGAGCTGGGCGATGTCGTGCTCGCTGAACATTGCGCCCGACGGGTTGTGCGGCGAGTTGATCATCAACAGTCGCGTCTTCGGCGTGACCGCGGCGCGGATCGCCTGCCAGTCCGGTGCGAACGTGGCCGGGTCCAGTGGCACATGCACGGCGCGACCGCCGGCCAGGTCGATCGCCGGCTCGTAGGAGTCGTAGCACGGGTCGAGCACGATCACTTCCTCGCCCGGCCGCACGACCGCGGCGACGGCGTCGAAGATCGCCTCGCTGGCGCCGGAGACGACGGTGATCTCGGTGTCGGCATCCGGACGGTGGCCGTAGCAGCGCTCGGTCTTGGCGGCGATGGCCTGGCGCAGCGCGGGGATGCCGGTCATCGGCGCGTACTGGTTCTTGCCCTCGCGCATGGCGCGATCGAGGGCTTCGATCAGGCGCTCGGGGACGTTGAAGTCGGGAAAGCCCTGGCCCAGGTTGACCGCGTCGTGCTCGAGGGCGAGCTGCGACATGACGGTGAAGATGGTCGTGCCGACCTTGGGCAGCTTGGTTTGCAGGGTCATCGCGGGTGGGGACTCGACGTGGGGCGGGAAACCGTTAAGTTTAAGGACGCGGGCGCGGCGACGTCATGACGAACGCTCATCTGCGCATCGCAGGGCCACGATTGCACCCGCCACATCGGATGAGGACACTGCCCCCATGCGCGAGCTGCAGATCGTCGACGCCGCCGAACTGGCCACCGCCTACGCCGCCGCGGAGTACGTGGTGGTGCTGGACGGCGATTCCCTGCCGCTGCGCGTGGGCGAGCCCGCGCTGGATCTGGAAGCCTACGCGCCCGCGCCGAGCTACGCCTTCATCACCGCCTGGAATCCGGCCTCGCAGCCGCGCTCGGACACCGCCAACGAAGCCGCTGACGCCCTGCTGGTGGCGCAGCTCGACGGCCTGCGCGTGATCCGCCACGCGGCCTGGGCGCAGGACCTGACGGGCGAGTGGCGCGAGCCGGGCTGGCTGGTGGTCGGACTGGACGACGACACCCTGCTGCGGCTGGCGCTGGAGTTCGGCCAGGCGGCCGTCCTGCACTGGCGGGCGGGCGAACCGGTGCGGCTTCGCATGCTCATGCCCCGCCCGCTCGGCCGTGATGCCGCGCACACCGACTGGGTCGCCGGCTGAGCGAGGCGGTCTGAACGCCGTGGGCGGGCGTCCGCCCGACGCCGGCAAGCGGCGTCCCGCGCCCCTCGCATAAAATGCCGGGCACTCGGCCGACCGGCCGTCCCTGGCCGCCCGATGACGCCCACCGATCGCCCCGCCCCGCCGCTGCTGGCAGCCCGCGGCCTTCGCTTCGCGCGCAATGACGAGCCGGTTTTCGGACCGCTGGATTTCAATGTCGATGCCGGCGAAGCCCTGCTGGTCCAGGGCGACAACGGCGCCGGCAAGACCACGCTGCTGCGCGTGCTGGCCGGCCTGCTGCGCGCCGACGGCGGCGAGATCGACCTGGACGGCCAGCCAGCCGGTCACGCCCGCCGCGCCCGCGCCATCGCCTACCTGAGCCACCTTCCCGGCCTGAAGGCCGATCTGAGCGCGATGGAGAACCTGAACTTCCTGTGCGGCCTGCAGGGCCGCCGCCGGGCGCAACTGCCCGAGAACGCGCTGGCGATCGTCGGCCTGGCCGGCTACGAGGACGCGCTGGCCCGCCAGTTGTCGGCCGGCCAGAAGAAGCGGCTCGGGCTGGCGCGGTTGTGGATGTCGCCGGCGCCGCTGTGGCTGCTCGACGAGCCCTACGCCAACCTCGACCTGGAAGGCATCGAGCTGGTGAATCGCATGGTCCAGGCGCACCTGCGCGAAGGCGGCGCGGCGCTGGTCACCACCCACGGCGCCTACGCCGCGCCACCGGTGCGCACGCGCATGCTGGTGCTGAGCAAGGCCGGTGCGGCATGAGCGCGTCCAACATGCCCAGCCTGATCGGCGCGGCCCACGCCCTGCTCGCCCGCGACCTGCGCCTGCTCTGGCGCCGACGCGGCGATGCGCTGCAACCGGCGCTGTTCGCCCTGTTGGTGGTGGTGCTGTTCGCCCTGGCGCTGGGCGGCGAGCGGACGGCGCTGGCGAAGGTCGCCGCCGCCGTGCTCTGGCTGTCGATGCTGCTGGCCGGCCTGCTGTCGCTGGACACGCTGTTCCGCGGTGATGCCGAGGACGGTTCGCTCGAACAATGGATGCTGGCGCCGGTGCCGCTGGCCTGGCTGGTCGGCGTGCGCACGTTCATGCACTGGGCCACGACCGCGCTGCCGCTGCTCATCGCCGCGCCGTTCCTGGGCGAGCTGCTGTACCTGCCGCGCGAGCAGTTGCCGGTGCTGATGGCCTCCCTCGCCCTGGGCACGCCGCTGCTGAGCCTCATCGGCGCCGTGGTCGCCGCCCTGACGGTCGGGATGCGGCGCTCCGGTATACTCGTGGCCTTGCTCGCGCTGCCGTTGTACGTGCCGGTGTTGGTGTTCGGCGCGGGCAGCGTGGCTGCCTCGGCGCAGGGGCTGGATCCGATCGGGGCGCTGCTGTTGCTCGGAGCCGGGCTCGCCGTGGCGCTGGTGCTGGCGCCACTGGCGGCCGCCGCCGCGATCCGGATCGCGCTGAGTTGAACCGGTTCGCCCGATCGATGGTTCGAACGGAGCTTCGAGCCGGGCTTTGAGGAAGATCAAAGGCCACCGACCCGGCCGACGCGACAATCCGCCGCAACCCGCCACTGCCCGGACCGAACGCCCGGACGTGGGCTGAGAAACGATGAATCCAATCATCCGCTGGTTCCACAAACTCGGTTCGCCGCCGTACTTCGACCGCTTCGCCGCGCGCTGGGCGCCCTGGGGTTACGGGCTGGGCCTGCTGGTCATGGCCTGGGGCCTGTACGGCGCGCTGTTCCAGGTGCCGGCCGATTACCAGCAGGGCGACAGCTTCCGCATCCTCTACATCCACGTGCCCAGTGCGTGGATGAGCATGGCGGTGTTCGGCCTGATGGCGCTGTACGCGGCCATCGCGCTGGTATGGCGGATCAAGCTGTGCGAGATCCTCGCCATGGCCTGCGCCCCGATCGGCGCCGCCTTCACCCTGATCACGCTCGCCACCGGGTCCATCTGGGGCAAGCCGATGTGGGGCACCTGGTGGGACTGGGATCCGCGCCTGACGACGGAACTCATCCTGCTGTTCCTCTACCTGGGCGTGATCGGCCTGTACAACGCCATCGACGACCGCCGCGCCGCCGCGCGCGCCGCCGGCCTGCTGGCGATCGTCGGCGTGGCGCTGCTGCCGGTGATCCGATATTCGGTGGTGTGGTGGAACTCGCTGCACCAGGGCCAGACGATCAGCCTCTTCGGCGAGTCCAAGATGGACCCGAGCATGTACGCACCGCTGGTGTGGATGATCATCGGCACCAAGCTGTGGTTCGTGGGCGCCCTGCTGTCGCGCGCGCGCGCCGACAACCTGCGCCGCGAGAGCGGCAAGGGCTGGGTCGCCGCGCTTGCAGGCGGGAAGCCTGCGCAGGAGAGGCGCGCATGAGCTACCAGAATTACGTCGTCGCCGCCTATGCCGTGTTCGTGATCGTGCTGACGTGGGATTTCATCGCCACGAAGCTGCAGATCCGCCGCGAGCTGCGCGGCGCCCGCCTGCGCGCCTCGCGCGAGGCCGCGCGCCCGGGCAAGGACGCCGAGCTCACCCGCTAGACCGTCCACACCGTTTACGCACGCCAGCCACCGCCAGCCCGCTTCCGTTCGAGAGTGCCCCCGATGAATCCCGTCCGTCGCCGTCGTCTGCTCTGGGTCATCGCCCTGGTCGTGGCCGCCGGCATCGCCACCGCGCTGGTCGCGATGGCCCTGCAGCGCAACATCGCCTACCTCTACACGCCCAGCGAAGTGCTGCGCGGCGAAGCCGGCGGGCACGCGCGCTTCCGACTGGGCGGCATGGTCGCCGCCGATTCGTTCAAGCGCGCGCCCGGCTCGCTGGAAGCCTCGTTCCTGGTCGACGACGGCGATGCCAAGTTGCCCGTGCGTTACACCGGCATCCTGCCCGACCTGTTCCGCGAGAAGCAGGCCGTGGTCGCCACCGGTCGCATGGAAGGCGGCGTGTTCGTGGCCGAGCAGATCCTCGCCAAGCACGACGAGAACTACATGCCCAAGGAAGTCGCCGACAAGATGGGCATGGCGCACAAGAAGCACGACGTGGCGGCGCCCGGCGGCGTCGCACCCGCCGCGCAGGAAGCCAAGTAAGTGCTGGGCGAGATCGGGCAGATCGCGCTGATCCTGGCGCTGCTGGTGGCCGTGCTGCAGGCGGCGCTGCCGCTGGCCGGCGCGCAGCGCGGCGTGGCACCGTGGATGGCGGTGGCGCGACCGGCCGCGTACGCGCAGCTGGCGCTGGTGGCCTTCGCGTTCGTCATTCTCACGCACGGCTTCGTGACGCAGGACTTCTCGCTGCGCTATGTCGCCGAGAACAGCAATTCCCTGCTGCCGTTGATGTACCGCTACACCGCGGTGTGGGGCGCGCACGAAGGTTCGCTGCTGCTGTGGGTGCTGATCCTGGCGCTGTGGACCGGCGCCGTCGCACGCTTCTCGCGCAGCCTGCCGGAGACCGTGGTCGCGCGCGTGCTGGGCGTGATGGGGCTGGTGAGCGTGGGCTTCCTCGCCTTCCTGATCTTCACCAGCAACCCGTTCCTGCGCCTGCTGCCCGCCGCCGCGGAAGGCCGCGACCTGAACCCGCTGCTGCAGGACCCGGGCATGATCATCCACCCGCCGATGCAGTACGTCGGTTACGTGGGCTTCGCCGTGCCGTTCGCCTTCGCCATCGCCGCGCTGCTCGACGGGAAGATCGATTCGCGCTGGCTGCGCTGGACGCGCCCGTGGACCAATGTCGCCTGGGCGTTCCTGACGCTGGGCATCGCGCTGGGTTCGTGGTGGGCGTATTACGAACTGGGCTGGGGCGGCTGGTGGTTCTGGGATCCGGTCGAGAACGCCAGCTTCATGCCGTGGCTCGCTGGCGCGGCGCTGCTGCATTCCCAGGCCGTGACGGAAAAGCGCGGCAGCTTCCGCGGCTGGACGCTGCTGCTGGCCATCGCCGCGTTCTCGCTGTCGCTGCTGGGCACCTTCCTGGTGCGTTCGGGCGTGCTGACCAGCGTGCACTCCTTCGCGTCCGACCCGGCGCGCGGTCTGTTCATCCTGATCTTCCTCGGCATCGTCGTCGGCGGCTCGCTGCTGCTGTATGCGTTGAAGGCGCCGTCCATCGACGAAGCCGGCAAGCCGTTCGAGGTCAGCTCGCGCGAGACGCTGCTGCTGGCCAACAACCTGCTGCTGACCACCGCCTGCGCGATGGTGCTGCTGGGCACGCTCTACCCGTTGCTCGCCGACGCGCTGAACCTGGGCAAGATCTCGGTCGGCCCGCCGTACTTCGCGCTGATGTTCACCTTGCTGATGGCGCCGCTGGTGCTGTTGCTGCCGTTCGGGCCGATCACGCGCTGGCAGCGCGAGCAGGCGTCCAAGCCGCTGGCGATGCTGCTGCCGTGGGCGGGGCTGGCGATCGTGCTGGCTGCCGTCGCGTATTTCATGGCGCCGCAGGGGCCGGTGAAAGTCGCCGCGGGTGTATTCGGTGCGGCGTGGGTGCTGTTCGGCACGGCGCGATTCGTGTGGACGCGCGTGCGCAGCCAGACGACGGGCCAGCGCTTCACCGCAGAAATGCTCGGCATGACGCTCGCCCACTTCGGTGTCGCCGTGTTCCTCGTCGGCGCGCTGTTGACCGAAGGCCTGACGACGCAGCGCGAGCTGGCGGTCGCGCCGGGCCAGACCGTCGAACTGGGCCGCTACTCGTTCCGCTTCGACGGCGCCGCGCATTCGCAGGGCCCGAACTACGAAGCCGATCGCGGCACCGTCACCGTGTTCGAAAACGACAAGCCGTTGACCGTGATGCATCCGGAAAAGCGCGCCTACGCCAGCGGCGGCCAGGTGATGACCGAGGCGGCCATCGCGCGCGGTTTCACGCGTGATCTGTACGTCGCGCTGGGCGAACCGCTCGGCGGCGATACCTGGGCCCTGCGCGTGCATATCAAGCCGTTCGTGCGCTGGGTCTGGGCCGGCGCGCTGCTGATGATGCTGGGCGGGCTGGTGACCGCGACGGACAAGCGCTTCCGCCGCACCGCCACCGCAGCCGACACGGTGCCCGCGAACGAACCGACCCCGGAGCCTGCGTGATGAGCGAATCCCCGCCCAACAGCGACGCAACGCGCAACCGCTCTTCGACGATGCGCTGGATTCCGCTGGTGATCGTCGCCGCGCTCGGCGTGCTGCTCTTCGCCGGCGTGATGCTCAGCCGCAATCCGAACCGCGAGGCCCTGCCCTCGCCACTGATCGGCAAGCCCGCGCCCGCGTTCCGCCTGCCGGTGCTGCACGAACCCGGCCGCCTGGTCACCGACAAGGACCTGCGCGGCGCGCCGTATCTGCTCAACGTCTGGGGCAGCTGGTGCCCGGCCTGCCGCGACGAGCACCCGGTGCTCACGCGTTTCGCCGAGACCAAGCGCCTGCGCGTGGTCGGCTTCAACTGGAAGGACGAGCACGCCGACGCGATGCGCTGGCTGGAACAGTTCGGCAATCCGTATTTCATGGTCCTCACCGACTACGAGGGCAAGGCCGCGATCGACTGGGGCATCTACGGCGCGCCGGAGACCTTCCTGGTCGATGCCGGCGGCACAATCCGCTGGAAGTACGTCGGCCCGCTTACCGACGCGGTGATCCAAAACGAGCTGCTGCCGCAGATCGCGCGGCTCGACGCGGGCAAGCCGCTGTGATGCGCGCGCTGCTGCTCGCCTTCGCGCTCATGCTGGGCACCGGCTCCGCGCTCGCGCAGGTCGCCACCGACGCCTCGCCGCTCACCTTCACCGGCTCGACGGAAGAAAAGCGCTTCCACGCGCTGGTCAGCGAACTGCGCTGCGTGATGTGCCAGAACCAGTCGCTGGCCGATTCCAACGCGCAGATCGCGGTGGACCTGCGTCGCGAAGTGCTCCAGCTGATGCGCCAGGGCAAGAGCGACGCGGAGATCAAGGACTTCCTGGTGGCGCGTTACGGCGAATTCGTGCTGTACCGCCCGCAGGTGGAAAGCAAGACGTGGCTGCTGTGGTTCGGCCCGGCGGTGGTCCTGCTGGCGGGCGGCTTCATCGTGGCCGGCGCGGTTCGCCACCGCTCGCGCCGCTCGGCAACGACGACGCCCGACGAACGCAACGAAGAGCAGGAGTGGTGATGAGCGGTGCGATGTGGGGTTTCGTGATCGCCGGCCTGGTGCTGGCCGTGCTGACGCTCACCTACGTGCTGCGACCGCTGTGGCGCACGCGCCGCGTCGCAGGCGTCGCGGTCATCGTGGGGCTGACGCTGGCGACGGCGCTGGCCTACCTCGCCGTCGGTACGCCCACTGCGCTGGACTTCGCGCAGCGTCGCGCGCCCGAGACGCTGGCCGACGCCATCGCGCAACTGGAAGCCGAACTCAAGCGCGATCCGAACCAGGTCGAAGGCTGGCGCCTGCTCGGCCGCGCGTATGTCGCCGAAGGCAATGCCGCCAAGGCCGCCGACGCGCTCGCGCGTGCGGTGAAGCTGGTGCCGGACGATCCGGACCTGCTGGCCGAAGCCGCCGAGATGCGCGCCCTCGCCGCGCCGGAGCGCCGTTTCGACGCGCAGGGCGTAGCGATGCTGCGCCAGGCGATCGAACTTCAACCCATGCATCAGCGCGCGCGCTGGTTCCTCGGCATCGCGCAGCGTCAGGCCGCGCAACCGGCCGAAGCGGCGAAGACCTGGGAGCCGCTGCTCGCCGTCGTCGATGCGGCGGCCGCGGCACCGCTGCGCGCGCAGATCGACGCCGCGCGCGCCGAGGCCGGACTGTCGCCGCTGCCGCCGTCGGCGACGCCTGCTGCGTCGGCGCCCGCACAGGGCGGCCTCACCGTGAAGGTAACCATCGCGCCCGAACTGGCTGCGAAGGTGCCGGCGAACGCGAGCCTGTTCGTGATCGCGCGCCAGGCCGGCGGCCCGCCGATGCCGGTTGCCGTCGAGAAGCTGCCGGCGACGGATTTCCCGCGTGAAGTCATGCTCGACGACGGCGACAGCCCGATGCCGACGATGAAGCTCTCGCAGCTGGATCAGGTCGAAGTGCTCGCGCGCATCTCGGCCAGCGGTAATGCGATGCCGCAGCCGGGCGATCTGGAAGCGAAGGCGAAGCCGTCGGGCAAGTCCGGCGCGATCGAACTGGTGATCGATCAGGTTCGTCCTTGATGTTCAGCCCCTCTCCCGATGGGAGAGCGGCTGGGTGAGGTCGGCGGAGCACTCCGTGCAGTGGACGTCTGTGCAGGAGCCGTCATTCCCGCGAAGGCGGGGGCTTTCGGGCCGCCGAAGGGCGGCACTCTCCAAGGCTCCGCGGGCGCTCCGCTTTCCGAAGCGCGTGATGCCTTCACAGTTGGATCCCCGCCTTCGCGGGGATGACGCCATGACGCGGATTGGGTGAGTCCCGACAGGGCTCACAGAACCTCGAAGGTTCCCGCACGTGGAACGCTCGACCTCCATCTCCACCGATGCCGATCCGCGCCCTGCCCGTTAAGCTTGTCCCATGACCGAATTCATCCCCCCCGGCACCCGCTGGTTCGACCTGCCCTCCCCGTTCCCGATGAAACGCGGCGGCGAACTGCAGGGCGCGCGCGTGGCTTTCGAAACCTGGGGCACGCTCAACGCCGCGCGCGACAACGCAGTGCTCATCGTCACCGGTCTCTCGCCCGATGCGCACGCGGCCAGCAACGAAGCCAATCCGGAAGCCGGATGGTGGGAAGCGATGATCGGCCCCGGCAAGCCGATCGACAGCGACCGCTGGTTCGTGATCTGCGTGAATTCGCTGGGCAGTTGCAAGGGTTCCACGGGTCCGGCGTCGATCAACCCGATCACAGGCGACCTGTATCGCCTCGACTTCCCCGACCTGTCGGTGGAAGACGGCGCCGACGCCTCGGCGCACCTCGTGCGCGGCCTGGGCATCGAGCATCTGGCCTGCCTCATCGGCAATTCGATGGGCGGCATGACCGCGCTGGCGTTCCTGCTGCGGCATCCGGGCCTGGCGCGCAACCACATCAACATTTCCGGCGCGGCGAAGGCATTGCCGTTCTCCATCGCGATCCGCTCGCTGCAACGCGAGGCGATCCGCCTGGACCCGAACTGGAACCACGGCCAGTACGACGACGCGCACTACCCCGAATCGGGCATGCGCATGGCGCGCAAGCTGGGCGTGATCACTTACCGCTCCGCGCTGGAGTGGGACGGCCGCTTCGGCCGCGTGCGGCTGGATTCCGATCGCGCGGACGAAGATCCGTTCGGACTGGAGTTCGAGGTCGAAAGCTATCTGGAAGGCCACGCGCGCCGTTTCGTGCGCCGGTTCGACCCCAACTGCTACCTCTATCTCAGCCGCTCGATGGACTGGTTCGACATCGGCGAATACGGCGGCGGGCTGGCCAGCATCCGGCTGGAGAAGGCGCTGGCGATCGGCGTGCACACCGACATCCTGTTCCCGTTGCAGCAGCAGGAGGAAATCGCCGACGGCCTTCGTGCCGGTGGCACGGAAGCGACCTTCCTGCCGCTGCCCTCGCCGCAGGGGCATGACGCGTTTCTGGTGGACATCGCCCGGTTCGGACCCGCCGTCGCGGACTTCCTGAACGCACTGCAGGCGCCCTCGGAGGGCGCGCGTACCGACGAGGATTGATGCGACGCAAGAAAGTGCGCGCCGGGGCCGCGATAGAATCGCCCCCATGAACGCCACCGACACGCTTCCCGACTTCGACTTCCCCGGCCACGACAAGCTAGTCGCCGCCATCGACGCCGCCGTGAGCCACGGCGACGAACACGCGGTCACCAGCGCGCTGCGCACCACGCTGTGCAGCATGATCCGCGACCGCGACGTGCGCCTGCCGGAGTGCGTGCACGAACCCATCACCGACCACTACGCCCGCCGCGAGCTCTATCGCAGCCGCGAGCACGGCTACAGCGTGGTCGCGATGACCTGGGGCCCCGGCCAGGGCACGCCGGTGCACGACCACAGCGGCCTGTGGTGCGTGGAAGGCGTGTGGGACGGCGAGCTCGAAATCACCCAGTACGAACTGCTCGAACGCGAAGGCGAGCGTTTCCGCTTCCGCGCCACCGGCGGCATGCACGCCGGCCCGGGCAGCGCCGGCAGCCTGATCCCGCCGCACGAGTACCACACGATCCGCAACGCCAGCGACGACGCCGTCGCCGTGTCGCTGCACATCTACAAGGCGCCGATGGAATCGTGCGCGACCTTCATGCCCGAGCAGGGCGAATGGTTCTCGCGCGTCGCCAAGGTGCTGTGCACCGACGACGTCGACTGAGCCTCGCGCCACAGTCCTGACCTTCGGCACCTTGGCCGCGACGCCCCGCGGCAGTAGCTTGGGCGCTCCCGACGACAGGAGCGCCCACGCGTGCTGATCGATTTCGTCCTTGCTTCCCTGCACCACCTGCTCGTCTTCGGCCTCATCGCCATGCTGGTGGCCGAAGCCAGCCTGCTGCGCGGCACGCTCGACCGCCAGGTCCTGCAACGTCTGGCCGGCATCGACATGGGCTACGGCATCTGCGCGATGCTGCTGATCGTGGTCGGCATCGCGCGCGTGGCGTTCGGCATCAAGGGCCACGATTTCTACCTGCACAACCCCTGGTTCCACGCCAAGGTGGGCGCCTTCTTGCTGGTCGGCCTGCTCTCGATCCTGCCGACGGTGCGTTTCCTGCGCTGGCGCAAGGCGCTGGCGGCCAACCCCATCTATGTGCCGGACGCGGCAGAGATCGCCAAGCTGCGCGGCATCGTCCGCTTCGAACTGCTCCTGCTGGCGGCGATCTTCGTTCTGGCTGCGGCCATGGCCCGCCACGGCGGCCTGGGCCTTTAACCGGCTGCCATCGACTCCGCCCTCGGCTATACTGCGCGCCCGCGCCGGAATGGCGGAATCGGTAGACGCAGCGGACTCAAAATCCGCCGCCCTTAAAAGCGTGTGGGTTCGAGTCCCACTTCCGGCACCAGGATTTCGAAAGGCCAGGTCTTACGACCTGGCCTTTTCGTTTTCTTCGGGTCGGCAGGCAGCATCCGATCGCCGTTCGCATCTCACACCACACTAACGAACCGCGCGACATTGTTCGCAGGCCCGGCGCCTGCGTGCCCGGTATCGCACCAATCGCCGTCCACCGTTTCCCGAAAACGCGAGGCCGCATCCGATGAGTGCCGTCGATCCCACCCCTCCCCCGCTTCCTGCGGAACTCGCCGCGCAGATCCAGGACAAGCCCGATGCGGCCACGTCGTCGACGACCTTGTCGATGTACCGCACGCGGCTGTCGGTATATCGCACGCAGGTGTCGAACCTGCGCTCGCACCTGGCCAACGAACGCACGCATCTGAGCTACCTGCGCACGACGGTGTCGCTGGTGGGCTTCGGCATCACGCTCAATCGCTTCAGCATTTACCTCATCCAGCAAGGCAAGGCGCCGGAGGGCACCCGGCCGCTGCTGGAGAACAGCGGGCAGGCCGGCATCGGGATGGTGGTGCTGGGGCTGATCCTGCTGGTGTGGTCGATCTACCGCTACTGGCGCGTCGGGGAAGACATCGAGAAAGGCCAGTACGTGGCGCGCCAGAAGGGCACGATCGTCGCCAGCTTTGGCCTGCTCGTCATGGGCGGGCTGACGGCCGTGTGGTTGTTCCTGTTCTGAGGTTTCGACCATGCCCATCGAACTGCTCACGTTCCTGCAGACCGCCCCGGCCGTCGCCGCGTCGCACACCTACACGTTGAGTGCATCGAAGGTCTTCCTGTTCTTCTTCATCATGCTGGGACCGTTGAAACTGATCGGCCCGTTCTTCATGCAGACCCGCGCGCTCCCGCCGGCGCAGGCGCGGGCGATAGCGTGGAAAGTGTTCGCGATCTCGGTGGCGGCGGTGCTGGTGGCCGCCTTCCTGGGCGCGTCACTGCTGCGGAAATGGCAGATCGCGCCGACCGTGATGCAACTCGCCGCCGGGCTGGTGTTCCTGCTGGTGGCATTGCAGATGGTCTTGTCGCAATACGAGCCGCCGACGCCACCCGCCGACGCGCCGCCGGAGCCGCAATTGATGCGCCTGGTGTTCCCCATCGCGGTCACGCCTTACGGCGTGGCTACCGTGATCGTGCTGATGGCGATCAGCGCGGACATGCAGCGTTCGGTGTCCGTGCTCGGGCTGGCGATCGCGGTGATGGCGCTGAACCTGCTGGCGATGCTGTTCGCACGCACCGTGATGCGCGGCTTCGGCCCGCTCGTGTTGCAGATCCTCGGCGCGGTGCTGGGCATCCTGCAGGTCGCGCTGGCGCTGCAGTTCATCGTGATGTCGCTGGGGCAGATGGGATTGCGCATCGTGACCTGACGGCGCGATGCGCGATCTCAACCGGCGAGACGCCGATACCGGATCGTGTCGGCCGCCCCAGGGGAGCCGATCATGCCGAACGAGACCTTCAGCGCCTACGACGACGCCGGCAATCGCTACACCGTCCATGTGCGCCGCACCTACATCGACACGCGCAGCGCGGCGGGGCAGCGGCGCGTGGAAGGACTGCGTTCGTATCACCTCAGCGACGGCGGCGCGGTGGACCGCATCGATGCGGACTGCTTCGCCATCGTCGCCAACGGCGTCGCGCTGCGGCTGCACCGACAGGGTGTCTGACCGACCGCCTCACACGCCGGCGTTCGTCACCCGGCGATAGCGCACTTCCACGGCTCGCGCCGCTTCGCCCTGGGGCGAGATGTTGGTCATGGTGATGATGAGCTGGTCGGGATCGGGCTGTTCGATCTCGGTGCGCCAGTCCCAGCGCGGACCGCCCTGCCCGTCGCCGTAGCTGCCCAGCACGTTGAAATGCTCCGCCGTCGCCGGGCCGGTGGAGAACATGATGCTGGTTCCGGTGCCGAAGCTTTCCACCCACGCGGACTCGTAGGCGTTGTCGTCCAGGTGCAGGCCGTAGAGGGCCAGCCCTTCGATCGGCTCTTCGTCGAAACGCGTGCGGTATTCGTGCAGCAGGAAGCGGCCATCGAGAACGCCGCGGATCGTGCCGCGCTGCGGCGCCTCGCATGCGACGTGGTCGGGCTGGAACCACAGGCGGAACGTCCCTTCCCATTCGCCGATCATCCCCGCCATGCGGCGGTGGGCACCGTTGGCGATGGAGGCTTCGAATTCCTTCTTTCCCATGTCGTGCTCCCGGTTGGGCGGGAGCACGCCCGCCGCTCAGGGCAGCAGCGTACCGAACACGACGCGGGAGCGCTCGTCGTAGATGCGCAGCCACAAGGCCTGCTGGCTTTTTTCGGCGCAGCGTTTGGCCTGCGGCAACACCGCAGCCAGCGCGGCTTCGGCGCTGGTGTAGTCAGCGGACGCTTCGGCAATCTGCTGTTGCATCAGGCCGCCGTCGTGGCGAGATAGTTCGACGCGGTACATGAGGGGCTCCTCCCGGCTGGGGGACGTCCTGTGGGACGTGGGGGGACGGATTCATAGGCTGCCTAGGTTTTCTGCCCGTCACAGTCAGCGCGGGCACTACGGCTTTGTAGGACTATCCCTACACTGCTCCAGCCGGGTCAGCTGAACCCGGTGATGATTCCTCTTGTCGATTTCTCCGTATGTGGCTGATTGCATGTGCCTGATCGCCCTCTCCTGGAAGCACCATCCCCGCTATCGGCTCGCCCTCATCGCCAATCGCGACGAGGCGCATGCCCGCCCGACGTCGCCGGCGGGCGCCGACCCGGACGATTCGACCGTCTACGGCGGCCGCGACCTGCTGGCCGGCGGCGGCTGGCTGATGGCGTCCACGCACGGGCGTCTGGCCGCCGTCACCAACGTGCGGGCCGGTCAGCCGGAGGGCACGATGCCGCGCTCGCGTGGAGCGCTGGTGCGCGGGTTCGCCGCCGGCCGCGCCAGCGCACAGGAGGCCCTCGCCTCCATCGCCCCGCACGCCGCCGAGTACGGCCGCTTCAACACCCTGGCCTATGACGGCCAGGAGCTCGCTTTCGCCAGCAATTACCCGGCCTTCCAGACGCACGCTGTCGCCCCCGGCCTGCACGCCATGTCCAATGGCGCGTTCGATGCGCCGTGGCCGAAGAGCGGGCACGCGACCCGCGCGCTGGAGCGCTGGCTCGCCAGCCCCGCCGCGCTCGACGGCGCCACCGACGACGCGGCCCTGTCCCCGTTGTTCGACGCCCTCGCCGACACCACGGCCGCACCGGACGACACGCTGCCCGACACCGGCGTCGGGCTCGAGCTGGAACGCCTGCTCTCCCCGCCGTTCGTGCGCGGCGAGCGTTACGGCACGCGCTGCAGTTCCGTGGTGCTGATCGAGGACGCGCGCATCACGTTCGTCGAACAGGGCTTCGGCCCGGACGGTGTGCGCCTGGGACGCACGCGCGCGACCTTCCCCATCGCCTGAACACGCCAGCGGTCCATCGGCGGCACGCTGCGATGCACGGACGTGCTATCCGCCGGAAAGCGGCGCGCCTACCATGGCGCCACCGCCCCCACGGCGCCATGGATCGTCCATGGACACCCTCCTCCACCTGATCGCCGTCTACGGCCTGCTGGTCGTCTTCGTCAGCGTGCTGCTCGACCAGGGCGGCATCCCGGTGCCGGCGTATCCGCCCATCATCCTCACCGCCGCCCTCGCCACCGACCAGGGCAAGAGCGTGTGGCCGATCGTGCTCGTGGCCGCGCTCGCCGCGGTGCTCGCGGACTGGCTCTGGTACGTCGGCGGACGCCGCCTCGGCGCGAAACTGCTGCGCCTGATGTGCCGGCTGTCGCTATCGCCGGACTCGTGCGTGCTGATGACGCGCGGCATCTACGGCCGATGGGGACCGCCGTCGCTGATCGTCGCCAAGTTCATCCCGGGCTTCGCCGCCGTGGCGACCACGCTCGCCGGCGAGACCGGTACCCGCCCGGGCCGCTTCCTGTTGTTCGATGGCATCGGCGCCTTGTTGTGGGCGGGCGTGGCGGTCGCGCTCGGCGCGGTCTTCCACGAGGCGGTCAACAGCGTGCTCGAACAACTCGAAGCGCTGGGCCGCATGACGGTGCCGGTGGTGCTCGCGCTGATCGCCGCGTTCGTGCTGTGGAAGTACTGGCGACGGGCGATGTTCCAGCGTCAGCTGCGCATGGCCAGGATCACGCCGTCGGAGCTGAAGCAGCTCATGGACGGTGAATCGCCTCCGCTGATCCTCGACGTGCGCCCCGAACCGCAGCGCGCACTCACCGGTTGGATCCCGGGCGCGGTGTTCGTGCAGACGGTCGCCGACGCCACGTTGATGCCGCGCGAGGAAGTGATCGTCTATTGCGACTGCCCGAGCGAGGCGTCGGCCGCCGTGCTGGCGCGCGCGCTCAACAAGCGCGGCTTCAAACGCGTGCGGCCGCTGGCGGGTGGTTTCAGCGCGTGGAAGAGCGACGGGAACCTCGTCGCGTTCGACTGAACCCTCAGGACGCCGACCAGGGCCACCAACCCCGTCCCGTGCTGGCGTAGCGATCGGCCGCGCGCTCGAAGCGGTTACGCACGCTGATGCCGCCCGACAGCAGGTACAGCGGCAGGAACAACGGGCCCAGCGCGAGGTATTGGTAGACATGCGCGCGTTCGTGATCGGCCAGCACGATCGGCGGTTCATCGCCATGGCCGGCCCGGTGCGCGTAGGTGACGCAGGGCGAATCCAGGTCGTCGCCGGTGTGCAGGATCACGTTGCCGAAGGTGATCGCCCCACCCGGCCCCCAGGGCCAGCGGTGGAAGACCAGCGCCATCTCGCGTCCGCGCCAGTGCGCATGCGCGCCGAACGCCAGTCCGAGCGCGCCGAGCAGCAGCCCGACCAGCGTATTGGGCAACGTCCACAGCGCGCCCAGCGCGATGAGCACTCGATGGAGCATGGGCAATCGTCGAAGCATCGGCATGCGCGCAGCCTAGCGCATCGCCTGCGTCTCCCCGGACGCGAACGATCGGACTCAGTCGCCCTCGGGAATGAGCAGCCAGAGGATCAGGTAGACGAGGATGCCGGGGAACGCGGCCGATGCGATGGACACGAGCACGTACAGCGCACGCAGCAGCGTGGAGTTCCAGCCGAAGCGGCGGGCGAAGCCGCCGATGACGCCGGCGACCATGCGGTCGTGACGGGAGCGGTAGAGCGTGCGCGTGGCGTTCATGGCGGCGCGTCCGGTGGCTGGATGCGCCGCCAGTCTAGCGCCCGGCGTCAGGGCGTCGCGTGACGAATCGCCGACAGCCGCGCGCCCAGCCACTGCGCCGACGGCACGGTGCCCTGGCCGGGGCAGCGCACGGCGTACGCCCGGCCGCTCATGCTGCTCTGGGTGCCGGCGCGTTCGATGAACTGCTCGGCGGTGGCGACCATGTCGCGCTTGCGCAGGTAGTCGTACTTGCGCTGCAGGTGCGCGCGCGCCTCGCCGGCCGGGTACCACGTGCCGTTGCGCTGGAACTCGCAGCCGGAGCGACCCAGTGCGTCGATGAGCTGACCGATCTCGCGCTGCGCCTGCGGCGGCGGAGCGGCCCAACCGGACATCGCGCCCAGCGCGAATACGAGACCCACCAGCGATGCCTGCAGTGCCCGCGACGCGTTCATGGCATCACTGTAGTCCGGCCAGCCACGGCCGCACGACGCCGGCCCAGATCGCGTAGCCGCTGGCATTCATGTGCAGCCGGTCCTCCACGAACAGTTCCGCACGCGGCTGCCCCTGCGCATCGAGCATCGGCAGGTAGACGTCGAGGTAATCCACGCCCGGCGCTTTCTGCGCGTACTCGCGCACGAGCGCATTGGCCTCGCGGATCTGCGGCAGCGTGGCTGCGCGCGACGGACTGGGCTTGATCGCCACGAAGCCGATCGTCACGTTCGGCAACTGCGCATGCACCTTCTCGACGAAGGCGGCGAAATCGTCGCGCACCTGCTGCGGGGTGCGGCCTTCCTGCAGGTCGTTGTCGCCGGCGTAGAACACCACGGCCCTGGGCTGGTACGGCGTGACGATGCGATCGGCGTAGTAGGTCGAATCGCGCACGCGCGAACCGCCGAAGCCGCGGTTGATGGTGGCCACGCCGGGGAAGTCGTCCGGCATCGTCTCCCACATCCGGATCGACGAGCTGCCCACGAACACCACGCCGCCCGGCCGGCGCCGCACTACGCTGTCGGCCTGTTCGAAGGCGACGATGTCGGCTTCCCACTGCGAGGAATCGGCGACGGGAACCGCGGCCGACGGGACGCTGTCGATCGGTTTGTGCGAAGCGCAGGCACCGAGCAGGGCCACGCAGAGAATCAGGGCAATTCGGGTCACGGGACGCGTCCTTCGAGAATCGCGCAAGTCTGACATGCGCGATGTCGAAACCATCTCGTCGGATGCGCGGAAGCAGACCTTCGTCACGCGGCGTGGACGGGTGCGCTTCAGGTGACGATAGGAACACGTCATGCCGCCGACGGCGCGTGTGTCGTCGACTGGGCGCAGGCGTCCCGCCTGCGCGGGACTCACGGCTTTTGCGCCCTACTTCGCCCGCTGCGCCAACCAGTCGTGGATCGCCTGCGGCACTTCGCGCTGCGCGCGGCTCGACACGTAGATGCCGATGTGGCCGCCACGGAACGACAGCTCGCTGTAGTCGTCGGTGCCGGTCAGTCCTTCCAGTGCCTTCGACGATGCCGGCGGCACGAGGTGGTCCTGTTCGGCGTAGATGTTGAGGATCGGCACCTCGATCTGGCGCAGGTCCACCGCGCGCCCGCCGATGTCGATGCCGCCCTTGATGAAACCGTTGCCCTGGTAGAACTGCTTGATGAACTGGCGGAACGCTTCGCCGGCCTGGTCGGGCGAATCGAAGATCCACTTCTCCATGCGCAGGAAATCCTCCAGCGCCTTCGGATCGTCCAGCACGTCCACCATGCCCACGTACTTCTGCACGAACAGCCGCCACGGCTTGAGCGTGAGGTAGCACCAGTTCATGACATCCGCCGGCACGTTGCCCAGCGTGTCGACGAACAGATCCACGTCCAGCCCGCGCGTCCAGTTGCCCAGCATGTTGTCGCTGGTGTGGAAGTCCACCGGCGTGACCATCGTGATGAGGTTGCGCAGCTTGTGCGGATTGAGCGCGGCGTAGCACAGCGAGAACGCGCCGCCCTGGCAGATGCCCAGCACGCTCACTGCGTCCATGCGGTACTCGCGGCGCAGGTGATCCACCGCGCCGCCGATGTAGCGCTGGATGTAATCCTCCAGCTCGAGATAGCGATCGGAGCGGTCCGGGTAGCCCCAGTCGAGCACGTACACGTCCTCGCCGCGTTCGAGCAGGCCGCGCACGATC
The DNA here is from genome assembly GCF_038446665.1 of Lysobacter sp. FW306-1B-D06B. Classification (NCBI taxonomy): domain Bacteria; kingdom Pseudomonadati; phylum Pseudomonadota; class Gammaproteobacteria; order Lysobacterales; family Lysobacteraceae; genus Lysobacter; species Lysobacter sp. FW306-1B-D06B. The sequence goes on along the minus strand of NZ_CP151802.1, from coordinate 2,521,071 downwards.
GACTTGTCGTTCTGAAGGTCCACCATGTACGGCCGGTTCACCAGCGCGTAGACGATCAGCAGCGGAACGCGCGCGGTCGGCGCACGGTCGCCGCGGAAGCGGTACAACGCGACCTTGCCGTCGCGCCAGACTTCCTCGCGCGCGGTCGCGCCGTAGTCGATGTCGTGCACCTGGTGCAGCGTGTCCAGGCCGGCGCGCAGCTTGGCCTGGAAGCGGAGCGATTCCTGCGCCAGCGTGTCGGGCGTGAAGCCCAGTGGACCGAATCCGTCCATCAGCGCGCCCTCCCCGTCTTGCCGGCGGTCTTGGCAGCGGTCTTCTTCACCGCCTTCTTTGCAGGCTTCGTCGCCGCCGATGCCTTGCGCGGTGCGGCCGGTCGCGGCGGCGGTTCGGCAGGCGCGGCGCGTGGGGCGCGCGGCGCTTCCTCCGACGGCCCGCGCGCGTGCAGCGCATCGCGCAGTCGACGCAGCTCGCGTTCCAGCTCCACGATCTTGCGATGCGCCGAATCCACTTCCGTCCGCGTGGGCATGCCGAACTGCGTGCTCAGCTGCTCGACTTCCTTCTGCATCCGGCCGCGCAGCGTCATCTGTGCGTTGACCAGCGCGGCGTAGGCGTCACGGAAGCGCGGCGACAACGCGATGTCCGCATACGCCTCCTCGGCGGCGTCGATCCACAGGTCGAACAGCGCACGCACGGAGTCCAGCTGCTTGCCCGGCGCGCTGCGCTCCTCCAGCTTTCGCTCGAAGCGCGTGAAGGCGTCCTGCCCGGCCTCGGCCAGCAGCGTCTGGTAGGCCTGGCTCTGCGATTGCATGTCCATCTGCGCCTGGGCGAGATGCTGCCAGCGCTCCTGGTGCTCGCGCGCGAAACCGAACGCGGGCAGATCCAGCCACGAGCGCCCTTCGCGCTGCATCGACTGCAGCCACGGTGCGAACGCCTCGAACCATTTCGACGGATCGGTCTGCGCACTGCCCGGCATGCTGGCGAACATCTGCGCGAACGGGTTGGCGCCGTCGCCGCCCAGCGCCTGTTTCCACGCCGATGCGATATCCGCCGCATTCGCCTGGCGCCCGGCGAACTGCGCCGCCAGCTGCTGCATCTGCCCGAACCAGCCCTGCGCCTGCGCGTTGAAGCGCGACACGGCCTCGTCGCCCTGCGGCAGGCCACCGCGCGCGAACTGCGACCACCAGCCGATCGCTTCGTTCCAGCCCGGCATCGCCGTACCGGAGGACTGGGGCTGCGTCGCACGCAGGGCATCGCCCCACGCGCTCCAGTAACGCCGGCCCCACGCTTCAAGATCGTCCACGCCCTGCATCGCCATCACCGCCATCGGGGAAGACGGCGATGGTATCAATGCCGCGACCACGCCCATGTGACAGGCGCCGCGGCGGCGCTCAGGGCTTGGGAATGCGCAGCGTCTTGCTGATCATCAGCGAGCCCGACAGCGCGAACATCAGCACCAGCGGATGGAACTGCCACGGTCCCAGCTGGACCATGCCCAGCCACAGGTTGTCGCCGATCGCGCCTTGCGAGGCGGCGACGGCCAGCACGATCACCAGCGCCAGGCTGGTCGGGATCGGCGTGCCCTCGAAGTACTTCACCTTGTCGTCGCCGCCGGACAGCGCCTCGGCGGTGACGTTGTAGCGCGCCAGGCGGCTCACGCCGCAGCCGACGAAGTAGCTCAGCACGATCCAGTCCCAGCCGCCCTGCAGGCCGCAGGCATAGGCCAGGGCCGCGGGCGCGACGCCGAAGGAGATCACGTCGGCCAGCGAATCCAGCTCGCGCCCGAGCGTGGACGCCGACTTGCGCCAGCGCGCCACGCGTCCGTCCAGCGCGTCGAAGATGAAGGCCAGCGGGATAAGCGCCATGCCGATGAGCAGGTCGTTCACCACCCCGTCCTGCAGGAAGCGCATCGCGGCGAAGATCGCGCCGGTGCCGCAGAAGGCGTTGGCCAGCGTGAACCAGTCGGCGAGGTGGAACTCGCGCAACATCGAGAAATGGCGACGCGGCATGCGGCGCTCCGTGTGCGGGAAGCCCCCAGCGTGCCGCAACGGGTGTGAAGCCAGCAAGAGGCAAAAGGATAAGCACGGGGCTTTCAGACAAAAGCTCCCTCTCAGGCCAGAGCCCCTCTCCCGCTTGCGGGAAAGGGCTTGGGTGAGGGCAACGAAGTCGTTGCACAGGGCAGCGAGTGCCTTACAGCACCGCGCAGCCATCGCGTGAGGCTCCGCCTCCCTCATCCACCCCCGGATCACGTCCCGGGCAGGCTCTTCGGGCCCCTTCTCCCGCAAGCGGGAGAAGGGTCAATCGCGCGGCATCGCCAGATCCGACGCCTGCAACGCCTTCCCCGCCCCGCGCGGCGTCGTTTCGATCACCGCGTCGCTCGGCAACGTACCGCCACCGTCCAGGTGCGCGCTCACCCGATCCAGCGCCGCATACACGTAAGGCAGCAGCGGCACGTAGCGCGCGCCGTAGTCCGGCAATCCCAGGAACGCGTCGAAATGCTGCGCGTTGCGCACCTGCCAGTAGCGCACGTCGCGACCGGCGGCCTGGGCCGCGCGCACGTACGGCACGCTGCTGAAGGCGGGCGGGATCAGGCCGTCGTCGGTGCCGTGGATGACCACCATCGGCACACCATCGCGCGGCAGGCCCGCGCGCGTTTCCGCCACGCCCTGCTTCACCCGCCGGGCGTTGTCGTCGTCGCCGGTCCACAGCCCGCGCAGGCATTGCAGCGTGGTGAGTGGCGAGGTCGGGTTGGGTTCCACGATGTTCACGCCCGCGCCGGGCGGTATGCCGCTGGCGTCCGACCACCAGGCCGCGCGTTCGGCCGCGGTGGCGGCGCGCGGGCTGAAATTGGCATCGAGCGCGCTGTAGCGGTTGCCGCACGGCAGTTCGCCGAAACCGTAGCGACCGTAGGCCGACGCATAGGTCACCGCCACCGCGCGCCACAGATCGAAGCCGACCGACAGCGCACCGGCGCGCAGGGCCTGGTCGGTCCAGCCGGCGGCTTTCATCGCTTCGTACGCCGAGCGCGCCTGCGCCGCGGTGTCGTCGCCCTGGATCGCGCCGCTCGCCTTCAACGCCGCGCAGCGCTGCGCCCACAGCGGCGCGACCTGCGCCGACAACGGCGGCTGCGGCAGGTTCTGCAGGTGGAGCAGCGCGCAGGGCATCAGCAGCGCCGCCTGCGTCGTGTAGTCGTACAGCGGACGCGCGCCTTCGACGTACACGTTCGGCTCGCCCGCCACCACGGCGTCGAGCCAGTCGCCGTCCAGTTCCGCCGCGCGCAGCACCGCGCCGCCGCCGTTGGACAGTCCCACCGCGATCACCCGCGTATTGCCGAAATCGAACGGCGCGGACTGCGGAAATGCCGCGTCCAGCGATTGCAGCGCGAATTGCGCCGCCTGCTTTACGTGGCGGCCCCAATCGGCCTCGGGGTTGTCTTTGGAATGCGCATGCTTGAAGGCCACGCCGGACGACGCCGTGGTCACCGGCTCGAACGCCATGCCTTCGCCGCGCGCAACGACCGTGCCGTCCGCACGCACGCCCTGCCCCGCATCCAGGTCGAAATAGTCCGTGCCCGCGCCCTTGTCGGTGTACGCCACCGCGCAACCCTTCGGCAGGCCCCAGGCGCCGGCCACGGCAATCGCGCCGTAGATGCCGCGCGAACCCGACGAAGCCGTGACCACCACGCAGCGCTTGCCCGCATCGAATGCATCGGGAATCTGCACCAGCACGCGGTGCGGCTGGCTCGCACCGGCGACAGTGGCGAACGCGCTGAACTCACGGCCCGGCACCGCGGCGACGCTGCCGTAGAGCTCGCCATAACCGCCGCCCGGCGCGAGGTCGGCGATGCCGCGCCAGTTGGCCCACAGCGCACGACGGCGCAGTTCGGCCGGCGTGGGATGTTCGGCATCGGCGAACGCGGGCGGCGTGATCGCACGCAACCCCGCCAGCCCGAGCCCGCCGGTGAGCAGGTCGTCGTTGCCGCGATGTTCGGTCGTGCGCGATTGCGAGAACACCGGCGCAGCCTCCTTCGCGATGCGTGGACGGGATGTGGCACAGGCGGCCAGCGCGAGCGCGGCCCCGGCGACGACGGCGATGCGGACGCAGGTCGGGTTCATGCGGCGAGCCTAGCAAGGCCCTGCGCCACGCCCATCGTACTTTCGTACCAGCACGGCGCCGCCCCGGATGCGCGCACGCTTGCTAGGCTGGTGCCATGCCGACCCTGCTGATCGCCGACGACCACCCGCTGTTCCGCGCCGCGCTGCGGCAGGCGGCGATGGAGGCCGTGGCGGAGGCGGAGATCCAGGAAGCCGGCAGCCTCGATGCGGTGCTCGCCGCGCTGGAGGCCGACGGCGGCATCGACCTGGTCCTGCTCGACCTGCACATGCCGGGCAATCACGGCCTGGCCGGGCTGGCGGCGATCCGCGCGCAGTACCCCGGCGTGGCGGTGGTGGTGGTGTCGGCCAACGACGACCCGCGCGTGGTGCGTCGTGCGCTCGACCACGGCGCCGCCGGCTACTTGCCCAAGAGCGCCGGCCTGGACGAACTGCGCGACGCCATCCGCGCCGTGCTCGCCTGCGAGCAATGGCTGCCCGCGTCGCTGCGTGCGGCGGTGGCGCGCATGCAGAGCGACAGCGGCGACGCCGACCTCGCCGCGCGCCTGGCGAGCCTGTCGCCGCAACAGTTCCGCGTGCTCACGCTGGTGGCGCAGGGCCTGCTCAACAAGCAGATCGCCGACCGCCTGGACGTGCAAGAACGCACGGTGAAGGCGCACCTGTCGGCGATCTTCGAACGTCTGGGCGTGCGCAACCGCACGCAGGCCAGTGTCGTGCTGCGCGAACTGGAACTGGCTGATCCGGCGCGGCAGTTGGCGTCCTGATTTTCAGTCCGTTGCAGCCCCTCTATCGCCGTCATCCCGGCGAAGGCCGGGACCCAGGCTGTCACGTCATCCGCTCCATCTCGTCATTCCAGCGAAAGCTGGAATCCATTTGGCTGTTCGAGGCCGGGTAAGCAGATGGACAGGCAAGAGCAACATGGATCCCAGCTTTCGCTGGGATGACGGAATGGAAGTCTTCACGCGTGACGGCCTGGGTCCCGGCCTTCGCCGGGATGACGGATTGCGAGAATGTCGGTTCGAGACGTTGAGGGACGCCCCGCCTCACGACAACTCCAACTCCCGCGCCGCCAGCACGTAGCCCGGGTAAGCGCAGCGCACCCGGGTTTCGACCCGTGAGCCGATCTGGAAACCCGGGTGCGCTGCGCTTACCCGGGCTACGAATGCGTCAGGACAACTCGAGCTCCCGCGCCACCAGCGCACGGTCGAGCACCGACTTCAACGCCAGCGGTTTCACAGGTTTGGCGAGCAGCGACAACCCCGCTTCATGCACGGCGCGGCGCACGTCCTCGCCACGATCGGCGCTGAGGATCAGCGTCGGACGCGCGCCGAACTGCGACGCCAACCGCTGCGTCAGCAGTACGCCGGTATCGCCGTCGTCGAGGTGGTAGTCGAACAGCCACAACGCAGCCGGCGCGCGATGCAGCGCGGCCTCCGCTTCCACGCCGTCGAGCGCGGTGACCACGTCATAGCCCCAGCGTTGCAGCACGGTCGCCAGCGCGTCCATCGCCAACGGATCGTTGTCGACCAGCAGCACGCGCAGCGGCCCGTCTTCGCGCATCGCCACGGCGTGCGACGCGGCGGCTGGACGCGCTGCCTGCGCGACGCGCACCGCGAACACCGTGCCCGCGCCGATCCGGCTGCGCAGCGACAGCGGTGCGTCGAGCAGTTGCGCGATGCGCTCGGCGATCGACAGGCCCAGCCCCAATCCCTGCCCCGGCGCGTCTTCGCCGCGACGGAATTCCTCGAAGATCGCCGCCCGCTGGTCGTCGGCGATGCCGGGCCCGGTGTCGTGCACTTCGATGCGCAACCCGTCGCCGTCACGGCGCACGCCCAGCAGCACACTGCCGCGCGGCGTGTAACGCACGGCGTTGGCGAGGAAGTTCTGCAGCACGCGGCGCAGCAGCTGCGGATCGCTGTGCGTCCAGCCGCGCGTGCCGACAAAGCGGAACGCCAACCCACGCGCAGCGGAGATCGCGCGGAACTCCGAAGCCAGCGGCTCCAGCACGTCGGCCAGCGGGAAGGCGCGCGGCTGCGGCACCAGGCCGCCGGCTTCCAGTCGCGACATGTCGAGCAGGCCGGTCAGCAGGTCGTTGGTGGAATCCAGCGCGCCGCCAATCTGCGCCACGGTTTCGCGCTGGCGCGCGTCGTGCACCTGCTGGCCCAGCGCATCGGCGAACAACTGCGCGGCGTGCAGCGGCTGCATCAGGTCGTGGCCGATGGCGGCGAGGAAGCGGCTCTTGGCTTCGTTCGCACGTTCGGCCTCGCGCTTGGCGACTTCCAGATCCGCGGTGCGCTCCACGACGCGCTGCTCCAGCGTCTCGTTCGCCATGATCAGACCGGCCTCGGCGCGGCGGAACGCGGTGACGTCGGTGAAGGTGGCGACGAAGCCACCGCCCGGCATCGGGTTGCCGCGGATCTCGACGATGCTGCCGTCGGGCAGCACGCGCTCGGACAGGTGCAGCGTGCCGGCGCGCATGAAGGCCAGGCGGCGTTCCAGTGCGCGTTCCAGCTCGCGTTCGCTCCAGGCGCGTGCGGGCAGGCGCTGCAATGCCCAGCGCGAGAGTTCGGCGATCGGGCGCCCCACCTGCAGCAGCTCCGGCGGGAAATCGAACAGCTCGGCGTAGCGGCGATTCCACGCGACCAGGCGCAGGTCGGCATCAACCACGCTGATGCCCTGGCTCATGTTCTGCAATGCGGCTTCGAGCACGCGCTGGTTGAAGCGCAGGTCGGCCGAGGCTTCGCCGACGATCGCCGCGACCGTGTCCAGGTCGTGCCCGGTGGCGCGTCGCGCCGCGTCGAGCAGCACACGCGCCGACGCCGAACCCAACACCGCAGCCAGTTCGCGCTCGATGCGCGCTTCGATGGGCGCCGGCACCGGGCCCTCGCCCGGGCCGTCTTCCAGCAGCTGCGCCACGCGCTCGCGCGGCAGGAAGCGCAGGCCGGCGTCGCGCAACGTGCGCACGTCCAGGCCGCGATGCGCGCGACGCGGCGCCTCGCGCCGCCACAACGCCGCGACCACCGTCGCCAGCGTGCCGACGAACAGGCTCGCGCCGACCGCGCGCCCCAGGCGGCTCCAGCCCGTCAGCCCGAACAGGCCGTCGGGCGCGAGCCAGCCCATGCCGAACGGCCCGGCGTCGATCCACGCCGGCGGCGTGCCGCGCGCTTCGAAGGTCATCGGCAGCAACAGCACCCACGCCCATGCCGCGAAGCCGGCCACGATCCCGATCACCGCCGCGCGCGCCGGCGTCTGCGGTCGCCACACCGCGAAGCACAGCACCGGCGCCAGCGTCGCCAGCGCCGAGAACGACACCGCGCCCACGTCGGCCAGCGCGTCGCTGCCCGCGAGCAGGCGGCTGTACGCCCACGCCAGCAGCATGATCGCGACGATGCCGCAGCGACGCAGCGCGATCACGCTTCCGCGCAGATCGCTGCCGTCGTTGCGCGACCACGCACCGCGCAGCAGGCCGGGCGCGAACCAGTGGTTGCCGATCATCAGGCTGAGCGTGAGCGTGCTCACCACCACCATGCCGGTCGCCGCGCTGAGGCCGCCGAGGAAGGCGAACAGCGCCAGGCCTTCCTGCCCCTGCGACAGCGGCAGTGCCAGCACGTACAGGTCCGACGGCACGCCGGTCCCGGCCAGCAGAGCCTGCCCCGCCGTCGCCAGCGGCAGCACCGGCAGCGCGATCAGCACCAGGTACAGCGGAAACTGCCAACGCGCGGTGCGCACGTCGCGCTCGTCGCGGCACTCGACCACGCCGACGTGGAACTGGTGCGGCAGGATGAACATCGCCAGCGCGCCCAGCAGCACCAGCGGTGCGAAGCCATCGGCCGCGCGCGGCGGCGGCGGTGCGGTCGCGCCCTGCGGCAGCTCGCCCAGGCCGAACCAGACGAACGCGCCCAGCGCCAGCATCGCGGCGAGCTTGAACACCGATTCGAACGCCATCGCCAGCACCAGGCCGCGGTTGTGCTCGGCAGCGCTCGCGCGGCGCGTGCCGAACAGCATCGCGAACAACGCCATCGCCAGCGCGACGTACAGCGCGCTGTCCTGCCACGCCGGCGCGGCGGCGCCCTCGGCGGTGCGCGTGGTGAGCATGGCGAAACTCATCGCCACGGCTTTCAGTTGCAGCGCGATGTACGGGATCAGGCCCAGCGCGGCGATCAGCGTCACCGTCGCCGCCAGCCACGCGTCCTTGCCCAGGCGCGTGGCGATGAGGTCGGCGAGCGAGGTCGCATTCGTCTCGCGCGACAGGCGCACGAGCTTCACCATGAAGGCGATCGCCAGTCCGTACAGCAGGATCGCGCCCAGGAAGGTCGGCGGCAGCGGCCAGCCGTAGCGCGCGGCCTGCGTCACGGTGCCGTAGAAGGTCCACGAGGTGCAGTGCACCGCCAGCGAGAGCGCATACACATGGCGCCATTGCCGCGCCAGCACGGTCGGCCGGCGCTCGGCGTACAACGCCGTGCCGAACATCAGCGCCAGCCACGCCAGGCTGGCGAGGGCGACGGTGGTGAAGCTCAGCATGGGCACGCGGTTCGGCTCATGGCTGCAGGATAGCGAAAGCGGCGCGCATTCGATTTCTTCGCCCGCCCTCTCAGAAGATCTGGAGCCCCTCTACCACCGGGAGAGGGGTTGGGGTGAGGGGCAACGGAGTGTCAAGGGACAACCCGCAGTGCAGTAATGCACTGACGGTAAAGACCGTGACGCTTCGTTTCCCCTCATCCGCCTTCGGGCACCTTCTCCCGGAGGGAGAAGGGAAAAGCAGTTGGCGGAGGAAAGAGCCGGTCCGACTCAGAAGTCGTACCGCACCGCCAGGCTGTACTGGCGCGGCGCACCATAGAACCCGGTCAGCACGCCCAGCGCGGCGTTCAGGTTGTAGCCCGTGGTGCGGTATTCCTTGTCGGCCAGGTTGGTGCCCTGCAGCGAGAACGACCAGTTGTCGTCCAGGCGCCAGATCACGCCCGCGTTGATCAGCCCGTAGCCGTCCTGCGTGATCGGCAGCGCGCCGGTGCGGACGATCTCCGTCGTGGCGACTACATCGTCCTGGTAGCTGTAGCCCACGCGCGCGGAGATGTCCCCGCCGTTCGACAGCGGCGTGCGGAACTCCACGTTCAGCGCACCGGAGAACTCGGGCGCGTTGGTGAACTCCTGCTCGTCGGCGATGTTCACACCGGCGTAGATGAACTCGTCGTACTTCGCGTCCAGCCAGGCGACGTTGCCGCTGATCAGCCAGTGCTTGGTCGGCAGCCACTGGTATTCGACTTCCACGCCTTCCACCGTGCCGGAGCCGGCGTTGGTGAAGTCGCCGAAGAACGCGTCGTTCACACCGTCGCCGTTGCTGTCGTAAGACGTGAACACCGACAGCTGGATGTCTTCGTACTTGTTGTGGAACGCGGCCAGGTTGAGGAACAGCGTCTGGTCGAGGAAGGCCATCTTGCTGCCGATCTCGTAGCTGTCGACCGACTCGTCGTCGAACGGCTCGGCCGAACGCGGCACTGCCGTGGCCTGCGCGCGGATGTTGTAGCCGCCCGACTTGAAGCCGCGCGAGGCCAGGCCGTAGATCATGATGTCCGGCGTGATCTGGTAGTCCAGCGAGACCTTCGGCGAGGTGTTCTCGAAGCCGATGCGCTTGTCGAAGTTGGCCGCGATCGGCGTCGGGTTGTTGGCCGCGCAGCGCACCGCCAGCGTGGAGAAGGTGGCATCGGTGTAGCAGCGGTTGAGCACGACGGCATGCTTGCGTTCGTCGGTGTAGCGCGCGCCGACGTCGAGCTTGAGCTTGTCGGTCAGGTCGAACGTCCAGTCCGCGTAAAGCGCCCACTGGTCGGTGTAGATCGTGCCCTGCGTGTCGCCGAAGGACGCGTTGAAGAAGTTGTTGAGGACCTGCCCGCCGGCCTGGCCGTCGAAGAAATACAGGCCGACGACACCGCGGCTGCGACCGCCGCCGTCGTAGTTCACCTGCAACTCGTTGCTGACCTGTTCGTCGCTGTAGAACGCCTTCACGTCGGCGATCTTGTTGGGCAGCGTGTCGAAGTCGATGTTGGTCTCGGTGTCGGACTCGCGCTTGGCGAGGATGTACTTCACCGCCCAGTCGTCGTTCACGCGCCAGTTCACCGTGGCCGAAGCGCCCTTCATCTCGGTGTCGTTGACGTTGGGCATGCCGCTGCGGATGTCGTAGCGCGAATCCAGCGGCGCGATGCCCGGCGCGAAGCGGTTGGGCGCGAGCATCTTTGCGCCGCGCACGCCGGACTGGTCGTCCATCCAGTCGAAGGCGAACTGGATGTCGAGGTTTTCGTTCACGTACGCGCCGAGCTGGCCGCGCGCGGCGAGGATTTCCTTGTCGCTCACTTCCTGGCCGCTGAACAGGTTGTCGCCGAAACCGTCGCGGTTGAGGCTGGCCACGGCCAGGCGGCCGCGCAGCGCGCCATCGCCCACCGAACCGCTGGCGGCGGCGCGCACGTCGAGCTGGTTGTAGTTGCCCACCGTCACCGACACCTGGCCGTCCGGCTCCACGCTCAGGCCGCGCGAGATGTACTTGATCGCGCCGCCGATGGTGTTCTTGCCGTACAGCGTGCCCTGCGGGCCGCGCAGCACTTCGATGCGCTCCACGTCGAACACGTCCAGCAGCGCGCCCTGCGGACGGGCGATGTAGACATCGTCCATGTAGATGCCCACGCCCGGGTCCACGCCCCACAGCGGATCGGACTGGCCGACGCCGCGGATGTAGGCGGTGATCGTGCTGGACGAGCCGCGCGCGGCGTAGATGGTGAGGTTGGGCACCTGCGCGTCGAGGTCGCTGAGGTCCTCGATGTTGAGCTGGTCCAGCGCGTCGGCGGTGAACGCGGTGACGGCGACCGGCACTTCCTGCAGCGTTTCCTCGCGCTTGCGCGCGGTGACGGTGACGCCGCCGAGCGTGGTGGCTTCCTCGCCCTGCGCGGCGACGGTTTCCTGCGCATGCACGGTCGGGGCCAGCAGCGCGGCAGTGATGGCCATGCCGATGGCGATGCTCAATCCGGTGCGGGTGCTCTTTTGCTTGATCATCTCGACGCTCCTCCCCCAACTCGTTCAAGGACGTCCACCGTGTGTTGCCGGCGGACGAAATGGACGACGGCCCTCCCCGTCATGGAGGCAAGCCTAGAGCGCAAGGTCCAAAGACCGCTCCTGTACCTTCGGACAATGCCAACGATCGGCGGGGCTGCGGAGACTGGCCCCGTCTTCCCACTCACCGGGATGACCGCGGGCCTCCAAGCCCGTCATTCCCGCGAACGCGGGAATCCAGCGACTTGAACGTCGCGCGAAGGCACTGGATCCCCGCGTTCGCGGGGATGACGGATCGGAAGCGACGACCGCAGTACTCCACTGGCTTCGGGGAACCCAATGGCATTTCTGATCGTGCTGGCCGCGCTGTGCTTCCTGATGTTCGTGGCCTACCGCGGCTACAGCGTCATCCTGTTCGCGCCGGTGGCCGCGCTGGGCGCGGTGCTGCTGACCGATCCGTCGCTGGTCGCGCCGATGTTCACCGGCCTGTTCATGGACAAGATGGTCGGCTTCCTGAAGCTGTATTTCCCCGTGTTCCTGCTCGGCGCGGTGTTCGGCAAGCTGATCGAGCTGTCGGGGTTCTCCAAGTCGATCGTCGCCGCCACGTTGCGCCTGTTCGGCGCCGGCCGGGCCATGTTGTCCATCGTGGTGGTGTGCGCGCTGCTGACCTACGGCGGCGTGTCGCTGTTCGTGGTGGTGTTCGCGGTGTACCCGTTCGCAGCGGAGTTGTTCCGCCAGAGCGACATACCCAAGCGCCTGATCCCCGGCACCATCGCGCTGGGTGCTTTCACTTTCACCATGGACGCGCTGCCGGGCACGCCGCAGATCCAGAACATCATCCCGACCACGTTCTTCGGCACCAACACCTGGGCGGCGCCGGTGCTGGGCACGGTGGGCGGTGTGTTCATCCTCATCGTCGGCCTGTTCTACCTGGACTGGCGCCGTCGCGTCGCGCTCGCGCGCGGCGAAGGCTATGGCACCGGCCTGGTCAACGAACCCGCGCCCTTCACCGGCCAGCAACTCGCGCATCCGCTCATCGCGATCGCGCCGCTGGTGCTGGTGGGCGTGTCGAACAAACTGCTGACTTCGGCGATCCCGCGCTTCTACGGCGAGAGCCACAGCTTCGATCCGGCCGTCATCGGCGGCGCCGCGCCGGTGGTGCAGGAAGTGTCGAAGATCGCCGCGATCTGGGCCGTGCAGGGCGCGCTGCTGCTGGGCATCCTGGCCGTGCTCGCGTTCGCGTGGAAGCCGGTGATGGCGAGCTTCGTCGAAGGCAGCCGGTCGGCCATCGGCGGCGCACTGCTGGCCTCGATGAACACCGCATCGGAGTATGGTTTTGGCGCTGTCATCGCCGCCCTGCCCGGCTTTCTCGTGGTGGCCAACGCACTGGCTGCCATTCCCGATCCGCTGGTGAACCAGGCCGTCACCGTGACCGCGCTGGCGGGCATCACGGGTTCGGCTTCCGGCGGCATGAGCATCGCGTTGGCGGCGATGTCGGAAACCTTCATCGCCAATGCGAACGCGGCCGGCATTCCGATGGAAGTCCTGCACCGCGTGGCCGCGATGGCGTCCGGCGGCATGGACACGCTTCCGCACAACGGCGCGGTGATCACGCTGCTCGCGGTGACCGGCCTCACCCACCGGCAGGCGTACAAGGACATCTTCGCGATCACGCTGATCAAGACCACGGCGGTGTTCGTGGTGATCGGAGTGTTCTATGCGACGGGATGGGTGTGAGGTTATCGGGCCGCGCCAACGCGTAGCCCGGGTAAGCGAAGCGCACCCGGGTTCAACGTCGCCGCACCGTCGATCCGTGACGCGCCCCGGGTGCGGCCTTCGGCCTTACCCGGGCTACATGGTTGGATCCCGGCTTTCGCCGAGATCACCTCTAAACGGACTTCACCGCATCCGTGATCGGCAAGGACACCGTCACCAGACTCGGATCGTCCGGATGGGTCACCACCGAGAACCCCAGCGCGCGGCACATCTCGATCATCGTGCGGTTCTCCTGCAGCACCTCGCCCTCGATCGAACGCAGGCCGAGCCAGCGCGCGTACTCGATCATGATCTGCATCAGCCGCCAGCCCAGGCCGTGGCCCTTGAGGTCCGATCGCACCAGGATGCCGTACTCGCCCTTGTCGTAGTTCGCGTCCGCATGCAGGCGCACAGCGCCGAGCATTTCGCCCGACGCCGGCTCGATGGCGACCAGCGCGATCGAGCGCGCGTAGTCGAGCTGCGTCAGCTGCGCGATGAACTCGTGACTGAAATGGCGCACCGTCTGGAAGAAGCGCATGCGCAGGTCTTCATCGGAGACGCGGCCGAAGAAGGCGCGGAACATCTCCTCGTCCTCCGGACGCACCGGGCGCACGAACGCCGTCGCGCCATCGGACAGGACGATCTCGCGCTCCCACTCCTTCGGATACGGACGGATCGCGAAACGCGGATGGCCCGGCCCCTTGTGCAGCAGGCGCGAGGGCGACACGCCGATGCGCGCGTCCACCGCGATCAGGCCGTCCTTGTCGGCCAGCAACGGGTTGATGTCGACCTCGCGGATGTCCGGCACGTCGCCGACCAGCTGCGCCAGCTTCACCAGCATCAGCGCGACGGCACGCTCGTCGGCGGCGGGCACGTCGCGGTAGGCCTTGAGGATGCGCGAGACGCGCGTGCGCCCGATCATCTCGTGCGCCAGGCGAAGGTCCAGCGGCGGCAGCGCGAGCGCCTTGTCGTCGATCACTTCCACCGCGGTGCCGCCGCGACCGAACACGATCACCGGGCCGAAGGTCTCGTCGTCCACCATGCCGGCGATCAGTTCGCGCGCCTTGGGGCGGGTGATCATCGGATGCACCGTGACGCCTTCGATGCGCGCGTGCGGACGTGCGTCGCGGGCGCGCGCCAGAATGGACGCGGTGGCCTCGTGCACGGCCTGTTCGCTGAAGAGGTTGAGGCGGACGCCGTCGACGTCGGACTTGTGGTCGATGTCGGGCGAGAGGATCTTCACCGCGACCTGCAGACCCTCGGCGAGCAGCGGCGCCGCCACGCGCGCGGCTTCGTCCGCATCGCGCGCCCGCGCGACCGGCGTGATCGGAATGTCGTAGGCGCGCAGCACACGCGTGACTTCGACCGGATCGAGCCAGCGCCGCCCTTGCGCGATCGCGCCTTCGACGATGGCGCGCGCCGTGGACGTGTCGACGACGAGGTCGTCGGGCAGGCTGGGCGGCGTCTCCATCAGCGTCAGGCGCGCTTCGCGATGGCGCACCAGGTACATGAAGCCGCGCACGGCGTCGGCTTCGGTCGGGTAGTTGGGAATGCGCGCGGCGTTGAGGCGATCGGCGGCCGCATCGTCCGCGCCGAGCCACACCGCGAACACCGGTTTGCGCGCGAGATGGCGCGGCAAGGCATCACGCGCCTGCGCAAGCGCGGCGGCGCGGCTGTCCGCACCGATCAGCGCGGTCGGCACGTTGAGCACGAGCAGCGCGTCGTTGCCCGCATCGGACGCCAGCGCCTGGAACGCGGCCTGGTACGAGGCGTTGTCGACGTCGCCGTAAAAATCCACGGGATTCGTGCCGGGCCAGGCCATCGAGGCGATCGGGCGCATGGCCTCGCGCGCTTCGTCCGACAGCACCGCTAGCGTGCCGCCCATGTCGAGCAGGCGATCGGCGGCGAGCGCGCCGGTGCCGCGGCCGTTGGCCATGATCGCCAGTCGTCGGCCCGGCAGCGTCTCGACGCGGCTCAGGGCTTCGGCCGCGGAGAACAGCTCGTTCAAGGCGCGCACGCGCAACATGCCGGCGCGGTGGAAGGCCGCCGCGTACACGGCGTCGGGCGATGCCAGTGCGGCGGCGTGCGTGCCAGGCGCGGACGGACGCGGCGCGTGCCGCCCGGATTTCACCACCACCACCGGCTTCAGGCGCGCGGCGGCGCGCGCGGCGGACATGAACTTGCGCGCATCGCGGATCGATTCGACATAGAGCAGGATCGCGCGCGAATGGCGATCGCGCGCGAAGTAGTCGAGCAGGTCGGCGAAGTCCACGTCGAGTGCGTCGCCCAGCGCGGCCACCGCGGAGAAGCCGATCGAACGCCCTGCGCCCCATTCGACCAGCGCGGCGGCAATGGCGGCCGATTGCGAGATCAGGGCGATGTCGCCCGGCGGCGGCGTGTGCGCGGCGAAGCTGGCGTTGAGCCTCGCGTGCGGCGCGATCACGCCCAGGCTGCTGGGGCCGGCCAGGCGCAGGCCGTGCTCGCGGGCGATCGCCTGCAGTTCCGCCGCGAGCGAACCCTCGCCCTGCCCGAGCCCCGTGCTCAGCACGACCGCGGCGGATGCGCCGTGTTCGGCCGCCGCCTTCGCGTACTTGGGGACCATCGCGGCGGGCGTGGCGATGACGACCAGCTCCGGCACGAACGGCAGGTCCGCCAGTCGCGCCACGGAGGCGACGCCCTCGATCTCGCGGTGGCGCGGGTTCACCAGTCCGATGGCGCCGGTGAAACCACCGGCCTGCAGATTGCGCAGCACGGCGCGGCCGATGGAACGCTCGCGCGGACTGCCGCCGACCACGGCGACGGAGGCGGGAGCGAACAGCGATTCGAGGGAATAGGTGCTCATCGGGCGTATCGCCAGTCCACCATCATGCACCGCCACCATGCACGCGGCCATGGGGAAGTTTCAAGCTGACATGCCATCGCACGGGCGCGCAAATGGACTTGGGTTCAACACAGCGAGGTCCACATGCGACACGACGTCACGATCCGCTTCGAAGGCATGCCCGTATCCGGGGCACTGCGCGACACCATCCATCGCCATGCGACGAAGTTGTGGCAGTTCGCACCGCAGTTGCAGTCCTGCGATGTCGCGGTGCGTCATGCGGAGCACCGGCACCAGCATGGAAACCGGTATGCCGTGCATGTTCACGCAGTGACGTCCGGCGCAACGTTCGAAGCCGGGCGCACACCGCCGAAGGATCATCGCCACGAGGACGTCTACGTCGCCGTGCACGATGCGTTCGAAGCGATGCGGCGGCAGTTGTCGGAACACGCACGCGGTCGCCGCGAAGGCGTTCGCGATGCGGGAGCGGTCTACGCCGAGGTTGTGTAGTCCCGTCTTGAGATGGCCCTATCCGCAAGCAACTGCCCTCCGCCCCTGCCGTCATTCCCGCGCAGGCGGGAATCCAACTGACCGCCGTCATTGCGTCCTCCGGAAGGCGTGATGCCCTCACAGTTGGGTCCCCGCCTACGCGGGGACGACGGCATGGGCGCGGATGCGGCAGGACTCGGCGCCCGATCTAGCCTCCGCCGGGATGACGGGATGCGGGGCGCGCGTTAGTATTTTGACTAACGCGCCCCCGAGGCGCCCCATGCGCTGCCGCCCGTGTCCGTTCCGCCCCGCAAGATCGTGCATGTCGACATGGACGCCTTCTACGCGTCCGTCGAGCAGCGGGACGATCCCTCGTTGCGCGGGCGGCCGGTCGTGGTCGCCTGGCGCGGGGCGCGCTCGGTGGTGTGCGCGGCCAGCTACGAGGCACGCCGCTTCGGGGTGCGCTCGGCGATGCCGGCGATCCGCGCCGAGCGCCTGTGCCCGCAGGCGGTGTTCGTGCCGCCGGACTTCACGCGTTACAAGGCCGTCTCGCGACAGGTGCGCGAGATCTTCGCCCGCCACACGGACCTCATCGAACCGCTCTCGCTCGACGAGGCCTATCTGGACGTGAGCGCGACCAAGACCGGTCTTCCCACCGCCACCGCCACCGCGCAGGCCATCCGCGAGGCCATTCGCGAGGAGACGCACCTCACCGCCTCGGCCGGTGTCGCGCCCAACAAGTTCCTGGCCAAGATCGCCTCCGACTGGCGCAAGCCGGACGGGTTGTTCGTGATCCGCCCGCATCAGGTCGAAGCCTTCCTCGCGCCGCTGCCCGTCGGCCGCCTGCCGGGCGTGGGCAAGGTCATGGAGCAGAAACTGGAGGAACTGGGCATCGCCACCGTCGCCGACCTGCGCGCGCTCGGGGACGCCGAACTGGAATCGCGCTTCGGCCGTTGGGGCCGGCGCCTGCACGAGCTCTCGCTGGGCATCGACCACCATCCGGTCGAACCCGAGCGCCCTACCCTGCAGATCTCCTCCGAAGACACCTTCGAGCGCGACCTGCTTCTGGAGGAAGTGGAGGCGCATATCGAGCGTCTTGCCGGCAAGACCTGGGACGGGTATTCGCGTGAGCTGGAACGCGATCCCGACCGCATCGCGCGCACCATCGTGCTCAAGCTCAAGACGGCCGACTTCCGCATCCTCACCCGCAGCTTCACGCCACCGGAGCGCCCGGCCAGCGTGGAGCAACTCACGCGCATCGCCTGCGATCTGCGCGCGCGCGTGCCGCTGCCCGCGGACACGCGCTATCGGCTGGTGGGAGTGGGCCTGTCGGGGTTCATCGATCGCGACGAGGAAAGCGTCGCGCAGAGCGATCTGTTCGAACCCGCCACCGCGACGCCCTAGCGACGCTCGTTCAGCCCGTCCTTTTCCAGCGCACGCGCCGCCGATTCCAGCGCGGCGCGCTGTGCGGCGTCGAGGCCGGCGCGTCTCGCGAAATCGGCGACATCTGCAAACACGCCCTCCTCGCGCCGGCTGAGCAGTGCGCGCTGCGCGATTGCCGCGTCGATGCCCGGCAAGGTGCGCAGTTGCTCGGCTTCGGCGGTGTTGAGGTTCACCGCTACGTCCTGGGACGGCATGCCCGGCAACTTCACCGGCGTGCGGCCGAGCAGCCACAGGTCCGGTCCGAGCGTGGCGCGCAGCAGCGCCGGCTGCTGCGCCACGCGCGCCTGCAGCTGCGCCATCTGCGCCCGTGCCGGCTTGAGGCCCGCGATGAACCCGGCCATGTCGCCGATACGTCCGCGCTCGGCCATCGCTTCGGTCGCACGCGGCATGGCGGCATCGGCGGTGGCGCCGTAGGTCGTGTCGAGCACGACGCCGCGCACGCGCGCGCAGTCGGCGGGCACGTCGGCGCAGTAGTGGTCGACGACATCGAGGAACACCGGCGAATCCGAACGGATCGTCCAGCCATCGGAACGCGCAAGCGTGCGGAACAGCTGCGAGTAGCGCGCCACGATCGCCTCGCGCGAGCCCTCGCCCGGCACCAGCCAGCGGTAGAACAGCGTGGCGATCACGCCTTCGGACGACATCATCTGCTGGCCGTTCTTCAGCCGCGCCATGTCGAAGGCGGTGCTTTCGTTGGCGCGCGACCAGGCTTCCGCGTCGCTGCCGGACGGAACCAGTTGCTGCTGCACGAACAGGTTGCGACGCACGCCGTCGATGCGGCCGACGCGATCGAGATTGCTCAGCCAGAACGGCACGAAGGGCTTCGCGTCCAGGCCCAGCGTCAGGTTCTCCAGGCGCGGATTGCGCGAGTACCGCCGCACCAGTCCCTGGAAATGCGTGGCGAAGCCTTCGTCGAACGCGGTCGGGTAATCGGTGACGCTCATGCTGCTGTGCGGCGTGCGCGACCAGCCGTACGGCAGGCCGGGCATCAGCCGACGCAGGAATACATGGCCCATCTCGTGGGTGAAGATTTCCTCGAAGCCGCCATCGGCCACGATGTCGGCATCGACGACGAGATCGACGAACAATTCGTCAACGAAACGGCGGCGGCCGTTCTCTTCCAGCCAGAAGCCACGGCGCGCGAAGCCGCCGTCCTCGGCCGAGAGATACAACCACGTCGGCACCCGCGTGCGCGCGCCGGCGATGCGCTGCGCGCTTTCGTCCAACGCCAGCACGGTGGCCACGAAGCCGTCGCGAGCCTCGCGCTGCACTTGCTCGTAGAGCGCACCAGACGTGACACGCGTGACCACTGGCGCCGGCCGTCCGGCCGGGTCCGCCTGCACCTGTGGCTGCCCGTCGGCGAGTACGGGCGCGAGTACGCCCAATTCAGCCGCCGCGACCGGGCTCATCGCCAGGGCCAGCAACCCGCCTGCACACCACGCCATCGTCTTCGACATCGTCCGATCTCCTCGATCGTACGCAGGATGGCGCACGGACGCAGAGCCGCACGCCTGCCATGCGGCGGCCCACTGCCGACACTTGCCAGCGGCCACGGTTCGCGCTTGGGCGCCGCGTCATGACGAACGCGACGCGGCGCGGGAGGCGGCCTCAGCCGTGGGGCGTGCAGCGGTCGAACAGGTCCAGCGTCGCGTCGTACTCCGGCGTGCGCACCTGCATCAGGCCGAGCACGGAGTGGAACAGGTTGTCCTGACTCACCGGCTCGTGGCTTTCGCGCTTCATGCAGGCGATGTCGATGTCGCGTTCGGCCGCCATGCCGGGGGAGAGCCACATCACCATCGGCACGTGCGTCTGCGTGTCCGGCGCGATCGCGTACGGCACGCCGTGCAGGTACAGGCCGTTCTCGCCGAGCGATTCGCCGTGGTCGGACACGTAGATCAGCGCGGTGTCGCGCGCGGACTGCTCGGCGAGGAAGCGGATCGTTCGCGCGAGGAAATCATCGGTGTAGAGCACGGAGTTGTCGTAGGCGTTGACGATCTCATCGCGCGTGCAGTCGCCCAGGTCGGCCGTTTCGCAGGTCGGCGTGAAACGGCGAAGACGCGCGGGATAGCGATGCGCGTAGCTGGGCCCGTGGCTGCCCAACTGGTGCAGCACGACCACCATGTCGCCGGGCCGACGCGCAACTTCCTCCGACAGGCCGTGCAGCATCACTTCGTCGAGGCAACCTTCGGCCGTGCAGGCCGCGGGATCGCGCGCATGCTCGAACGACTGGAACGGGAGTCCCTCGCACACGCCCTTGCAGCCGGTCTGGTTGTCGCGCCAGAGCGTGGCGATGCCCGCGTGATCAAGCACGTTCAGCAGCGACTGCGAATGCTCGATGCGGTCCTTGTCGTAGTGCGCGCGACCATAGGGCGAGAACATGCAGGGCACCGAGACTTCCGTGGCCGAGCCGCAGGACGTCACGTCGGTGAAGTTGATCGGACCGATCGCACGCAGCTGCGGCGTGGTCTGGCGCGCATAGCCGTTGAGAGCCCAGTTCTGCGCGCGGACTGTTTCGCCCACCACCAGCACCACCAGGCGCGGCTTCGCACTGGGCCCGCGACCGACGACGCGCGCGTTCACGCCGATGGGCGCCTTGGGTTCGTGGCGGCGTGCGCCGTCGTGCTGGAGCACGCGCACCAGCGACACGAGGTAATTGCCTGGCGTGATCAGGTGGCGGACTTCCTTGTGATTGCGCATCAGCGCGGACAGATCCTGGAACGAGACCATCATCGCCCCGCACGCCACCAGCAACGAAAGCACGATGCAGGACAACCGCACCAGCACGCCGCGCCCCACCGACCGCGGGCGCAGCCGCACGCGCCACACCAGCAGCGTCGGCACGACCCCCAGCGCCAGCAGGCTCGGCAGCATGCCCAAGGAAAGCAGCTCGCCGGACTCCTTGCCGTCGGTGTGCAGGATGTTGCGCAGCATGTCGGGGTCGAGATAGACCGTGTACTGGCTCATGAAGTGCGCCGCCAGCGCGGTCACCGGCAACAGCACGGTCAACACCGGCCGGAACGTCCAGCGATTGAGCAGCAGGCACAGCAGCAGCATGTTCAGCGCGCCCACCATCAGCACCAGGCTGAGCGCGGTCAGCCAGCCCTTGGGCCCGTGCAGGGTGCCGGTCGCCGCCACCGCGCGGAAGAACGCGCCGTTGCAGAACACGGTGAAGAACGCGGCCACGAGGAAGGCGAGCCGTTCGACCGTCATCTCCGGTCGCAACGACGACAACCGGCGAAGGCCGCGCAGCGCCTCGTCGAAGGGACGGTGGCGGACGATCGAGCTCATGCCGCCGCTCCCGACTGCGTGCCGAGGCCGGCCGCGAGCCAACGCGCCCGCACCAGGCGCGGTCGGAACGCCCACCACGTCGCCAGCGACACCGCCCAGCAGATCGCCGCCGTGCCGATGTCGTGCGAGACGAAATGCGCGCCGCGCAGCTGTTGCGCGATGCCGAACATCAGACCGGCCGCGAATCCGATCGCCAACCCGGCCCAGCGCCAGCGCGGCCGCACCGCGCCGAAGAAGAAGTACAACGCGAACCACGCATATCCACCGCTGGCGTGACCGGCGGGAAAGCACGCGCCGCGCGGCAGGCCCACCGGCCGCACCGTCCACAGTCCGATGTAGGGACGATCGCCGCCGTAGCGCAGCAGGTCCCACGGGCAGTCCATGTTCGACCAGGACTTGATCCACGCCACGCACAGCATCGACAGCGCAGTGGCGACGAGCAGGTACGCCAGCGGATCGCGCAGGTGCGACCAGGCGTCGCGTCGTTGCGAAACCACCCACGCCACCAGCAGCGTCAGCCACAGTGCGATGCCAACGTCGCGCCCCGCGCGGTGCGCGATACCCTGCGTCAGGAAGGCGTCCCGCAGGACCCAGTGCCCACCCTGCAGCGCGTACAACCGATCGGCCAGCCACTGATCGCCACCGCCTGCCATCGCCAGCGCCAGCAGCGCGGCGACCAGCAACGCCGGCAGCACCGCATGCGTCCACACCAGACGCGGACCGTCGCCGGGTTGAAGGCTGGGCAAGGCGGAACGCGGGGTGGGTCGCGGAACCGGCGCGATGCCGGAAGTGCCGAGGGAAAACACGCTGATCATGACTGCACGCATCGAGGGCCGATGGCCGGGAACGGTGCGAATGCTCGGGGGCGCGTCGTCGGAAACCGGTCGGACTTCGCGGCCACGGCACATCGCCGTTCATGCGTCGTTTCGCGATCAGGGCGCGGCATCGGACTCCGACAGGATTCCCACGCGCGAAGGCGCACAATGCCGCCTCGGCGCGCCCGCGCCGTGAATCGCCGAGGACGGATCGCCCATGCGCGTGCTGGTCGTTGAAGACAACCACAACCTGGTCGCCAACCTGTTCGAGTACTTCGACGCGCGCGGCTACACGCTCGATGCCGCGCCCGACGGCCCCACCGGGCTGCACCTGGCGATCACGATGGAATTCGACGTCATCGTGCTGGACTGGATGCTGCCGCGCATGGATGGCCGCGAAGTGCTCAGCCGCCTGCGCGAAGCCGGGCGCGACACGCCGGTGCTGATGCTCACCGCGCGCGACGAACTGCCCGACAAGATCGCCGGCTTCCGCGCCGGCGCCGACGACTACCTCACCAAACCCTTCCATCTGCCCGAGCTGGAAGTGCGGCTGGAGGCACTGGTCGCGCGCGCGCGCGGGCGCGGCCGCAACAAGGTGCTGCAGGTCGGCGACCTGCGCCTGGACACGGGCACGCTGGAGGTCACGCGCGATGGACGCCTGCTGCACCTCTACCCGGCGTGCCGCAAGCTGCTGGAAACGCTGATGCTGGCCAGTCCGGCGGCGGTCACGCGCGACCGTCTCGAACACGCGCTGTGGGGCGACGACCCGCCCGACGGCGACATGCTCCGCTCGCACATCTACGAACTTCGGCGCAGCGTCGACGGCCCGTTCCCGGTGAAGCTGATCCAGACCTTGCCGCGCGTGGGCTATCGCATCGTCGCATCGGCCAGCACCTCCTCCAATGAGCAGGAAGCGCTGCAATGAGCAAGACCCGGTCCGGCCTGCGCCGGCGCATCCTGCTGGCGTTGTTCGGCTATGTGGTGGTGTTGAGCGTCGCGGTGGTCGTGCACGGTTTCGTGGTCAACGAACACGCCGAACGGCTGGTCTGGCAGACGCTGCTCGATTCGGAAATGGACCATCTGCTCGAACTGCGCCGACAGGACCCCGGTTACCGCTGGACGAACACGCGCAGCATCGCGCTCTACGACGGACGCGATCCGCGCGATGTGCCCGCACCGCTGCGCGGCGTCGCGCCGGGCGTGTACGACGAGATCATCCTCGACGGCGTGGAGCGCGTCGCGCTAGTGCGCCAAGTCGATGGACGTCCGCTGATCCTCGCCCTGGACATCACCGACCTGGAGGAACGCGAGTTCGACATGGGCCTGACGGTCGTCGGCTCCGCTGTGACCTTGATCGCGCTGCTCGGCATCGCCATCGCCTGGAGTGTGAACCGCCTCGTCCGCCCCCTTCGCGACATGGCGCAGGCTATCGCGGCACTGCGTCCCGACCAGTCGGGGCAGCGCATCCACGCGTCGCCGTCGGCCAGTTCCGAGCTGGTGGTGATCGCCGACGCGCTCAACGACTACCTGCAGCGCAATGACCGCTTCGTCGAACGCGAGCGCGTGTTCATCGACAGCGCCAGCCACGAGCTGCGCACACCCGTGGCGGTGATCGGCGGCGCGGCGGAGAACGCCTTGCAGCAACCGCACTTGCCCGACGCCGTGCGCGGCCAGCTCATGCGCATCCAGCGCACCACGCGCGAGGTGGAGCAACTGGTCTCGCTGCTGCTGGTGCTGGCGAAGGATCCCGCGCGACTGGCGCGTTCGAACGATCGCGTCGAGCTGGATCAGCTGATTCCCGAGATCGTCGAGGACCATCGCCACCTCACGCGCGACAAGGACCTTCGCCTCGACATCGTCGCCCTGCCCGCGTGCGAGATCCTGGCGCCGCTGCCCATCGTGCAGGCGGCCATCGGCAATCTGCTGCGCAACGCGATCGAGCACAGCGATCGCGGGCGCATCACGATCCGGCTGGAGACGCCGGCAACGGTGATCATCGACGATCCGGGCCACGGCATGACGCCGGAGGAAATCGCGCAGATCTATGCACGCGTCGCGCGCGGCGGCGGACGCGACGGCGGCGGCATCGGCCTGGATCTCATCTCGCGACTGTGCGAACACCTGGGCTGGAAGCTCGACATCGCTTCGGACGAAGGCCGCGGCACCACGACGACGTTGCGGATGGGGAACTGATCTCCCTCCCCCTGCTCGCAGGGGGAGGAAGAACTGCCTCGCGGCTTAGGCCTCCGGCAGCGGCTTGCGCAGACCGACGTTGAGCACGTTCCAGGCGCGGATCGCGGCGACGGCGAAGGTCAGCTCGGACAGCTCACGCTCGTCGAAGTGCGCGCGCACCTGTTCCAGCGCCTCGTCCGGCACCTGCGCGGCACCGATGGCGTTGAGCGTTTCGGCCCAGCCCAGCGCGGCGCGCTCGCGCGCGTCGAACAGCGGGCTCTCGCGCCACGCGGCCAGCGTGTCGAGCTTGCGCTGGCTTTCGCCCATCTTGCGCAGCAGCACGCAATGCATGTCCAGGCAGTACACGCAGCCGTTGATCTGCGACACGCGCAGCGAGACCAGCTCGACCAGCTTGCTGCCCAGCGGGCCCTTGTGCAGGCCGGTGCTGAGCTTGAGCAGATGCTGGAAAGCCTCCGAGGCGTGGACGGTGTAGTCGATATGGGTGGCAGCGTTCATGGTCGTCTCTCATGTTGGCGGCCACGACGGCCGCTTCATGTACAAGGACGAGCGTGGGCTCCGTCCTGTGACAACCCAGGCGAACGATTTCCTAGTGCAATGCACGCAGCTTGTCGGGGTTGAGCACCGACAGCACCTGGTCGATGCGGCCTTCGTCATCGAGCGAGACGGTGATGATCGAATGCAGCACGCCGTTCTCGAAGCGCAGCAGTGCCGGCTCGCCGTTGACGTGGCCCAGGTGCAGGTCGGCCAGGCCTTCGGTGCGGCGCGCGACGGCCCAGAAAAGATCCGCGATGCGCTGCGCGCTCTCCAGAGGACGCGCGACCGCCGTGGCCTTGCCGCCACCGTCGGCCACCATGCGCGCGTCGGCGCGCAGCAGCGCGACGATGGCGTCGCGATCGCCGTGCTGCATGGCGTGCATGAAGCGTTCGAGCATGCGCCGGTGCATGTCCGGTTCGACGCTGAAACGCTGGCGATCGCTTTGCACGCGCGTGCGTGCGCGGCTCACCATCTGCCGGCAGTTCGCCTCGGTGTGTCCGAGCAGTTCGGCGATTTGCGGGTAGTCGTAATCGAACACGTCCTTGAGCAGGAACGCGGCGCGCTCTTCGGGGCCGAGCTTCTCGAGCACGGCGAGATAGGCCAGCGAAACCTGCCCGGCGATGTCGGCCTGCTGCTCCGGGCCGGGCGTGTCGTCGATGGTCAACGGCTCCGGCAGCCAGGGGCCCGGGTAGACCTCGCGCTCCTTGCGCGCCTGGCGCAGGCGGTCGATGCCCAGCCGCGTGGTGGCCGTGACCAGCCACGCCTCCAGGTCGCGGATCTCCGAGCGGTCGGCCTGGTGCCAGCGCAGCCAGGCGTCCTGGACGACCTCCTCGGCGTCGCTGCGGCTGCCCAGCAGCCGGTACGCCAGCGCGAACAGGCGCGGGCGGTGGGTTTCGAAGGCGGTGTCGGGCGTGGCGGACATGGGGGAGTCGAATCGGGGAAGCCTACTTTCAAGGACGGACGAAGGACGGGATCCGTGACATCCACCGCCCGCTCGAGCGGCGATGCTGGGCCGTCCGATGTCCCTGCCCGTCAGGGCTCGACCTTCGCCGGATCGGGAAGCTTCAGGTCGAAGCACTGCCTCCCACGCGGGTGCCGCCACTGGCCGCCCACGTCCCGCTCGGCCGTGTCGCTATCGAACATCGCGCACAGCCGGTAGCGACGGGCGCCCAGCACTTCGTATTCGTACGGCCGCGACGTGAAGGGATCGCGCATCGCCGGACGCGAGCCGGGGCGAGCCAGCGCGGACAAATTCGGCGGCAGCGCCTCGTTCCGCTCGGCCCAGATTTCGATGTCCACCTTCAGGCTGATCAGGTCGCGTTCGCGTCGTTCGTCCTGCCGCAACAGCCGCTGCTGCGCCGGCGTTCCGATCGCCACGATCGCCGCGATCACCGCCCCCGCAACCACCACGCCTGCCCCGACCAGCAGCCAGCGTCCCGCTGCGGCGCTCATGCGTCCACCTCTTCGCGACGCAGGTCGTGCAGGTACCAGGCGAACGCGCTGCCGGCGATCACCGCCACCACCAGCACCTTCAGCACGAAGCGCGTGCTCAGTTCGCCGCCCAGCAGGTTGAAGACCAGGGTGGTCATGTCGCAGATCAGGACCGTCGCCGCCACGAACAACGTCAGGTACGTCAGCCAGCGCCGCACGGGCGAGAGCCGCTTGATCGGATGGCGGGCCACGTCGCGGGCCACGTAGTGGGCGACGTAAGCAAAGACCGGGAAGGTGATGATAAGCGTCGCGGCGGACCAGCGGATCGAGCTGTCGAGTCGCCAGGCGATGGTGTCGGCCGGATCGGGCCAGGCGCGGTTGATCAGGTCGAACAGCAGGCTGCCCAGATGCCAGGCCGTGAAATACAGCGCGACGAACATCACCAGGTACAGAAACGCCTCGCGCGCGGAGACCGAGGCGCGCGGTCGCGGCACCGGCACGACGTAAGGCACGTCGGCGTAGGTGTCGAGCACGCCGCGCGTCTGCTCGTCACGCCATCCCGCCGCCGACAATGCCCGCGCGATGGACTCCTTGGATTCCCCGCGCACCAGCGCTTCATGGACGAAGCGTTCCAGTTCCTGCGATCCCGATGCCATTGCCTGCCCTTTCCGTGTTGGACGGGGGCAAGCCTAGCAAGACGCCGGGCGCGCGCGCGAAGACCGGGGCGCCGCGGGAAACCGGACGCAAAGAAAAAGCGGGCCGAAGCCCGCTTTTTCAAGATCCGGCGATGTCGCCGAAGGGATACGCGCGCGGCTTACTCGGCCGACACGCCCTCGCCTTCCTCGACGGCCTTGATCGACAGGCGGATGCGGCCCTGCTTGTCGACTTCCAGCACCTTCACCTTGACCATGTCGCCTTCCTTGAGCTTGTCGGAGACCTTCTCCACGCGCTCGCTGGAAATCTGCGAGACGTGCACCAGGCCGTCCTTGCCCGGCAGGATCGTCACGAACGCACCGAAGTCCATGATCTTGGCGACCTTGCCTTCGTAGATGCGGCCCGGCTCGACGTCGGAGGTGATCTGCTCGATACGCGCCTTCGCGGCCTGGGCGGCGGCGGCGTTGACCGAAGCGATGACGATGGTGCCGTCGTCCTGGATGTCGATCTGCGTGCCGGTTTCCTTGGTGATGGCCTGGATGGTCGAACCGCCCTTGCCGATCACTTCGCGGATCTTGTCCGGGTGGATCTTCATCGTCAGCAGGCGCGGGGCCCACTCGCTCAGCTCACCGCGCGGCGCGGTGATGGCCTTGGCCATCTCGCCGAGGATGTGCAGACGGCCTTCCTTCGCCTGGGCGAGGGCGACCTTCATGATCTCCTCGGTGATGCCCTGGATCTTGATGTCCATCTGCAGGGCGCTGATGCCCTCGGTGGAACCGGCAACCTTGAAGTCCATGTCGCCCAGGTGATCTTCGTCACCCAGGATGTCGGACAGCACGACGTAGCGGTTGTCTTCCTTCACCAGGCCCATCGCGATGCCCGCGACCGGCGCCTTCACCGGCACGCCGGCGTCCATCAGCGCGAGCGAGGAACCGCACACGGAGGCCATCGACGAGGAGCCGTTGGACTCGGTGATTTCCGACACGACGCGGATCGTGTACGGGAAGGATTCCATCGACGGCATCGAAGCGAGCACGCCGCGCTTGGCGAGGCGGCCGTGGCCGATCTCGCGACGCTTCGGCGCGCCGAAGCGGCCGGTCTCGCCCACCGAGTACGGCGGGAAGTTGTAGTGGAACAGGAAGTGTTCCTTGGACTCGCCCGAGATGGCGTCGATGATCTGGCCGTCGCGTGCGGTGCCCAGCGTGGTGACCACGATGGCCTGCGTCTCGCCGCGG
Source organism: Lysobacter sp. FW306-1B-D06B (assembly GCF_038446665.1). Classification (NCBI taxonomy): domain Bacteria; kingdom Pseudomonadati; phylum Pseudomonadota; class Gammaproteobacteria; order Lysobacterales; family Lysobacteraceae; genus Lysobacter; species Lysobacter sp. FW306-1B-D06B. The sequence continues at coordinate 2,493,272 of NZ_CP151802.1, read as the reverse complement.
GTGAACAGCGCCGAGCCGTGGGTGCGCGGCAGCACGCCGACCTTGCACTCGATCGGGCGGACGGTGGTCAGGTCGCGGCCGTCGATGCGGACCTTGGTGTCCAGCACCGAGTCGCGCATGGTGCGGTACTCGAGGTCGCCGAACTCCTTGGCGTAATCGGCGGCGAGCCAGCCCGAGGCTTCGGCGCGGCCGGCCAGCTGCTCCCAGGTGTCCTTGCGGATGACCGAGATGGCGTCGCGGCGCTCGCCCTTGTTGCGGATCTGGTAGGCCTGCGCCAGCGAGGCACCGGCGGTTTCGGTGATCGCGGCGATCAGCGCGTCGTTCTTCGCCGGAGCGGCCCAGGTCGACGGCTTGGTGCCGGCTTCCACGGTCAGCTCGTTGATGGCGTTGATGACCTTCTGCATCTCGCGATGACCGAACATCACCGCGCCCAGCATCACGTCTTCCGACAGCATGTTCGCTTCGGACTCGACCATCAGCACGGCGTTGGACGTACCAGCGACGACCAGCTCCAGGTCGGAGTCGACCAGCTGCGACACGGTCGGGTTGAGGATGTACTGGCCATCCTTGTAACCGACCTTGGCGGCGCCGATCGGGCCCTGGAACGGCGTGCCGGCCAGCGCCAGCGCGGCCGAAGCGCCGATCAGTGCGGGGATGTCGCCGTCGACGTCCGGATTCGACGACATCACCGTCGCGATGATCTGGACTTCGTTCTTGTATTCCTCGGGGAACAGCGGACGGATCGGGCGATCGATCAGGCGCGAGATCAGCGTTTCCTTCTCGGTGGCGCGACCTTCACGCTTGAAGAAGCCACCCGGGATGCGGCCGCCGGCGTAGAACTTTTCCTGGTAGTCGACCGTGAGCGGGAAGAAGTCCTGCCCTTCGCGCGCGCTCTTGGCGGCGACCGCGGTAACCAGCACGACGGTCTCGTCCATCTTGACGATGACCGCGCCGCTGGCCTGACGAGCGATCTCGCCCGTCTCCAGCGTTACCTGATGGGCGCCGTACTGGAAGGTCTTGGTGATTTTTGCCACGTTGGGTTCCTGTCGTTTCTGATGCGTTCCGGTCGGGGCCCCTGCCCCGCTCCGGCCGGCCGACGATGCGGCCTGAATTCGGATGGTCATGCGGCGGACGCGTTGCGTCCGATGCCCGCCGACCTCAGACGGTACGGGGCGTGCTGTGCGCCGTACCGGGTAATGCGAACTTCAACTTGGTACGCACGCCAGGCGCCGTACCGGTGCAGCCAACCTCAAAAACGAACCGCGGCGCATCGCTGCGCCGCGGTGGGTATTGCGTTTAGCGACGCAGACCGAGTTTCTCGATCAGGCTCTTGTAGCGCTCGTGGTCCTTGCGCTTGAGATAGTCGAGCAGGCTGCGACGACGGTTGACCATCTGCAGCAGGCCGCGGCGGCTGTGGTGGTCCTGCTTGTGGACCTTGAAGTGGCCGGTGAGCTGCTCGATGCGGGCGGTCAGCAGGGCGACCTGGACTTCCGGCGAACCGGTGTCGTTGGCGCCGCGCTTGTTGTCTTCAATGATCTTGCTGGTGTCGATGGACATCTTTGCCTCGTGATGCGTGGCCTGCAGAAGCGAATCGACCGGAATGAACCGCGCCGACGCACCGCCTGGCCCGCCGTTTGCTGTGGGATGTTGCGAAAGGGAACTGCTTAGGTGCTTGAAAAGCGACGAAATTGTAACAGCAGGCCCACGCGAATGCGACCCGCCCGAGTGTCTTTCGCGGGAAGACCGGCCTTCACGCGGGCGATCGCGCCGCCTGTTCAGGCTCGCCCGACTGCGCCGCCCAGCGGAACAGGCGCTGCGGCGCGAGCCGCTCCCCGGAACGCTGGCCGATGCCCAGGCAGCGGCCATCGGTCCCGAACACCGCGACCAGCCCCTCTTCACCCGCGGGGCAGTCCACGGCCTGGCCCATGCCCAGCCGACGCGCGGCCTCCGCCTCCAGCTCGACGCGGGGGAACTGGGACAGCCCGGCCTCGATGGGGAGCAGGCACGCCTCCAGCGCTGTCTCACCGCCCTCTTCCAGCAGCGAACGCACCGACTCCAGCGTGTGCATCGCCGGCGCGCGGAAGGGGTCGACCCAGAGCCGGCGCAGCGTGGCGACGTGGGCGCCACAGCCAAGGGTTTCCCCGAGATCTCGGACCAGGCTGCGAACGTAGGTGCCCGAGCCGCACTCCACGTGCAGACGCAGGCGGGGCCCGTCACGGTCGAGGAGTTCGAAGCGGTGTACGACAACGTCCCGCTCGGGCGCCTCGATGGACTCGCCCCGGCGGGCTTTGGCGTAGAGCGGCTCGCCGCCCTGCTTGAGGGCCGAATAGATGGGCGCACGCTGGCGGATCGGGCCGCGCAGCGGGACCAGCGCCGCCTCGATGGCGGCATCGTCCAGGACGGGCACGGGACGTTCCAGCAGCGGCGCGCCGTCGGCGTCGTCGCTGTCGGTGGTCAGGCCGAGCACGGCCGTCGTCTCATAGGCCTTGGCCGAGCCGAGCAGCAAGCCGGCGATCTTCGTCGCCTCGCCGAAACACAGCGGCAGCAGGCCGGTGGCGAGCGGGTCCAGGCTGCCGGTGTGCCCGCCCTTTTCGGCGCGGAACAGGTGGCGCGCCTGCTGCAGCGCCTGGTTGGAGCTCAGGCCCTGCGGCTTGTCGAGCAGCAGGATGCCGTCGAGCGGGCGGAAGCGCGTCTTGGCTTTCGTCATGGATCGTCGCGGGAGTCCATTGGTCGCCACGGTCACCGCGTCACGATCACAAGGTCGCAACGACGGCCTGCCGTGCGAATCCTGCGGGGGATCCGCGGCCAGGGCAATGGGAAACGGAGAAAGACGACGAACGGCGCGGGAGGCTCCCGCGCCGGCTCATTCGTCGGCGTCGGTGTCGGCGACCCGCGGCGTATCGCGCAGCAGGTTGCCGATGCGTTCGCCGCGATCGACCGAATCGTCGTAGTGGAAATGCAGTTCGGGCACGTGGCGCATCTTCACCGCGCGGCCGAGCTGGAAGCGGATCTGCGGGGCCAGTTCCTTCAGCGCCTTGACGGCCTCTTTGGAACGTTCCTGCTGAAGCGCAGTGACGAACACCTTGGCGTGCGCGAGGTCACGCGAGACCTCCACGTCGGAGACGCTGACTGACGGCAGGCCGTGCTCGCGCACGGCCTCGTGCACCAGCGTGCCCAACTCCCTGCGGAGCTGGGCGGAAACGCGATCGGTGCGATGGAACGATTTGCCTGGCACGTGATTTGTGATTCGTGATTGGTGATTCGTGGTGGAACTTGCGTGACCGGGACGCGCTCTTCGCTTCTACGAATCACGAATCCCGAATCACGAATCCCGGCTTCAGAGCGTGCGCTGCACTTCGATACGCTCGAAGCACTCGATCTGGTCGCCCGGCTTGACGTCGTTGTACGCCTTCACGCCGATGCCGCACTCGGTGCCGTTGCGCACCTCGTCGACGTTCTCCTTGAAGCGGCGCAGCGATTCCAGTTCGCCTTCGAAGATGACGGCGTTGTCGCGCAGGACGCGGATCGGCTTGTTCCGCTTGACCACGCCTTCCACGACCATGCAGCCGGCGACGGCGCCGAACTTGGAGCTGCGGAAGACATCGCGAACCTCGGCGGTGCCGATGATCTCTTCGCGGATCTCCACGCCCAGGATGCCGGACGCGACCTGCTTCACCTGGTCGATCACGTCATAGATGATCGAGAAGTAGCGCAGGTCCACGCCGTTGCCTTCGATCACCTTGCGCGCCGATGCGTCGGCACGGACGTTGAAGCCGATGACCGTCGCCTTCGCGGTGAGCGCGGCGTTGGCGTCGGACTCGGTGATGCCGCCCACGCCGGAGCTGATGACGTTGATGCGGATCTGGTCGTTGGACAGCGCGGTCAGCGACTGGCGCAGCGCTTCCACCGAACCCTGCACGTCGGCCTTGACGACGAGGTTGAGGCTCAGCTGGCCCTCGCCCTTGCCCATCTGGGCCATGATGTCTTCCATGCGGTTGCCGGCAGCGGCGACCAGGCGCGATTCACGGCGCTTGGCGTCGCGCTGCTGCGCGACGTCCTTGGCCAGACGCTCGTCGTCGACGACCACGAAGTCGTCGCCCGCGTCCGGCACGCCGGACAGGCCGAGCACCTGCACCGGAATCGACGGACCGGCGCCCTCGACCTGCTTGCCGTTCTCGTCGAACAGCGCACGCACGCGGCCGTACTGCACGCCGCACACGAGGTAGTCGCCCTTCCTGAGTTCGCCCGCCTGCACCAGCACGGTGGCGACCGGGCCGCGGCCCTTGTCGAGCGCGGATTCGATCACCGTACCCGTGGCACGGCCGGTCGGTACTGCGCGCAGTTCGAGCACTTCGGCCTGCAGCGAGATCGCGTCGAGCAGGTCGTCCACGCCCAGGCCGGTCTTGGCCGACAGCTCCACCATCTGGGTATCGCCGCCGAAGTCTTCGGCCACGATGTCCTCGGCGAGCAGGTCGTTCTTGACGCGGCTCGGGTCGGCGTCGGATTTGTCGATCTTGTTGATCGCCACGATCAGCGGCACGCCGGCCGCCTTCGCGTGCTGGATGGCTTCCTTCGTCTGCGGCATGACGCCGTCGTCGGCGGCCACGACCAGCACGACGATGTCGGTCAGCTTGGCGCCGCGTGCGCGCATCGAGGTGAACGCCGCGTGGCCCGGGGTGTCGAGGAAGCTGATGACGCCCTTGTCGGTTTCCACGTGGTACGCGCCGATGTGCTGGGTGATGCCGCCGGCTTCACCGGAGGCCACCTTCGTGCGGCGGATGTAGTCCAGCAGCGAGGTCTTGCCGTGGTCGACGTGGCCCATGATGGTGACCACCGGCGGACGCGCGACCTTCTCGCCCTGCGTCTCTTCGACGTGGGCCAGCAGTGCGTCTTCGGCGCTGGCGGCATCGGCCTTCACGACCACATGGCCCAGCTCCTCGGTCACCAGCGCAGCGGTGTCGTGGTCGATGGACTGGTTGATGGTCGCCATGACGCCCATCTTGAACAGCGCCTTCACCACGTCGCCGCCCTTGAGCGCCATCTTCTGCGCCAGATCGGCGACGGTGATGGTCTCGCCGATGGCGACGTCGCGCACGATCGGCGCGGTCGGTCGGGTGAAGCCGCTGCCCGAACGCGCCTGCTCGGCGTGACGGCGCTGCGGCTTGGCCTTGCCACGCGAGCTGGCGCCACGACGGGCGCGCTCGGAGGCGCTCAGGTGCATCTGGCCGGCGAAGCGGTTGGTGCGGTCGTCGTCCTCGACGGTCGTCACCATCGCGTGCGAGCCACGCGTCTTGTGCGCGGGGGTGCCACGCGGCGCTTCGGCCACGCGCGCCGGAGCGGGCTTGGGGTGACCGTGGCCGTGCGCGGCCGCAGGCTTGGGATGACCGTGGCCGTGGGTGGTCGCAGGCTTGCGCGCGGCCGGCTCCTCGGCGTCTTCGGCGACCACGCTGGCGTCGGCCAGGCGGGCACGCTCTTCTTCCTCGGCCTTCTGGCGCGCGATTTCCTCCGCCTCGCGACGGACCGCATCGGCCTCGTCGGCGCGACGCTTGTCGTCAGCGGCCAGGCGCTGCTGTTCGGCGAGGTTGCGCTGCTTGGATTCCTCCAGCTTGCGCAGGATCTCGGCGCGCTCGTCGCCCTCCGACATCGGCTGGCCTTCGGTCGGCTTCACCAGCGTGACCTTCTTGCGCACCACGACGTCGACGGTCGTCTTGTTCTTGCCGCCGCCGACGGTGATTTCCTGCTTCCGGCTGCGGTTGAGCGTGATCTTCTTCGCCGCGTCGCCCGGTTCGTCGGCCTTGTCGGCCTTGCCGTGGGAGCGCTTGAGGAAGCCGAGCAGCTTGACTTTCTCGATGCTGGTGACGACCTGGTCGGGGCCGCTGAAGGTCATGCCGGCCTCGGCCAGCTGCTCCAGCAACTTCTCGACCGGCGTGTTCACCAGTTCGGCCAGCTTGCGGATGGTGGTTTGCTGCGACATTCGGATTCCGTGTCCTCGTGGCGCGGGGCGGGCCCCGCGCGTGTTGGCGTCATTCTAGCCCGGCGGTGCCGGGCGGGCCGACGCGGTATTCATTCGAACCAGTGCTTGCGCGCTTCCATGATCAGCGCGGCGGCACGGGCCTCGTCGATGCCATCGATATCGGTCAGCTCGTCGGTGGCCATGTCGGCCAGGTCGTCGCGCGTGACCACGCCGCGCGCGGCGAGCGCGTAGGCGGTGGCTTCATCCATGCCGTCCAGCTCGAGCAGGTCGGCCGCCGGCTGGTGCTCGTCGAGCTCCTCCTCGGCCGCCAGCGCCTCGTTGAGCAGGGCGTCGCGGGCGCGCGAGCGCAGTTCCTCGACGATGTCCTCGTCGAAGCCCTCGACCGCGAGCAGCTCGCCGACCGGCACGTAGGCGATTTCCTCGACCGTGCTGAAGCCTTCCGAGACCAGGATGCCGGCGATTTCCTCGTCGACTTCCAGCTTTTCCTGGAACAGCTGGCGGGCGGCGTTCTGTTCGGCCTCCGACTTCGCCGTGACCTGGTCCTGGGTCATCACGTTCAACTGCCAACCCGACAGGCGGGACGCCAGACGCACGTTCTGGCCGCCCTTGCCGATCGCCTGGGCCAGGCGGTCTTCCGCCACGGCCAGGTCCATCGAGTGCTTCTCTTCATCGACGATGATCGACTGCACTTCCGCCGGCGCCATCGCGTTGATGACGAACTGGGCCGGGTTGTCCGACCACAGCACGATGTCCACGCGCTCGCCGTTGAGCTCGTTGCTCACCGCCTGCACGCGCGAACCGCGCATGCCGATGCACGCGCCGATGGGATCGGTGCGGTTGTCGTGCGCGACGACGGCGATCTTGGCGCGGTCGCCCGGATCGCGTGCGCAGGCCTTGATCGACACCAGGCCCTGTCCGACTTCCGGCACTTCGAGCTTGAACAGCTCCATCATGAATTCCGGCGCGGCGCGGCTGATGAACAGCTGCGGGCCACGCGGTTCGCTGCGCACGTCGAACAGGTAACCGCGCACGCGGTCGCCGGTGCGCAGCACATCGCGCGGGATGCCCTTGTCCTTCGGGATGATCGCCTCGGCGTTGCCGCCCAGGTCGACGTAGATGTTGCCGCGCTCCACGCGCTTGACCACGCCGGTGACCAGTTCGCCCACGCGATCCTTCCACGCGTCCACGACCTGCTGGCGCTCGGCCTCGCGCACGCGTTGCACGATCACCTGCTTGGCGGCCTGTGCGGCGATGCGGCCGAACTCGGGGTTTTCGATCTGTTCTTCGATGTAGTCACCGACCTCGGCGCCCTCGACCTCGTCGACGGCGTCCATCAGGCGGATCTGGCGATCCGGTGACTCCATCACGACGTCGTCGGCCACGACCTCCATGCGACGGTAGGTTTCGTAGCTGCCGTCCTTCTGGTCGATGGTGACGCGCACCAGCACGTCCTGGTCGTGGTAGCGCTTCTTCGCAGCCGAGGCCAACGCGGCCTCGATGGCCTCGAAGATGACCTCGCGCGGGACGCCCTTCTCATTGGCGACCGCGTCCACGACCAGCAACAGTTCCTTGCTCATCTTTCTAGCTCCGCACGGTCGGCGACTCGCGCCGCCGGCATTGGGTGGTGATGGGGTGGTTTACTTCTTTGCCTTCGAAGCGCCGCCTTTCGGCGCGCCCTTCGACGGCTTGTCTTTGCCCGGCTTGACCGGGGCGAATCCAAGCGCGGCCCAGTCCGGGACCAGGCGCGCCTTGTCGATGTTTCCGAACGGCACGACGAACTCGTTGCCGTCCAGCACGAAGACGACGTTGTCGCCGTCCACGCGCGCAATCTGTCCCTGCAGCCGGCGGCGGCCGTCCTGCGGCAGCTTCATGGCGACCTTGGCGGTCTCGCCTGCGAAGCGCTCGTAGTGGCCCAGCGTGAACAGCGGGCGGTCGATGCCGGGCGAGGAGACTTCCAGCGTGTACTGGCTGCTGATCGGATCTTCCACATCCAGCTGCGCCGACACCTCGCGGCTCACCGCCTCGCAGTCGTCGATGGTCACCGAGCGCGGCTGACCGTCCTCGCCCACGGCCCGGTCGGCCGGCACGTCGATATACAGGCGCAACACGGCGTTGCCGGGGGCTGCAAGGTATTCCGCGCCCAGCAGCTCGACACCCAGCGACGCAACGGTCGGGGCGAGCAGGTTCGCGATTTCCACAGCTTTGTCCGTCACGCGTCAGACTCCCACGAAGCCGGCACGGGACCCATCCCGATGCCGCGCAATGCCAAAAGGAAACGGCCTCGCGAACACGTTCTTCCGAAGCACGCATTCCTGGAGCAGGAACTTCCGAATCACATACCCACGGGCACGAAAACGACAAAGGGCCCTTGCGGGCCCCTTGTCCGTACAGCTGGATGTCGGTGTGATCGCGTGAGCAGTGCGCGATCACCAAGCCCGGCCTTTGGCCCGGGAAAGCCCGGAATCCGGGCTTTCCTCGGATCGTGTCGATGAACGAACGATCCTGGCCGAAGCTGGTAGCGGGGGCAGGATTTGAACCTGCGACCTTCGGGTTATGAGCCCGACGAGCTGCCAGACTGCTCCACCCCGCATCAGGCCGACCATCATAACGGCCGACTAAAATCTGCGCAAGCCCGATTCATGAATTAAATCGGATTCGCGCTAAAACTGCTGTCAGGCGAACGCCCTCTGGCACCACGCCATGATCGGATTCCAGGCCAGACCCAGTGCGAGCAGCGCCAGCGCGTTCACGCCGAAGGCAATGCGCAGCGGACGGTCGTTGCTGGGCTCCATGGGCTCCCCTTCCGGCTCGTCGAAGTACATCGCCTTGATGACGCGCAGGTAGTAGAACGCGCCGACCACGGCAAACACAACGCCGACGAGCGTCAGCCACAGCATGTCGCCCTGCAGCGCGGCGCGCAGCACGGCCAGCTTCGACCAGAAGCCCAGGAACGGCGGCACGCCGGCCAGCGAGGCCATCACGCACAGCACCAGGCCGGCCATCCACGGATTGCGCGCGTTGAGGCCCTTGTAGTCGTCGATGCGGTCGGCTTCGAAACCGCGGCGCGAAAGCACCACGATGGCACCGAAGGCCGCTGCCGACATGATCGAGTAGCTGATCGCGTAGAACAGCGCCGCGGCGAAGCCCTCACGCCCGCCGCCGGCCAGGCCGACGAACAGGAAGCCCACGTGCGAGATCGTCGAGTACGCCAGCAGGCGCTTGAGATTGGTCTGCACCATCGCGCTGAGGTTGCCGATGGCGAGCGACAGCACCGCGAGGATGGCCAGCATCAGGCGCCACTGCTCTTCGAACGCGGGCGCGCCGACTTCCAGCAGACGGTAGGTCATGCCGAACGCTGCCAATTTCGGCGCCGAGCCGATGAACAGCGTGATCGGCGTCGGGGCGCCGTGGTACACGTCCGGCAGCCACATGTGGAACGGCGCGGCGCCGAACTTGAACGCGATGCCGGCGACGATGAACACCACGCCGGTGATTAGCATCAGCGTCGACTCGCCGGCCTGCAGCTTGTCCTGCGTGACGGCGGCGATCTGGTCCAGCTGCAGCGTGCCCGTGGCGCCGTAAACCAGCGACAGGCCGTACAGCAGCAGGCCCGAGGCGAGCGCGCCCAGGACGAAATACTTGATGGCCGCTTCCGAGGCCAGCGGGCTTTCGCGGTCGACGGCCACCAGCGCGTAGGAGCAAAGCGCCAGCATTTCCAGGCCCAGGTACACCATCACCAGGCTGCCGGAGGACACCAGCAGCATCATGCCGGCGGTGGCGAAGAGCATCAGCACCGACACCTCGCCCTTGTACAGCTCGCGGGCGCGCAGGTACGGCCAGGTGTAGATCATCGCCAGGATGCCGACGACACCGATGGTCACCTTCATCACATCGGCCGCGATGTCGCGGACGAACATCCCGCCGAGCACGGTGCCCTGCCCGCCCACACCGGTGGCGACCATGAAGGTCGCGACCGCGAGCACGGCAATGGCGAACAGGTGGCTGACCACGCGGCGGCGCTCGTCGATGAACAGGTCGATCATCAGCAGCGCGAACGCGCCGAGGATCACCACCAGCTCGGGGAGCAGAGGCATCAGGTCGGCGATGGAACGGACAGGCATGTTCATTGCGCTACGACCTCAGAGCTTCGACGCGGCGATCTGCGTCGCCAGATTCGCGATGGCGGGTTCCATCAGGTCCGTCAGCGGCTTCGGCCACAGGCCCAGGATCAGCACGCCGGCGGCGAACACGCCCAGCACGAAGGCTTCGCGTGCGTTGATGTCTTCCAGTTCGGCAACGTGCGCGTTGGCCACTTCGCCCCACATCGTGCGCTTGACCAGCCACAGCGTGTAGGCGGCGCCGATGATCAGCGTGGTGGCCGCGACGAAACCGATCAGCGGGTGCTGCTGGAAGCTGGCGAGGATCACCATGAACTCGCCCACGAAACCCGACGTGCCCGGCAGGCCGGAGTTGGCCATCGCGAACAGCACCATGAACGCGGCGAACCACGGCATCACGTTGGCGACGCCGCCGTAGTCCTTGATCATGCGGGTGTGCATGCGGTCGTAGAGCACGCCGACGCAGGAGAACATCGCGCCCGACACGAAGCCGTGGCTGATCATCTGCACCATCGCACCCTGCAGGCCCAAACGCGCCGCATCGGTGTTGCCCGCATCGCGCACCAGCGCGAACGAGATGAACGTGCCCAGGGTGACGAAGCCCATGTGCGACACGGACGAGTACGCGATCAGCTTCTTCATGTCGTCCTGCGCCAGGGCGACCAGACCGACATAGACCACGGCAATCAGGCTCAGCGCGATGACGAGCCACGCGTACTCGGCGCCGGCATCCGGCACGATCGGCAGCACGAAGCGGATGAAACCGTAGCCACCGATCTTCAGCATGATCGCAGCCAGGATCACCGAACCCGCGGTCGGCGCTTCCACGTGCGCGTCCGGCAACCACGTGTGGACCGGGAACATCGGCACCTTGACCGCGAAGGCCACCAGGAAGCCGAAGAAGATCCACATCTGCTCCGTCGCCGTCAGCGGCTGCGCGTACATGTCGGCCAGCTGCCAGCTACCGCCCTTCAGGTACAGGTAGATCAGGCCCAGCAGCATGAACAGCGAGCCGAGGAAGGTGTACAGGAAGAACTTCACCGATGCGTACACGCGACGCGGGCCGCCCCACACACCGATGATGATGAACATCGGGATGAGCATGCCTTCGAAGAACACGTAGAACAGCATCGCGTCCAGCGCGGCGAACACGCCGACCATCAGGCCTTCGAGGATCAGGAACGCGGCGTAGTACTGCGCCACGCGCTTCTCGACGGAGGTCCACGCGCCGATCATCGCCAGCAGCGTAGTCAGCGTGGTCAGGCCGATCAGCGCGATAGACACACCGTCCACGCCCAGGTGGTAGCGGATGTTGTAGGCCGGGATCCAGTTGCGGTTCTCGACGAACTGCATGGCCGCGCTGGCCATGTCGAAACCGGTGAACAGCGGGATGCTCGCCAGCAACGTCAACAAGGCGATGCCGGTGGCGAACCAGCGGGCCGCATTGGCGCGCTGGTGGCCAAACGCCATCGTGGCCAGACCGCCGATGATCGGCAGCCAGATCAAGAGGCTGAGCAGGAAGGAAGTGCTCTGCAAGGGCTCGGAATTCACGTCGGGTCCTTGTCGTAATCAGCGCCAGTAGCGGATCAATGCGGCCAGCAGAACAATCAGGCCGACGATCATCGCGAACGCGTAGTGGTAGAGGTAACCGGACTGCATCCGGCGGGTCAGGCGGGCAACCAGGTCGACGACGCGAGCGCTGCCGTTGACCGCGGCACCGTCGATCACGTGCGTATCGACCGCACGCGAAACCTTGCCCAGCGCCAGGCCACCGCCGGCGAAGCCGCCGATCCAGAGCTTGTCGAAGCCGTACTTCTCCTCGAGCACGCGCACCGGCCAGGCGAACAGCTTGCGCGCCTTCGCGGGCAGCTCAGGCTTCCACAGGTACATGATCGTGGCGAGGATGAAGCCGCCCAGCGTCAGCCAGAACGCCGGCGCCTTGAAGCCGTGCAGCGCGTAAGCCACCGGGCCGTGCCACACCTCGGCGCCCACCTTGGCGACGGTGTCGCGCGCGGCGGCCACGTCGATGGAGCCCAGGAAGAACGGCAGCTGCTTGTGATGGCCCATCGTGTCGGTGCCGAACAGCATCTGGCCGACGGTGAAGAAGCCGATTACCACCGACGGGATCGCGAGCAGGATCAGCGGCACCGTCACCACCCACGGCGACTCATGCGGCGTGTGCGCGTGGTGATCGTCATGGCCGTCGTGGCCATGCGCGTCGTGCTTGTGGTGCGCGTCGTGGCCGTGCTGCTCGGCGAGCTGTGCTTCGTGCTCGCTGGAGTCCGCTTCCGGCGCGACGTAGTGGTCCGGCACCGGATCGTGGAAACGTTCCTTGCCGTGGAAGGTCATGTACAGCAGGCGGAAGCTGTAGAACGCGGTGACGAACGCGCCCAGCAGCACGGCCCAGTATGCGTAGGTCGCGACCCAGCTGTGCGCCTCGTGGGCGTGTTCGGCGGCGGCCTCGATGATGGTGTCCTTCGAGTAGAAACCGCTGAAGAACGGCGTGCCGATCAGCGCCAGCGTGCCGATGAGCATCGTCCAGTACGTGATGGGCATGTACTTCTTCAGGCCGCCCATGCGGCGCATGTCCTGCTCGTGGTGCATGCCGATGATGACCGAGCCGGCGCCCAGGAACAGCAGCGCCTTGAAGAAGGCGTGCGTCATCAGGTGGTACACGCCGGCGCTGTACGCCGACACGCCCAGCGCGACCGTCATGTAACCCAGCTGCGACAGCGTGGAGTACGCGACCACGCGCTTGATGTCGTTCTGCACGATGCCGATCAGGCCCGTCCAGAACGCCGTGGTGGCACCGATGAAGAGCACGAACGTCAGCGCCGTTTCCGACAGCTCGAACAGCGGCGACATGCGCGCGACCATGAAGATGCCCGCGGTGACCATCGTCGCGGCGTGGATCAGCGCGGAGATCGGCGTCGGGCCTTCCATCGAGTCCGGCAGCCAGACGTGCAGCGGCACCTGCGCCGACTTGCCCATCGCACCGATGAACAGGCAGATGCAGATGAAGGTCATCAGCGACCAGCCACCGATCGGCGCCAGCCAGCTGCCCGCCTCGGCCAGTGCCGGCCACGCGTTCTGCATTTGCGCGGCGGCCAGAGCCGGCTCGCCCGCACGGGCGAAGACGGTGCCGTAATCCAGGCTGTTGAAGGTGTACAGCACGCCGGCGATGCCGAGCAGGAAGCCGAAGTCACCCACGCGGTTGACCAGGAACGCCTTGAGGTTGGCGAACACCGCGGTCGGGCGCTTGAACCAGAAGCCGATCAGCAGGTACGACACCAGGCCCACCGCTTCCCAGCCGAAGAACAGCTGCAGGAAGTTGTTGCTCATCACGAGCATCAACATCGAGAAGGTGAACAGCGAGATGTAGCTGAAGAAGCGCTGGTAGCCGTCGTCCTCGGCCATGTAGCCGATGGTGTAGATGTGCACCAGCAGCGAGACGAAGGTGACGACCACCATCATCATCGCGGTCAGCTTGTCGACCATGAAACCGACGTTGGCCTCGATGCCGCCGACCTGGAACCAGGTGTAGACGTTCTCGTTGAACGGCGACGCGCCCTGCCAGGCAAGCTGCCACAGGACATGGATCGACAGCGCGCAGCTGGCGGCGACACCCAGGATGGTCACCCAGTGCGCACCGGCGCGGCCCACCTGGCGGCGGAACAGGCCGGCGATGATCGCGCCGAACAAGGGCGCGAGCACGATGGCGAGCAGGACGGACTTGGAGATGGCGTGCTCCACGATTGCGTTCTCCACGTCAGCCCTTCATCGAATCGATTTCGGCCACGTTGATCGTGCGCCGGTTGCGGAACAGCGTGACCAGGATGGCCAGGCCGATGGCGGCCTCGGCGGCCGCGACGGTCAGGATGAAGAACACGAACACCTGGCCGGCCGGGTCGGACAGCTGGCGCGAGAACGCCACGAAGTTGATGTTCACCGCGAGCAGCAGCAGCTCCAGCGACATCAGCAGCATGATCACGTTCTTCCGGTTGAGGAAGATGCCGGCGACGCTGATGCAGAACAGCACCGCGCCGAGCGCGAGGTAATGGCCGAGCGCCAGCCCGGCGCCGAAGAATTCGCTCACGGCTTGCCCTCCTCTGCCGGGGTTTCCGCCGGGGCCGGTGCTACCGGCTTGACGGCGTCCATCTTGATCACGCGCACGCGGTCGGTGGAGCGCACGCGCGCCTGCGCCGACGGGCTCTGGTGACGCGCACCGACGCGGCGGCGCAGGGTCAGCATCACCGCCGCGATCACCGCGACGGTCAGGATGACCGCAGCGACTTCGAACGGCAGCAGGAACTGCGTGAACAGCGCACGCGCCAGCCACTGCGTGTTGCCCGCCGCCGACGGATCGGCCGGGAACGCGGTGGCGACGTTGGCCTTGACGCCGATCAGGGTGAGCATTTCCACCAGCATGACCACCGCGACCACCAGGCCGATCGGCAGGTAGCGCACGTAGCCTTCGCGCAGCGGGGCGACGTCGATGTCGAGCATCATCACCACGAACAGCAACAGCACCATCACCGCGCCGACGTAGACCAGGATGAGCGCCACGCCGAGGAACTCGGCGCCGGCGATGATCCAGGTGCAGGCCACCGAGAAGAAGGTGAGCACGAGGAACAGCACGGCATGCACCGGGTTCTTCACGCTGATGACCGCAACGGCCGCCATCGTGGCGACGGCTGCGAAGAGGAAGAAGGCAATCTGGGCGAGATCCATGTTCGTCAGGCCCTCAGCGGAAAGGTGCGTCGGCGGCGCGGCGTTCGGCGATCTCCGCCTCGAGGCGGTCGCCGATGGCCAGCAGCTGCGGCTTGGTCAGGATGTTCTGGCCGCGCTTGTCGAAGTGGTACTCGTGCACGTGCGTCTCGACGATCGAGTCGACCGGGCAGGATTCTTCGCAGAAGCCGCAGAAGATGCACTTGAACAGGTCGATGTCGTAGCGCGTGGTGCGGCGGGTGCCGTCCTCGCGCTTGGTCGAATCGATGGTGATCGCCAGCGCGGGGCACACCGCCTCGCACAGCTTGCACGCGATGCAGCGCTCTTCCCCGTTGGGGTAGCGGCGCAGCGCATGCACGCCGCGGAAGCGCGGCGACTGCGGCGTCTTTTCCATCGGGTACATCAGCGTGTACTTCGGCTTGAACAGGTACTTGCCGGTCAAGGCAAGGCCCTGTGCGAGCTCGATGAGCAGCAGGCTCTTGAAGTAGGAAACGATGCGATTCATGCGTGATGCCCCTTACACGCCGGGCTCGAAGATTTTGAAGTACGCCATCAGCGCGACCACGCAGATCCACGCGATGGTGATCGGGATGAAGACCTTCCAGCCCAGGCGCATGATCTGGTCGTAGCGATAACGCGGGAACGAGGCGCGGAACCAGATGAAGCAGCTGGCGAAGAAGAACACCTTCGCGAGCAGCCACCACCAGCCGTTGCCCAGCACAGTGCCCAGCACCGGCACATCGGGGATCCACGACGCGGGAATGGGCGACAGCCAGCCGCCGAGGAAGAAGAGCGAGGTCAGGAAGCTGATCAGGATCATGTTCGCGTATTCGGCGAGAAAGAACAGCGCGAACGCCGAACCCGAATACTCGACCATGTGGCCAGCCACGATTTCCGACTCGCCTTCCACCACGTCGAACGGCGCGCGGTTGGTCTCGGCGACGCCCGAAATGAAGTACACGACGAACAGCGGCAGCATCGGCACCCAGAACCACTCCAGGAAGCCGGAGTTGCCCGACTGCGCCATCACGATGTCCGTGAGGTTGAGGCTGCCGGCGCCGACCATCACGCCGACCATCGCGAAGCCCATCGCGATTTCGTACGAAACCACCTGCGCCGCCGCGCGCATCGCGCCGAGGAAGGCGTACTTCGAGTTCGACGCCCAGCCGGCGAGGATGATGCCGTACACGCCCAGCGAGGTCATCGCCAGCAGGTACAGCAGGCCCGCGTTCGCGTTGGACAGCACGACCTGGTAGTCGAACGGCACCACGGCCCACGCGGCGAAGGCCGGCGCGAGCGCGATCAGCGGCGCGAGCTTGAACAGGAAGTTCTCCGCGCGCGTGGGCTGGATGACTTCCTTGAACAGCAGCTTGAACACGTCCGCGAAGGCCTGGAGGATGCCCCGGCCGACGTACATCGGTCCGTGGCGCACGTGCATCCAGCCGATGAGCTTGCGCTCCCAGACGACGTAGAAGGCCACGGTGATGATCACCGGCATCGCGATCAGCAGGATCTTCAGCACGATCCAGACGATCGCGCCCGTCATGCCGAAGGACAGGAAGAACTCGCGCAGCGGATCGACCACGTGGGTGGTGAACATTCCATTGGTCATCGCTTACGCCCTCCCCGCCTGCACGCGACCCGACATCGGCGCGGTGGCGCCGTGGCCGGTTTCGACCCACACGGTGCCGGGCGCGACCTTGTCGCTGACCGAAACCGGCAGCGTCGCGGTGCCCGCGGCGGTGTTGAACTTGCCCACCACGCCATCCGCGAAGCCCAGTGCGGCGGCGTCCGTCGGATTCAGCACGGCCTTGGGTTCGACGTTGAGCGGGTGCGCCTGCAGGGCCGGCGCGCGACGCACGACCGCATCGCTGCGGTAGATCGCGACGCTGGCAGCCACTTCCAGGCCTTCGCCCGCGACGTTGGGCGCCTTGCCGGCGACGACGTTCACTTCGCGCATCTGCATGCTCGCGCGCAGACCGGCCAGATCGACGAACTCGAAGCCCTTGGCTTCCAGTTCGCCACCCAGCGCACGCAGCACGCGCCAGCCGGCGCGCGCCTGACCCGGCAGCTTGCCGCCCGAAACAGTCGCCTGCTGGCGACCATCGAGGTTGGTGAGCGTCGCGTCGATCTCCGGCAGCAGACCGATCGGCAGGATCACATCAGCGACCGCGCGCGTCGAACGGCACGCGAACGTGCTGAACGCCACGACCTGGGCCGCGTTGAGCGCCTTCAGTGCGGTTGCGGTGTCGGCGAAGTCCATGCCCGGCTCGATGCCGTACAGCACATACGCCGAACGCGGATCGGCCAGCATCGCCTGCGCGTCGCGCGAGGTCGGCAGCACGCCGTAGTCGGACAGGCCGACGGCGTTCGCGCCCTGCGGGATGCGATTGAGCGAAGCACCCGTGGCAGCGGCGAAATCGGCGGCGGCCTTGCGGATCTGCGCGGCGTGCGGGCCGTTCTCCGCCAGCGCGCCGACGATGACGACCGCGCGCGTGGCGTTCTTCGCAATGTCGATCAGGCCACTGTCGCCGAGCACGCCGGCGATCTTCGACGGCGCGACGATCGCCTTCTGCGCGATGTCGTAGGTGAAGTCGAAATCGACCGGATTGACGACGTACACCTTGGCGCCGCGGGTCCAGGCCTTGCGCACGCGCTGGTTCACCAGCGGCAACTCATGGCGCAGGTTGGTGCCCACGATGACGATGACGTCGGCGTGGTTGAGGTCGGCGACGGGCGCGGCGAACGTCGTCGCATGCGCGGCGTCGCTCAGGTCGTGCTGGCCGATGCGATGGTCGATATTGCCGGTGCCGAGCGCGTCGGCCAGACGGGCGAGCAGCGCGCCCTCCTCGTTCGAGGTCGCAGGCCCGACGAGCACGCCGAGCTGGTCGGCGGCGTTGTCGCGCAGGATCTTCGCGGCCTTCGCCAGCGCTTCTTCCCACGAAGCTTCGCGCCACTCACCGTTGTCCTTGACCATCGGCGCGTTCGCACGGTCTTCGGCGTACAGGCCCTGGTGCGAGTAGCGGTCGCGGTCCGACAGCCAGCATTCGTTGACCGCTTCGTTGTCACGCGGCACGGTGCGCAGCACTTCACCGCGGCGCACGTGCAGGAACAGGTTGCTGCCCAGCGCATCGTGGTAACCCAGCGACTCGCGGGCGACCAGCTCCCACGGACGTGCCTTGAACTGGAACACCTTGTTGGTCAGCGCGCCGACCGGGCACACGTCGACGACGTTGCCGGAAAGCTCCGTCGTCAGCGGCTTGCCGTCGTAGGTGCCGATCTGCAGGTTCTCGCCACGGTACATGCCGCCCAGCTCGTAGGTGCCGGCGATCTCCGCGGTGAAACGCACGCAGCGCGTGCACTGGATGCAGCGCGTCATCTCGGTGGCGACCAGCGGGCCGATGTCCTCGTCCGGCACGACGCGCTTGCGCTCGACGAAACGGCTCACGGAACGGCCATAGCCGAGCGACAGGTCCTGCAGCTCGCACTCGCCGCCCTGATCGCAGATCGGGCAGTCGAGCGGATGGTTGATGAGCAGGAACTCCATCACGTTGCGCTGCGACTTCAGTGCCTTGTCGCTGCGCGTGGAGACCTTCATGCCATCCATGACCGGCGTGGCGCAGGCCGGCGCCGGCTTCGGCATCTTCTCCACTTCGACCAGGCACATGCGGCAGTTCGCCGCGATGGCCAGCTTGTCGTGGTAGCAGAAACGCGGGATCGCGATGCCGGCCTTGTCGGCGGCCTGGATGATCATCGAGCCCTTCGGCGCGGCCATTTCGACGCCGTCGATGAAGACGGTGACGTGGTCCGGCGGCAGGTTCGGATTTACGGGCTGTGCGCTCATGCGGCGACCTTCTCCACCACCGTGCCGGCGCGCTGGTCATCGACCAGGAAGCGCTTGTTCACGATCGCGTATTCGAATTCATCCCAGTAGTGGCGCAGGAAGCCCTGCACCGGCCACGCGGCGGCTTCGCCGAAGGCGCAGATGGTGTGGCCTTCGATCTGTCCGGCGGCGGCGCGCAGCATCTGCAGGTCTTCCAGCGTCGCCTGCTTGTCGACGATGCGGGTCAGCATGCGGTACATCCAGCCGGTGCCTTCGCGGCACGGCGTGCACTGGCCGCAGCTTTCCTTGAAGTAGAAGCGCGCGATGCGCTGGCAGGCACGCACCATGCAGGTCGTCTCGTCCATCACGATGACCGCGCCCGAACCCAGGCCCGAACCGGCCTTCTGGATCGAGTCGTAGTCCATCGTCAGCGACATCATCACATCGCCCGGCAGCACCGGCATCGACGAACCACCCGGGATGACGCCCTTGATCTTGCGGCCTTCGCGCATGCCGCCGGCCAGCTGCAGCAGGTCGGCGAACGAAGTGCCCAGACGGATTTCGTAGTTGCCCGGCTTGGCCACGTGGCCGGAGACCGAGAAGATCTTCGGACCGCCGTTGTTCGGCTTGCCCAGGTTGAGGAACCACTCCGCGCCGTTGCGGATGATCGCCGGCACCGAGGCGTAGGTCTCGGTGTTGTTGATCGTCGTCGGCTTGCCGAACAGGCCGAAATTGGCCGGGAACGGCGGCTTGTAGCGCGGCTGGCCCTTCTTGCCTTCCAGCGATTCCATCAGCGCGGTTTCTTCGCCGCAGATGTAGGCGCCGGCGCCGAGCGCGCCGTAGATGTCGATGTCCACGCCGCTGCCGAGCACGTTCTTGCCCAGCCAGCCGTGTTCGTAGGCTTCCTTCAGTGCCTGCTCGAAGTGCTCGAACGGCTCGTGATGGAATTCGCCGCGCAGGTAGTTGTACGCAACCGTCGAACCGGTGGCGTAGCAGGCGATCGCCATGCCTTCGACGACCGAATGCGGGTTGTAGCGCAGGATGTCGCGATCCTTTGCCGTGCCCGGCTCGGATTCGTCCGAGTTGCACAGGATGTACTTCTGCGTGCCGCTGCCCTTGGGCATGAAGGACCACTTCAGGCCGGTCGGGAAGCCCGCGCCGCCGCGGCCGCGCAGGCCGGAGCCCTTGACCAGGTCGATGATCGCCGACGGCTCCATCTTCTCGGTCAGGATCTTGCGCAGCGCTGCGTAACCACCGGTCTTGAGGTAGTTCTCGTACGACCACGGAGTGTCGTAGTGCAGCGTCGTGTAGACGACGGTGTGCTCCTGCGGAGCCGGGCCAACCGGACCGTAGCCCTTGGAGTAGTCGTGATGCTCGTGCGCCATGGAGTGAGGCCTCACTTCAGACCGTCGAGCAGCTCGTCCACCTTCGAGGCGTCGAGGTTCTCGTGGTAATGACCGTTGATGACCACCACCGGCGCGCCGCAGCACGCGGCCAGGCACTCTTCCTCACGCTTGAGGTAGACGCGACCGTCGGAGGTGGACTCGCCCAGCTTGCAGCCGAGCTTCTTTTCGGCGTGGCGGACCAGGTCCTCGGCGCCGTTGAGCCAGCAGCTGATGTTGGTGCAGAAAGCGACGTTGTGGCGACCGACCTGTTCGGTCTCGAACATCGAGTAGAAGCTCGCCACTTCGTACGCCCACACGGGCGGCAGGCTCAGGTACTTCGCCACGGCCGCGATGAGCTCGTCGCTCAGCCAACCACCGTTCTGTTCCTGCGCGGCGTGCAGGCCCTGCAGCACGGCCGAACGCTTGCGGTCCGGCGGGAACTTGGCCAGCCAGTGGTCGATGTGCGCGCGCGTCTTGTCAGACAGCGCGACCATCGGGTCGACGTGCTGACAGGCTTCGAAATTTCCGGTCGCCTTCATTTGCCCTTATTCCTCAACGGATCGCCGCCTTAGCGGTCGACCTCGCCGAACACGAGATCGTAAGTGCCGATCATCGCCACGACGTCGGCCAGCATGTGGCCCTTGACGATGGCGTCCATCGACGAAAGGTGCGCGAAGCCCGGCGCGCGCAGCTTCACGCGGAAGGGCTTGTTCGCGCCGTCGGAGACCAGGTAGCAGCCGAATTCGCCCTTGGGCGCTTCAACCGCGGCGTAGGTCTCGCCGGCCGGCACGCAGTAGCCTTCCGAGAACAGCTTGAAGTGGTGGATCAGGGCTTCCATGTCGTCCTTCATGTCCTCGCGCTTGGGCGGAGCGACCTTGAAGTTGTCGACGATGACCGGGCCCGGGTTGGCCTTCAGCCACTTCACGCACTGCTTGATGATGCGGTTGGACTGGCGCATCTCTTCGACGCGCACCAGGTAACGGTCGTAGCAGTCGCCGTTGACGCCCACCGGGATGTCGAAGTCGACCTCGGCGTACTTGGCGTACGGCTGCTTCTTGCGCAGGTCCCAGGCGATGCCCGAACCGCGGATCATCGCGCCGGTCATGCCCCAGGCCAGCGCCTGCTCGGGCGAGACGACACCGATGCCGACGGTGCGCTGCTTCCAGATGCGGTTGTCGGTGAGCAGCGTCTCGTACTCGTCGACGCGCTTGGGGAAGTCGTCGGTGAAGGCGTCGAGGTAATCCAGCATCGAGCCTTCGCGCCATTCGTTGAAGCGCTTGAGCTTGCCGCCCTTGCGCCACGGCGATTCCTTGTACTTGGGCATGCGGTCCGGCAGGTCGCGGTACACGCCGCCCGGACGGTAATACGTGGCATGCATGCGCGCGCCGGAGACCGCTTCGTAGCAGTCCATCAGCTCTTCGCGCTCGCGGAACGCGTACAGGAACACCGCCATCGCACCCAGGTCGAGCGCGTTGGAACCGATCCACATCAGGTGGTTCAGGATGCGGGTGATCTCGTCGAACATCGTGCGGATGTACTGCGCACGCTCCGGCGCCTCGATGCCCAGCAGAGTCTCGATCGCGCGCACGTAGGCGTGCTCGTTGCACATCATCGACACGTAATCCAGGCGATCCATGTAACCAATCGACTGGTTGAACGGCTTGGACTCGGCGAGCTTCTCGGTGCCGCGGTGGAGCAGGCCCACGTGCGGATCGGCGCGGTGGATGACCTCGCCGTCCATTTCCAGGATCAGGCGCAGCACACCGTGCGCGGCCGGATGCTGCGGGCCGAAGTTCAGCGTGTAGTTGCGGATCTCGGCACCGCTGCCGAGGCCGGACGTGCTGGACACGCCGTTGGACATCTGGGCGCTCACTTCTTCACCTCGCCGCGCTGCGCGGCCTCGCCCTGCGCGGTCTCGTAGCGGGCGTCGTCACGGATCACGCGCGGCACGGCCACGCGCGGCTCGATCGAAACGGGCTCGTACACCACGCGCTTCTTGTCGGCGTCGTAGCGCACTTCGACGTTGCCGATCAGCGGGAAATCCTTGCGGAACGGATGGCCGACGAAACCGTAGTCGGTCAGGATGCGGCGCAGGTCCGGGTGGCCTTCGAAGACGATGCCGTACAGGTCGAACGCCTCACGCTCGAACCAGTTCAGGCCCGGCCACACCGGCGTCAGCGAATCCACCACCGGCAGCTCATCGTTGTCGGCGAAGGTGCGCAGGCGCACGCGAGCGTTGTGCTGGTACGACAGCAGGTGCGCGACGGCGGCGAAACGGCGCTCCGGTGCGGCCGCGGCGCCGTTTGGCTGCTCGCCCCACACGAAGCGGCCGGCACTCTTGCCTTCCACGCCACGCGAGAAGCCTTCGGAGGACACATCGGTGTCCCACTCGTCGCTGCCGTAGCTGAGGTAGTCGACGCCGCTGATGTCCACGGCCTGCTCGAAGCCGAACTCATCACGCAGGGCCAGCGCGGTGGCAAGCCACTGCGCCGCGGTGACGTCGATGGTGATCTCACCGCGCGGCTGCGCGACGACGATCATGGCATCGGCGAAACGAGCGCCCAGGCGATCGGCAAAGGCTTGTGCGGTCTCGACCATGTCAGCGGACACCCTGCGGGTTTTCGCCGAAGTTGGTGCCGCGACGGATCTTCTTCTGCAGCTGCAGGATGCCGTAGACCAGCGCTTCGGCGGTCGGCGGGCAACCCGGCACGTAGACGTCGACGGGCACGATGCGGTCGCAACCGCGCACCACCGAGTACGAGTAGTGGTAGTAGCCGCCGCCGTTGGCGCAGCTGCCCATCGAGATGACCCACTTCGGGTCCGGCATCTGGTCGTAGACCTTGCGCAGCGCCGGGGCCATCTTGTTGACCAGCGTGCCGGCCACGATCATCACGTCGGACTGGCGCGGCGACGGGCGGAACACCACGCCGTAGCGGTCCAGGTCCAGGCGCGCGGCACCGGCGTGCATCATCTCGACCGCGCAGCAGGCCAGGCCGAACGTCATCGGCCACATCGAGCCGGTGCGCGCCCAGTTCCACAGCGCGTCCATGCTGGTGGTGACGAAGCCGTTCTGCAGCAGCGGGTTGTCGCCCTCGGGGCGCAGGATGTCGTCCAGCCGCCCTTCGGGCAGCGGGTTGTGCATGAGGTCAGAGACGCTCTGGATCACTCCCATTCGAGCGCTCCCTTCTTCCAGACGTAGACGAAGCCGAGCAAGAGCATGCCGGCGAAGATACCCATTTCGATCAGGCCGACGACACCGAGTTCGCGGAACACGGTGGCCCAGGGCACGATGAAGATGATTTCCAGGTCAAAGATGATGAACTGGATGGCGATGAGGTAATAGCGCACATCGAACTGCATGCGCGCATCCTCGAACGCCTCGAAGCCGCACTCGTAGGGCGCGAGCTTCTCAAGGGTCGGGCGCTGGGGGCCGAGCACTTTGCCCACCACCAGCAGGGCGACGCCGATACCTCCGGCGACGATCAGGAACAGCAGGGTCGGCAGGTATTCGGCCAGCACTCGATGTTCTCTCGCTTCGTTTAGCTCGATCGCGTGAGTCGCGACCTGGCTCGGCGGCAGCCGCCTGGGTGATCCCCGCGCGAGACTCGGCCCGCCGTGCGTGCCGCACCTCGGTCGGTGGTGCTAGTGCTGCAACAGTTCTCTTACAGCAGTGTTGTTCGGTGTGGTGCCCAAGGGGGGACTCGAACCCCCACGACTTACGTCGCTACCACCTCAAGGTAGTGCGTCTACCAATTCCGCCACCTGGGCAATCAAACCTGTTTTGTCGTCCTGACTGCGACCGTGCCGTGTGGGGCTTTGGTCGCTTCCGGTCATCGCTGACCGTACCCGGCAATCCGTGCCGGGCCGATGAAATCAAAGTTTACCGCGTTAGCTCAGCCGCCCGCAGGGGGTTGCGGCTTTGCCGGTTCCGGCGACTGGGCGGCCGGCGCCTGCTCAGGTGAGGCCGGAGTAGCCTCCTGACCCGCAGGAGCCTGCTCTGCCGGAGCCTGCGGAATCGTCGCAGCCGGGGCCGGAGCCTGCGTCGGCGCGGCCGGAATCGCGGCATTGCCGGCGGTCGGCGCGACCGGAACCGCAGGGACCTCGGCCATCACGCCGCTCGGCGTCGGACCGGTGTCGCCGGTGGCCTTGCGCGTGGCCTGCCAGGCCATGAAGAGGCTGATCGCGAAGAACGCGATGGCAAGCCACTTCGTCGCCTTGGAAAGGAAGTTCGCCGAACCGCGCGCGCCGAAGACGGTCGCCGAGGCGCCGCCGCCGAAACCGGAGCCGGCCTGGGCACCCGCGCCGCGCTGCATCAGGATCAACGCAATCATCGCGATCGCGATCAGCACGTAGATGACGTTGAGGATCAACAGCATCGTTGGGTTCTGCTATTCGTCTCGTGAACGACGTCCGGCGGACGGATCCGCGTTTCGTCAGGGCGCCGCCGCAACTGCGATGGCGTGGAAGTCTTCGGCCACCAGCGAGGCGCCTCCGACCAGGCCGCCATCGACGTCCGGCTGCGCAAACAGCGCGGCGGCATTGTCGGCCTTCACGCTTCCGCCGTACAGGATCGGAAGCGAGCCAGCGATTCTAGCATCGCGCGCAGCGATTTCGCTACGGATGAATGCGTGGACCTGCTGGGCCTGTTCCGGGGTGGCGGTCCGGCCCGTGCCGATGGCCCAGACGGGCTCGTAGGCGACGATCGCGCCTTCGAACACGTCCTTGCCGCCCAGCGCGAACAGCGGTTCCAGCTGCTCCTGGATGCGCCACTCGGTCTGGTCGTCCTCGCGCTCGGACAGGCTCTCGCCCACGCAAAGGATCGGCGTGAGCCCGGCCGCCTTGCAGGCGAGGAACTTGCGCGCGACCAGCTTGCTGGTCTCGCCGTGGTACTGGCGGCGCTCGGAGTGGCCGACCAGGCCGTAGGTCGCGCCCACGTCCTTGAGCATCTCCGCGGAGACCTCGCCGGTGTAGGCGCCCTTCTGGTTCGCGCTGACGTCCTGCGCGCCGAAGGACAGGCCGCGTTCGCCGTAGCGCGCGACCAGCCCGGCCAGGTACGGCAGCGGCGGCAGGATCAGGCGCTCCACGCCCTGCGGCGCCGACTTCTCGACCAGCGCATCGAGCAACTCCAGCGCGAAGCGGCGATCGCCGTGCAGCTTCCAGTTTCCGGCAACGATTTTGCGGCGCATGGCCACTCCTTCGAGTATTCGGGGATCTACGGCGCGAACGTCCGGCCGCGAGCGGCGGCAAGTTTACTCCACGTCGGCGAGAATCCGGACCCATGAGCACGCACGACGACGCGAACGCGCAACTTCTGAAAGGTTTCCCCGCGATCGCCGCACGCGATGCGCGCGTGCTGATCCTGGGCTCCATGCCCGGCGTCGCCTCGTTGCAGGCGCGGCGCTACTACGCGCATCCGCACAACCGCTTCTGGCCGATCATGGGCGCGCTGGTGGGCGCCGACCCTGCCCTGCCCTACGCGCGCCGCGTGGCCGCGCTGAAGGCCGCGGGCATCGCGGTGTGGGACGTGCTCGATCGCTGCGAACGCGAAGGCAGCCTGGACTCGGCGATCCGCGACGCGACCGCTCAGGCCAACGATTTCGCCGCGTTCTTCCGCCGCCATCGCCAGGTGCGGGCGGTGCTGTTCAACGGCGCCAAGGCCGAGGCTGCCTACCGCCGCCATGCGCCGCGGCTGGAGGACTTCGGCGTGCGCGCCTGGCGACTGCCTTCCACCAGCCCGGCCAACGCGTCCGTCGCGCCCGCAAAAAAACTGGCCGCCTGGCGCGAAGCGCTGCAGGCGGCCGGTGTCCTCGTCGCGAACGAAGAACGCTGAGGGTTTATTTCAGCTTGATCTCACGCAGGCGCTCTTCCAGGTAGCCGTGCGCGGTGATCGCGTCCGGATAGCGGTTCGGATTCTCGGCCGTGACGCACGAAGGCAGCACGTCGATCAGGAAATCCGGATTGGGGTGCAGGAAGAACGGCGTCGAGTAACGCGGCTGGCGCGCCTTCTCGCCCTGCGGATTGACCACGCGGTGTGTGGTGGACGGATACACGTGGTTGGTCAGGCGCTGCAGCATGTCGCCGATGTTGACCACGATGGTGTCGGCGTTCGCGGTAAATGGCACCCACTCGCCCTTGCGCGAAAGCACTTCCAGGCCCTCGGCGCTGGCGCCGACCAGCAGCGTGATGAGGTTGATGTCCTCATGCGCGCCGGCGCGGACGTTGGGGATGTCGTCGGTGGTGATCGGCGGATAGTGGATCGGGCGCAGGATCGAGTTGCCCGAGTTCGTCTTGTCGGCGAAGTAGGTCTCCGGCAGACCGATGTGCAGCGCCAGCGCGCTCAGCACGCGCGAACCCAGCTGGTCCAGCGATTCGTACAGGCCATAGGCCTGCGCGCGGAACTCGGGAAGCTCCTCCGGCCACAGGTTCGGCGGCATCACGTCGGCGTACTTCGAATCGCGCGGGATCTCGCGCCCGACGTGCCAGAACTCCTTGAGGTCGAAGTGCTTGGAGTCCTTCGCCGTCTCCACGCCGAACGGCGTGTAGCCGCGCGCGCCGCCGCTGCCCGCGACGTGGTACTTGCGCTTGACGTCCTCCGGCAGCGCGAAGAAGCGCTTGAACACGTCGTAGACCGCATCGATCTGCGTGTCCGCAATACCATGGCCGCGAATGCCGGCGAAGCCCCACTCGCGGTACGCCGCACCGAGCTCGGCCACGAAGGCCTCGCGATCGCCCGGACTGGCGGGATCGGTGAAACGACGGATGTCGAGGGTCGGGATGCGGTTCACGGGGGTTCCTGGGACGAAGGTGACGTTAGCCGCACATGATAGCGCCAGGGCGCACGGGCCCAGGGCGAGACCTTCCCGCAGGCCGGTTCAGGTTCGCATGCCTTCCTGCACGGGGACCGAAACTTGCAGTTGGCGGATAA
Source organism: Lysobacter sp. FW306-1B-D06B (assembly GCF_038446665.1). Lineage (NCBI taxonomy): Bacteria > Pseudomonadati > Pseudomonadota > Gammaproteobacteria > Lysobacterales > Lysobacteraceae > Lysobacter > Lysobacter sp. FW306-1B-D06B. Next base: position 2,466,319 of record NZ_CP151802.1, on the reverse strand, counting down.
TGGCGCCCTTTTTTCGCCTTGGCTCCCCCCACAAGACGAATGGACACCGTCATCATTCCTCCCCGCCGCCAGCGTGCGCTGGCCTGGCTCACCGGCCTCATCCTCGGCAACGCCGTGCTGGCGGTGCTCATCACGCTGAGCAACATCCCGCTGACCGATGCCGCCAGCCGCTGGCATTCGGCGCTGTTCCTGATGCTCGCCCTGCCCGGCCATTTCATCTTCTTCGGCACGCTGGTTGCGCTGCCGGCGTACCTGCTCGGCCGCTTCGTGCGAAATCCGCGCTGGATGATCGTCGTCGCCGTGACGCTGCAGACGCTGTGGATCTGCCTGTTGCTGGCCGATGCGAAGGTCTTCGCGCTCTACCGGTTCCACCTCAATGCGATGGTGGTGAACATGATCTTCGGCGGCGCGCTGCAGGATCAGGTCACCTTCTCGGCGAAGATGTGGGCGCTGCTCGCGTTCGGCGGCGCGGCGCTGTTGACGCTGCAGGTCGTCGCGGCGCGGCTGTGGTGGAAGGCGCTGCGCCGCAAGCCTTCGCTGCTGCGCATCCGCCTGGCGTGGTGGATCGCCGGCGCGCTGTTCCTGATCAGCCAGGCGATGGTCGCTTACTCGGATGCTCGCGGCGACCGCGCCGTCATGTCGCAGCTCACCTACATCCCGTGGGCGCAGCCCATCACCCTGAAGAACGCGCTGCACCGCTTCGGCGTGCAGACCGCCAAGGCGGCCGAGCTGCCCGATACGGGCGATCGCCTGGGTTACCCGCGCCACGCGCCGCAATGCGCGGCCACGCCCGGGTTGAACGTGCTGGTGATCCTGGTCGAATCGCTGCGCCATGACGTGCTCGACCCGGCGGTGATGCCCAACACCTGGCGCTATGCGCAGGACGCGCAGTGGTTCCAGAACCACTTCAGCACGGGCAACGCGACGCGCTTCGGCCTGTTCGGCCTGATGTACGGGCTGCCGGGCGGGTACTGGCAATCGATGCTGGCCGAGCAGCGCGGCCCGGTCCTGATCGACCGCATGAAAGCCGACGGCTACGCGATGCACATCTACGGCAGCGCGCCGCTGTACAGCCCGGAGTTCGACCGCACCGTGTTCTCGCAGGTGCGCGATCGCATCGTCAACGGTCCGTCCAACCTCAAGAGCGCCGAGCGCGACCGCAACGTCGTCTCGCGCATGCAGGCCGACATCCGCAACCATCCGGCAGGCAAGCCGTTCTTCGGCTTCGTATTCCTCGACTCGCCGCATGCGCCCTACCACCTGCCCAACGGCTACCGCGCGCGGTTCGAGCCGATGGCGCAGGAAGTGAACTTCCTCAACCTCGGCCCGGATCACGATCCCACACCGGAGCTCAACCGCTACCGCACGGCGGTCCACTACAGCGACGAGCTGATCGGCGAACTGCTCGAAACACTTGCCGACAGTCCGCTGGCCGCGAACACCGTGGTGCTGATCACCGGCGACCACGGCGAGGAGTTCAACGACCTGCACAAGAACTACTGGGGTCACAACGGCAACTTCTCGGACTACCAGCTGCGCACGCCGTTCGTGCTGCACTGGCCCGGCCGTCCCGCGCGTCGCGTGGACACGCTGACCTCGCACGAGGATTTCGTTCCCACCGTGATGCGTCACGCGCTGGGCTGCAGCAGCGACAGCGCGGACTATTCGACCGGCCTGGACCTCTTCGGCGAGATTCCGGCGAAGCGTCCGCTGCTGGTGGAAAGCTGGTCGCAGCGCGGCATCCGCGATGGCGCGCTGATCTACCTGTTCGACAACTTCGGCTCGGCCAGCGTCGTGGATCGGCACTATGAGCCGATCGAGGACGCACAGGTGTCTGCGGATGCGGTGAGCGAATCGTGGGAAATGCTCACGCGCTTCAAGAAGCGCTGAGTTCCCAGGTGGCGGCGCGGGAGTACGGACCCGCCGCCAAACGGTCGTGGAGGGCGCGCCGCCCTCCTGCGTCTTGTCACGGGAACGCCCCCGTGAGCCCTTCTCCCGAGCAGGGAGAAGGAGCGTTCCTCACGCGGCGTCGCGCACCGCCGCTGCGAGCTTGTCCAGCGTGTCCTGCATCAGCACGGCATCGTCGGCTTCGACGGTGACGCGCACCACCGGCTCGGTGCCGGACGGGCGCAGGAAGGCACGTCCGCGACCGGCGACGGCCTGCTCGGCCTGTACCAGTGCGGCCTTCACCGAAGCGGCTTCGGCCGGCCTGGAGCCCGCGGCGAAGCGCACGTTGATCGTCTTCTGCGGCACCTTGCGGAAGCCGTCCAGCGCATCGCGCAGCGACACGCCGCGACGACGCAGCACTTCCAGCACCTGCAGCGCGCTGACGATGCCGTCGCCCGTGTTGGAGCGGTCCAGGCAGAGGATATGGCCCGAAGCCTCGCCGCCGAGCACGCCGCCGTTGTTCACCAGTTGCTGGTGCACGTAGCGATCGCCCACCTTGGCGCGGATGAAGTCGATGCCGCGCTCGGCGAAAGCGCGCTCCAGCGCGTAGTTGGTCATCAGCGTGCCGACGACCGGGCCGCGCAGGCGGCCGGACTGCTGCCAGTCGGTGGCCATCACGTACAGCAGGTCGTCGCCGTCGCAGACCGCGCCGTTGCCGTCGACGAACAGCACGCGGTCGCCGTCGCCGTCGAAGGCGATGCCGATGTCCGCGCCGGTGGCGCGCACGTGCGCAACCAGCGTGTCCGGATGGGTCGAACCGACGCCGTCGTTGATGTTGATGCCGCTGGGGTCGATGCCGATGGCGTCGACACGCGCGCCCAGTTCGCGCAGCACGAGCGGCCCGAGCTGGTAGGCCGCGCCGTTCGCGCAGTCCATCGCGATGCGCAAGCCGCCCAGGTCGAACCCCTTGGGCACCGAGTTCTTGCAGTGTTCGATGTAGCGGCCCAGCGCGTCGCGCGTACGTACCGCCTTGCCGAGCTGTTCGGACGGCACGGTGCGGAAGGGCTGCTCCAGCGCGGCCTCGATGGCCAGTTCGGTGGCGTCGTCGAGTTTCTCGCCCTCGGCGGAGAAGAACTTGATGCCGTTGTCGTGGTGCGGGTTGTGCGAGGCGGAAATCACGATGCCGCCGTCGGCGCGCATCGAGTGAGTCAGGTGCGAGACGGCCGGCGTCGGCATCGGGCCCATCAGCTGCACGTCGACGCCTGCGGCGACCAGTCCAGCCTCGAGCGCCGCCTCGAACATGTAGTTGGAGATGCGCGTGTCCTTGCCGATGATCACCACCGGGTTGCGCCAGTCACGACGCGGCAGTGCGTGGCCGTAGGCATTGCCCAGGCGCAGGACGAAGTCGGCCGAGATCGCCCCCTCGCCCACACGCCCGCGGATGCCGTCGGTGCCGAAGTAACGGCGGCTCACGCGCGGCTCCCCTCGGAGACGGCCTCGTCTTCCTGCGGCTGGGGCTGCTTCATCATCAGGGCGAACAGCGTGGCGAGGCGATCGCGCAGCTCGCGGCGGTCGCAGATCTGGTCGAGGGCGCCGTGTTCGAGCAGAAATTCCGAACGCTGGAAGCCTTCCGGCAGCGTCTCGCGCACCGTCTGCTCGATCACGCGCGGGCCGGCGAAGCCGATCAGCGCTTCGGGCTCGGCCAGGTTGAGATCGCCCAGCATCGCGAAGGATGCGGATACGCCGCCGGTGGTGGGGTGCGTCATCACGGAGATGAAAGGCAGCCCCTTCGCGCGCATGCGGCCCAGCGCGGCCGAGGTCTTGGCCATCTGCATCAGCGAGAACAGGCTTTCCTGCATGCGCGCACCGCCGGTCGCGGTGAAGCAGACCATGGGGCAGCCCAGCTCGACGGCACGCTCGGCGGCGCGGGTGAAGCGCTCACCGACGACCGAGCCCATCGAGCCGCCCATGAAGGCGAAATCGAACGCGGCGGCCACCAGCGGGCGCTGCTTGAGCGTGCCTTCCATCGCGACCAGCGCGTCGCGCTCGCCGGTGGATTTCTGCGCGGCCTTGATGCGGTCGCCGTAACGCTTCTGGTCCCGGAACTTGAGCACATCGGTCGGGCCGAGCTCGGCCGCGATCTCGCGCGTGCTGCCTTCATCCAGCAGCGCCGCCAGGCGGACGCGGGCGCGGATGGGCATGTGGAAGCTGCATTTCGGGCAGACCTCGAGGTTCTCCTCGAGCTCCGGGCGGTAGAGCACGGCGCCGCAGCGATCGCACTTTTCCCACAGACCTTCGGGCACGCTGCGACGCTTGGCGGCGGCGGCGTCGGTGCGGATGCCCGAGGGCATGAGTTTCTTGAGCCAGGACATGCGTTGAGAGTATTCCCGTTCGGCGTGAAGAAAGCCGGAGCGGATCCGGCCGAGCGGGGCAGTTTAGCGCAGCGGGCGGCGGCGGCCGCGCGCCCTCTCAGGCCGGATGGGCGGCGGCCGATACGGCGTCAAGCGCGGCGCGCAGCGGCGCCAGGAACATGCGGGCCTGTATGGCCGGATCGCCGGCCTCGGCCAGGGCCGCCACCAGGGCACTGCCCACCACCACGCCCTCGGCTTCACGGGCCATCGCCGCCGCGCTTTCGGCGTCCTTGATGCCGAAACCGGCGACCACGGGCACGCGGCTGCGCTGGCGGATCGCATGCAGGCGTTCGCTGGCCGCACCGGTATCGAGGCGATCGGCACCGGTCACGCCGGCGAAACTCACGTAGTAGAGATAGCCCTGCGCATCCGCACACAGCCGCTCCAGGCGTTCGTCCGTGGTCGTGGGCGAGGCGAGCAGGATCAGCGCCAGCCGTTGCGCATCGAATGCACTTCGGAACTCGGCCGCCTCTTCCGGCGGCAAGTCCACCAGCAGCACACCGTCCACGCCGGCCTCGACCGCGTCGCGGGCGAAGCGTTCGGCGCCGCGTATCTCGACGGGGTTGAGGTAACCCATCAGCACCACCGGTGTGTCGGCGTCGCGCTCGCGGAATTGGCGCACGGCCTCGAACACGAACGCCAGCCCCGCGCCGCGCGACAGCGCGCGCTCGGAACTGCGCTGGATCGTCGGCCCGTCCGCCATCGGATCGGAGAACGGCACGCCCAGTTCGATCACGTCGGCGCCCGCCTCCACCAGCGCGTGCATCACGGGCACGGTGGCCTCCAGCGAGGGATCTCCCGCGGTGAGGAACGGGATCAACGCCTTGCGGCGGGCGGAACGCAGCTGGGTGAAGCGTCGGTCGATTCGGTTCATTGCGAGGCCATGGTCTGGTGCTCCGCTTCAAGGGGAAGGCCCGGAAGGCGTGGGATGGGAGGGAGGGATGGTCCCGCCGCGTCCCCGACCTTCCCCTTGAAGCGCAGCGATGCCGCTAGAGCGAAATGCCTTCGCGCGCGGCGATGGTGTGGACGTCCTTGTCGCCGCGCCCGGAGAGGTTGCACAGCACCATCGCGTCGGCCGGGAGCTCGCGTGCGAGCTTGATGGCCTGCGCGATCGCATGGCTGGACTCCAGCGCCGGCAGGATGCCTTCCGTGCGCGAGAGCCGGTGGAACGCGGACAGTGCCTCGGCGTCGGTCACGCCGACGTACTGCGCGCGGCCGGTGTCCTTGAGGAACGCGTGCTCGGGACCGACGCCGGGATAGTCCAGGCCCGCGGACACCGAGTGCGTCTCGATGATCTGCCCGTCGTCGTCGCACAGCACGTAGGTGCGGTTGCCATGCAGCACGCCGGGGCGACCGGCCGCGAGCGAGGCGGCGTGGTGTCCGGTGGCGATGCCCTCGCCCGCTGCCTCGGCGCCGACCAGGCGCACGTCAGCATCGTTGAGGAAGGCGTGGAAGATGCCGATGGCGTTGCTGCCGCCGCCGACGCAGGCCGTGACGGCATCGGGCAGGCGGCCGTATTCGGCCAGCATCTGCGCGCGCGCCTCGCGGCCGACCACGGCATTGAAGTCGCGCACCATGCGCGGGTACGGATCGGGACCGGCCACGGTGCCGATGATGTAGAACGTATCGCGCACGTTGGTGACCCAATCGCGCATCGCTTCGTTGAGTGCGTCCTTCAGCGTCGCCGAACCGCTGGTCACCGGGATCACGGTCGCGCCCAGCAGCTTCATGCGGTAGACGTTGATCTTCTGGCGTTCGATGTCGGTGGCGCCCATGTAGACCACGCATTCCAGGCCCAGTCGCGCGGCCACGGTGGCGCTGGCCACGCCGTGCTGGCCGGCGCCGGTCTCGGCGATGATCCGGGTCTTGCCCATGCGGCTGGCGAGCAGCGCCTGGCCGATGGTGTTGTTGATCTTGTGCGCGCCGGTGTGGTTCAGGTCCTCGCGCTTGAGCAGGATGCGCGCGCCGCCGACCTCACGGCTCAGCCGTTCGGCGAAATAGATCGGACTCGGCCGGCCGACGTAGTGCGCCAGGTCGGCATCGAAGGCGGCGTTGAAGGCGGGATCGACGCGTGCGGCGTCGTAGGCGGCGGCCAGCTCCTCCAGCGGACCGATCAGCGTCTCGGCGACGAAGCGTCCGCCGTAGCGGCCGAAATGGCCGGAGGCGTCGGGGAAGGCGTGGAAGTCGGGACGGGACATGCTCGTGACTTTAGCGAACGACATGACGCCGGAACATGCATAAAATCGGACTGTCCTGTCAGAAAACCTCACACGTCCACATGAGCCGCGACCTACCCCCGCTCAATGCCCTGCGTGCCTTCGAGGCCGTGGCCCGGCTGGACAGCGTCAGTCGCGCCGCCGAGGAGCTGCATGTCACCCATGGCGCGGTGAGCCGCCACCTCAAATCGCTGGAAGAGGCGCTGGGCACCGCACTGTTCGTGCGCGAGGGCCGGGGGCTGGCGCTGACGCCGGCCGGGCATCGCCTGCACGAGGCCGCCGAGGCGGCGTTCGGGCCGCTGCGCCAGGCCTGGTCCGAACTGCGCCGCCGGCCGTCCCAGGCACCGTTCGTGCTGGGTTGCCCGGGCAGCGTGCTGGCGCGCTGGATGATCCCGCGCCTGGACCGCCTCGCGCGCGAGCGTCCCGACCTGACCCTGCACCTGGCCGCCAGCGACACCGCGCCCGACGCCGCCCTGACGGGGCTGGACGCGGCGCTGCTCATCGCCAACGGTCCCTGGCCGGCCGACTGGCAGGTCCACGAGCTCGCGCCCGAACGCATCGGCCCGGTCGTGAGCCCGCGCTTCGCCGGTTTCGAACGCCTGCGCGACGCCGCCCCGGAAGCGCTCGCGCACGAATCGCTGCTGCACACGCAGTCGCGGCCGCAGGCGTGGTCGGACTGGGCGGCCCGGTCGGGCGTCGATGCCGGCGCGCTATCGCCGGGCACCGGCTTTCCGCACCTGTACTACCTGCTGGAAGCGGCGAACGCGGGGCTCGGCGTGGCGATCGCACCCGAACCGCTGGTGACGGAAGACCTGGCCGCCGGGCGGCTGGAGGCGCCGTGGGGGTTCGTCGAAACCGACGCACGTTGGGCGCTGGTCGCGCGCAAACGTGGCAACGATCCGCGCGTGGCGGAACTCGCGCAGTGGTTGCGCGGTGCGTTGGCTGAAGGCTGAGACGCTCCGGGTCTACCGGGCCGCCGCGTCGGCGCGAGCGACTTCCTCGACGAACCGCCGCATCTTCGCGCCGTCCTTCTCGCCCGGCGCGGACTCGATGCCACTGGAGACATCCACGCCCCACGGCCGCACCGCACACACGGCGTCGAACACGTTGTCCGGATGCAGGCCGCCGGCAAGCAGGAACGGCCGGTCCAGATCATCCGGAATGCGCGACCAGTCGAAGCGGTGGCCGGTTCCGCCCGCCCCGCCCTTCGCGTGGCTGTCCAGCAGCAGGCCGACCGCGCCGGGATGACGCGACAACGCAGCCACGTCGGCATCGCCGCCCATCGCGACCGCCTTGAGATATGGCACGCCGAAGTCCCGACAAAACGCGTCGTCTTCGTCGCCGTGGAACTGGAGCAGCGTCGGGTGTACTTCGTCGATCACGCGCCGGACCAGCGCGGCCTCGTTGTCCATGAACAACGCGACGACCTCCACCAGCGGCAACGCCTGCGCACGCAGCGCGCGAGCCTGTTCAATCTCCAGCCGCCGCGAACTGCGCTGCGCGAAGACGAGTCCAACGGCATCCACGCCGAGCATGCACGCCAGCGCGACATCGTCCGCGCGCGTCATCCCGCAGAACTTGATGCGCGTGCGCAGCGGCGCGCGGTTCACAGCGTCACCTCGGCCGGCAGGTTCCACTGCGCCGGATAGCGCGGGCCGAGGAACACCAGCCCGGTCGGCGGCGCCGTCGGTCCGGCGACGGTGCGGTCGCGCACCTGCAGCAGGTCCGCGATCCAGTGCTCGGGTTTCTCGCCGCTGCCCACCATCAGCAGGCTGCCGACGATGTTGCGCACCATGTGGTGCAGGAAAGCGTTGGCCTGCACTTCGACTTCGACCACTTCGCCGTCGCGCGTCACGCGGATGTCCTGCAGTTCGCGCCATGCGTGCGGCGACTGGCAATGCACGGTGCGGAAGGAGGAGAAGTCGTTTTCGCCCAGCAGGGCCTGCGCGGCACGGTGCATGGCGTCGGCGTCGAGCGGGCGGCGCTCCCAGCTCAGGTACGGACGACCGAGCGCGGCGCGCACCGGGCGGTTGAGGATGCGGTAGCGGTAGCGGCGCGCCCGGGCGGAGAAGCGCGCGTGGAAATCCGACGCCACCGGCCGGCACCAGCGCACCGCGATCTGCGGCGGCAGGCGACTGGTGACGCCGAGCATCCAGCTGCGCGGATCGCGCGCGGCGTGGCTGTCGAAATGCACCACCTGGCAGGACGCGTGCACGCCGGCGTCGGTGCGCCCGGCGCAAATGGTTTCCACGGGATGTCCGGCGACGAAGGAAATCGCTTCTTCGAGGGCAGCCTGCAGCGTCTGCTCGCCTTCGCGCTCGGGCTCGCCGTGCTTGCTCAGGCGCTGCCAGCCGCTGAAGCCGGTGCCGTCGTACTCCACGCCGAGCGCGAAACGGCTGGTGGGGGCGATGTCGGCTATGGAGGATTCGGCAGGAGTGTTCACGGGAAAGATGTGCGTTCCGGCGCTGCCCGGAATCGGGGGTCGTGCGGCATCGTGCTTCGCGGGGTGTGCGAAGGCAAATCGCGTTCTGAAGAAAACCGGCGCGGTGCGAATGCGGCGATGTGTGTCGTCGCCGCTTCGTTGGCCCTCACCCCAACCCCTCTCCCGCGGGGAGAGGGGCTCAAAACCTCATGCTCAGCCGAGGTCCTGCAGCATCCTCGACGCGGTCTGGCGCGCGGCCAGGTCGCCGTTGATGACGACTTCGCTCAGCAGCTGGCGCGCGCTCTCGCGGTCGCCCAGGTCGATGTAGGCGCGGGCGAGTTCCAGGCGCTCCTGGCCCGGCTGCGTCGCCAGCGTCGGCTCGACGTGACCGCGGCGGCCGTTGCCGCTGGCGGCGACGTGCCAGGCCGGCGCGATCGGGGCGGACGGCGTCGGCGGAGCCGCCGGACGGGCCTGCAGTGCCGGCTGCGGCGTCAGTTCGAAGGCGGGTTCGGCGCGCGCGGGAGACTCCGCGGCGCGCTCGATGACAGGTTCGGGCTCGAGCACGGGCTCGCGTTCGTCGAAGGTCTCGACCTCGCGCATTTCCAGATCGCCCCCCGGCGCGAACGCATCGGAGATGGACGGCGTCGCCGCCGCGCCTTCCGACGGCGCACGGAACACCGGCTTGGTCGGCCTGCGTCGCCACCACCAGCCGCCCAGCAGCGCCAGCAGCAGCGCGCCGCCGCCGATGGCCCACGGCAGCGCGGAGCCGGTCTGCGCGGCCTGCGTGTCGGCATTGCTCTTGGCCAGGCGCTGCTGCGCGGCGGCCAGCTCGCTGTCCTTCATCGCCACCAGTTGCTGCTGCTTCTGCTGCAGTTGCTCCAGCTCGGCGATGCGGCTCTTGAGTTCACGAACCTCGGCGTCGCGCGCGGCGACCGTCTCCTGGCTCGTCTGCAGTTCCTGTCGAAGCATGTCGCCCTCACCACCGGACTCGATGCCGGACTGGGTGCCCGCCTGGGTCGCGCGCGAGGCGTCAGGCGGAACGATTTCCAGACGGGCATCGGCCGTTGCCGCGCCACCCGCCGTTGCATTGTTGTTGGAGGCCGCGGCAGCGGCGGGCGCTGCACTGGCCGCCGAGGCGACGGCGCCTTCCAACGCCGGCTGCGGCACCGCGCGGCGCGCATTACGCCACTGCTGCACCTGCGTGGCAACCAGACGGCGCGCTTCGCCTGCGTCGACGCTGGCCAGCTCGTCGTCGGCCGGCATGTCGAGCACGGCGCCGGCCTTGAGGCGGTTGATGTTGCCGTCGATGAAGGCGTCGGGATTGGCGCGCAGCAGCGCGATCATCGCCTGGTCCAGGCTGACCTCGCCCGGCATGCGGCCGGCGATGTCCGACAGCGTGTCGCCGCGGCGGACGGTGTAATCGCCCGACAGTTCGCGTGCGACGTCCGGCACCGGCGCACGCGGCGGCGTGGCGACGGCCACCTGCGGCTGCGGCTCGGGCTGCGGCGCGGCGGGGATGTCGCTGGCGTTCGCGTCGGCTTCGGCCGAGGTGTTCTCCTCGCGCGCCACGGCATTGGCGAGCGCTTCCTCGGGCGTCTGCTCGGGCGGCGCGGGCACCGCGGCGGTTTCGGCCGGGCGCTCGATGGTGTTGGGTTCGGAAACGACGGTCTCTTCGATCGCCGGCTGCAGCGGTGCGGACACCGTGCGCGGGGCATCGACCAGCGCGGCGTACTCGCGCACCAGACGGCCCTGGCCCCAGTCGACCGACACCAGGAAGGTCAGCAGCGGCTCACTGACGGGTTGTTCGGTGGTGACGCGGATGACCGGCCGACCAGCCGCATCCAGCGCCGAGGTGAACTGCAACTGCGCGACCAGCCCCATCGGCGGTTGCAGGCCGACGCGGGCGAAGACCATCGGCGAGGCGAGCTCGGCCTGCAGGTTCTCCAGCTCGGCGGGGTCGTTGGAGATGATCGGGATTTCGGCCAGGAACGGTTGCCCCAGCCGTGACTTGACCTCGATCTGCCCCAACCCCAGCGCCGAAGCGGCGCCACTGGCCACGGCCAAGGCCAGCCCCAGCGCGGTGCGCATGTAGCGTCTGGCGGAGCTTTGTTTGGCAACTTGTTGTTTCACTTCGGATCCCTGCCCTTCCCCGGCGCGACTCTAAGCCCTCGCCGGGGGACGGAGCAACGAAAACCGCCGCCGAATGCGACTTCGGCGGCGGATGGGGCCTTGCGGCGGGGTCAGCCGCGCTCGGCCAGGACCAGTTCGGCCAGCTGCACCGCGTTCAGGGCGGCGCCCTTGCGGATGTTGTCCGAGACGATCCACAGGTTCACCGCGCGCGGGTGCGAGAAGTCGTCGCGGATGCGGCCGACGTACACCGGGTCGTTGCCCGAAGCGTGCGTCACCGGCGTGGGATACCCGCCGGCCTTGGGCTCGTCCACCACTTCCACGCCCGGCGCGGTTTCCAGCAGCTTGCGCACGTCCGCCGCGCTGATCTTCTCGCGCGTCTCCACGTTCACCGCCTCGGAGTGGCCGAAGAACACCGGCACGCGCACCGCGGTGGGATTCACCTGGATGCTGTCGTCGCCCAGGATCTTGCGCGTCTCCCACACCAACTTCATTTCTTCCTTGGTGTAGCCGTTGTCCTGGAACTCGTCGATGTGCGGGATCAGATTGAAGGCGATCTGCACCGGGAAGCGCTCCGGGTTGGGCTCCTGGAAGCTCAGCAGCGCGGCGGTCTGCCGGCCCAGCTCCTCCAGCGCCGAACGTCCACCGCCCGACACCGACTGGTAGGTCGCCACGTTGATGCGCTCGATGCCGACCTTGCGATGGATCGGCGCCAGCGCGACGAGCATCTGCATGGTCGAGCAGTTCGGGTTGGCGATGATGCCGCGCGGGCGGTTGCCCACCTGGTCGGGGTTCACTTCCGACACGACCAGCGGCACATCGGCGTCGTAACGGAAGGCCGAGGAGTTGTCGATCACCACCGCGCCGGCCGCGGCGAACTTGGGCGCGTATTCCTTCGACACGCTGCCGCCGGCGGAGAACAGCGCGATGTCGATGCCGCTCGGGTCGAACGTCGCCAGGTCCTCCACCACGATTTTTTTCGCGCCGAACTCGATTTTCTCGCCGGCCGAACGCTCGCTGGCCAGCAGGTGCAAGGTGCCAATGGGGAATTTCCGCTCGACGAGGATGCGCAGCATCGCTTCGCCGACGGCGCCGGTTGCACCGACGATGGCTACATTGCAGGAGTTCTTGGCGTTCATTGGTTCCTTCTTCGTGGTTGGAGGAGGTCCGCCGGAACCATTCCGGCGGGTGTTGCGTTGACACGGACGGACTCAGCCAGCCGGGCCCGCGTCGCCGGCGTTACGGCGTCGCAGGTCGTTGATGGCATCCGGAGACAGCCACAGTACCGCATCCAGGTACTGCTGGATCACCGCGAGCACCGTCTCGCGGGGACCTTTTCGCCATTCCGGCGATCCATAGAAGGCATCCTGCCGGGCGTTCAGATCGGCCAGATCGTCGTAGGCGCGAATCAGGTAGTAGGCATCTTCCTTGTGGAGCGACGGCCCGAAGCTGACCACGTCGTGGCCGGCGGCGCGCAACAGCGGCACGGCGGCCTCGACGAATGCGCGGTGGAAGGTCAGCAGCGTGCCGGGCGCGAGCTGGTAGGTGCGGATCTGGATCAGGCGCTGCATGGCGGAATCCGTGAATTGGTAGCCCGGGTAAGCGGAGCGCACCCGGGTGTCGGCGGCGTGTCCGCATTATCCGACGGTGCGGCGAAGACAACGTGTGGCGGCGGTGGCAGCGTGGTCCCGGGTGCGGCCTTCGGCCTTACCCGGGCTACGGGTGCGTCGCTACTTCGACGCGCCCGGTTTTCGGGCATTCACCGGCGTCGGCGGATCGCCTGCGCGGGGGCCATGACCAAGCGCGGCGATCAGGTTCTCGACCGCCAGCGCCACCATCGCCCGGCGCGTGGCGAGGCTGCCGCTGGCGATGTGCGGCGTGAGCACGACGTTGCGCAGCGCGAGCAGGCGCGGGTTGATCGCCGGCTCGCCTTCGTAGACGTCCAGGCCGGCGGCGGCGAGGCGTCCGCGTTCCAGCGCATCGGCCAGCGCGTCCTCGTCGACGATGCCGCCGCGCGCGATGTTGGTCAGCGTCGCGGTCGGTTTCATCTTCGCGATCGCCGCCGCGTCGACGATGTGGTGCACGGCCGGCGAGTACGGCAGCACCAGGATGAGGTGGTCGGCCTGTGCGATGAGCGCGTCGAAATCGACATACGCGGCGTTGCATTCGCGTTCGACTTCGGCCGGCAGGCGCGAACGGTTGTGGTACAGCACGCGCATGCGGAAACCCGCCGCGCGTCGCGCGATGCCCTGCCCGATCCGGCCCATGCCGAGGATGCCGAGCGTGGCGCCGTGCACATCGCCGCCGAGCATCGTCTCGAAGCTCCACTGCCGCCATTGGCCGTCGCGCAGCCAGCGTTCGGATTCGGTGATGCGGCGCGCGGCGGCCATCATCAGCGCGAAGCCGAAATCGGCCGTGGTTTCGGTCAGCACGTCGGGCGTGTTGGTGACGAGGATGCCCGCCGCCGTCAGCGCCGACACGTCGAGGTTGTTGTAGCCCACGCCGACGTTGGCGATGGCGCGCAAGCGCGGCGCGTTCGCCACTTCCGCCGCCCCGATGGGATCGTTGAGCGTGACCAACGCGCCGTCGCAGGTGGCGAGCGCAGCGGCGATCTGTTCAGACGGATGCTTGCCGACCTGCACCGTTTCGATCACGTCGAAGTGTTCGCGCAGCCGCCCGACGATGTCGGCGAACAGCGGTTGCGAGACCCATACGCGCGGGCGGGTTTCGGCCATCAGAGCTGCGCGGGAATGCGCGGCGTCACCTCGCCGACGTCGCCGCACTGCGCGCGATGACGCAGCGCCTGGTCCATCAGCACCAGCGCGACCATCGCCTCGCAGATGGGCGTGGCGCGGATGCCCACGCACGGGTCGTGGCGTCCGGTGGTGACGACTTCGGCGACGTTGCCGTCGGTGTCCAGGCTGTCGATCGGCAGGCGCAGGCTGGAGGTCGGCTTGAACGCGACCGAGCAGCGCAGCGGCTGCCCCGTGCTGATGCCGCCGAGGATGCCGCCGGCGTGATTGCTGGCGAATCCCTGCGGCGTCATCTGGTCGCGGTGTTCGCTTCCCTTCTGCGACACGACGCCGAAGCCGTCGCCGATTTCCACGCCCTTCACGGCGTTGATGCTCATCAGCGCCGACGCCAGTTCGCCGTCGAGCTTGCCGTAGATCGGTTCGCCCCAACCCGGCGGCACATTCGTAGCGATCACGTCCACGCGCGCGCCGACCGAATCGCCGGACTTGCGCAACGCGTCCATGTACAGCTCCAGCTCCGTCACCTGGCGCGTGTCGGGCCAGAAGAACGGGTTGTTCTCCACCGCCGACAGGTCGAAACCGTGCGGCACGATCTCGCCGATCTGCGACAACCAGCCCTGCACGCGCACGTCGAAACGCTCGGCCAGCCACTTCTTCGCGATCACGCCGGCGGCCACGCGCATCGTCGTCTCGCGCGCGGACGAACGCCCACCGCCGCGGGGGTCGCGGATGCCGTATTTCTGCCAGTAGGTGTAGTCGGCGTGGCCGGGGCGGAACCGCTGCGCGATCTTCGCGTAGTCCTTGCTGCGCTGGTCGGTGTTGCGGATCAGCAGCGCGATGGGTGTGCCGGTGGTGAGGCCCTCAAAGACGCCGCTGAGGATCTCGACCTCGTCGGCCTCGTGCCGCTGCGAGGTGTGGCGCGTGCGGCCGGTGGCGCGGCGCTCGAGATCGTGACGGAAGTCGTCCGGCGCGATCGCGATGCCCGGCGGACAGCCGTCGACCACGCAGCCGATGGCCGGGCCATGGCTTTCGCCGAAGGTGGTGACAGTGAGGAGTTTGCCGAAGCTGTTGCTGGACACATGAAGGCCCGTCGGGTGCGGGCATTCACTTTAGCAACCTCGTTTGGTTGCTGCTGGAACCAGCGGCCCGCTGCATCCGAGCGGCTGCGCAGTCGCCTTCGAAGGCGTGCCGCGACGCCGCCATGGCCGAAGCAGTCAACCGATCATCAACCGAGGCGTCACCCGAACCCGTCATCCCGGCGAAGGCCGGGATCCAGGCTGGCAGCGTTGGAAGTCGCCGATGCTCGCGCTTCGGAAACGGTGATGGCCTGGATCCCGGCCTTCGCCGGGATGACGGCTCATCGTTGCAATCGCCCGCCTTTCGCTGTCAGCCAACGGCCCTACGCTACTTCCGGACGAGCTACTTACAGGCGCGCGTCCGCCAGTTCCTTGATCCGCGCGTGATGCTCCACCAGATCCGCACGCTCCACCACGAAGATGCCCATCTGCCCGACCTTGAACTCCACCCACGCCATGGGCAGCTCCGGCAGCAGTTCGACCAGCGCGTTCTCCGCCTCGCCGACTTCGCAGATCAGCAGGCCGTTCTCGCTCAGGTGATCGGGCGCGTCGCGCAGGATCTTCAGCGCCAGGTCCAGGCCGTCGTCGCCGGCGCGCAGGCCCAGTTCGGGCTCATGCGAGTACTCCTGCGGCAGCGCGTCGGTTTCGTCGTTGGTGACGTACGGCGGGTTGGTGACGATCAGGTCATACACCTGGCCCTGCAGCTGGTTGAACAGGTCCGACTTGCGCAGCGTGACGTTGCCGGCGTGCAGGCGTTCCTTGTTTTCCGCGGCGAGCGAGAGCGCTTCGTCGTTGATGTCCACGCCGTCCACCTGCCAGTGCGGGTGGTAGTGCGCGGTGGCGATGGCGATGCAGCCCGAACCGGTGCACAGGTCGAGCACGCGTTCGATCTCGCGGCCGCCCAGCCACGGCTCGTAGCCGTGCGGGATCAGCTCGGCGATCGGCGAACGCGGCACCAGGGCGCGGCGGTCGCTCTTGAAGCTCAGGCCGGCGAACCAGGCCTCGCCGGTCAGGTAGGCGGCCGGGATGCGCTCGGCGATGCGGCGCTCGAACAGCGCCAGCACCTTGGCCTGCTCGGCCGCGGTCACGCGCGAGGCGCCGTAGACGGGGCTCAGGTCGTGCGGCAGGTGCAGCGCGTGCAGGACCAGCTGCGTCGCCTCGTCCAGGGCGTTGTCGTAGCTGTGGCCGAAGGTCAGGCCGGCCTCGTTGAAGCGGCTGCCGCCGTAGCGGATCAGGTCGATGATCGAGACCTGCTCGAACTGGACGGGGCTGGGGGTCGCGGAGCCGGTCATGGCGAGGCCTTGCAGAGGGGGCGACATTATACGGGCCCCGGCCCGGTATCATGCCCGCGCTCCCGCTCCGAGCCCGACACAGAGCCGCCATGTTCAACCGCACCACGGTCTACATCCTGATTGCCGCCCTGGCCGCGGCCCTGGGCCTGTGGGCTGCCCAGCACTTCTTCGGCCCGTCCACGCAGTCCTCGCTGCCGGCGACCCGCGCCGTGCGCCTGTTCGAGCCCGCCCGCACGCTGCCGGCCTTCACGCTGCGCCAGTCCGACGGCACGCCGCTGATCCCGGGCGAGCTCAAGGGCCACTGGACGCTGGTCTTCCTGGGCTTCACGCATTGCCCGGACGTCTGCCCGACCACCCTGGCCGAAATGGCCAAGGCGCAGAAGCAGTGGGCCGCGCTGCCGGAGGCCACGCGACCGCGCGTGCTGTTCGTCTCCGTCGACCCCGAGCGCGACACGCCCGACCGCATCGGCGAATACGCCCACGCCTTCCATCGCGACACCATCGCGGCCACGGCCGACGTGCCGGCGCTGGAAACCTTCGCCAAGTCGCTGAGCATGGTGTTCGCCAAGGTGCCGGCGCCGGAAGGCGCTCGCGCCGACCAGTACAGCGTCGATCACAGCGCTTCGATGGCCGTGCTCGATCCGCAGGGCCGCATGGCCGGCATCGTGCAGCCGCCGTTCGATCCGGCCGCCATCGCCGCGGACATGATCGCGTTGACGCAGGCCTCGCCGAAGTAACCCTACTCTCGCGCAAGGCCGACGCGCCTTCCGCTTCCGCGCGTGCGTGCGCCCGAATCCGATAACGACATGAGCCTCGTCACCGCCCTCACCTACGTCCTGCCGCACCGCCTGCTGTCGTCGATGGCGCGCTCGCTCGCCTATTCCGACAACCCGCGCCTGAAGCAATGGCTGATCGACACGGTGACGCGTCGCTTCGGCGTGAACCTGGGCGAAGCCGCGCAATCGGATCCGACCAGGTACCCCACGTTCAATGCGTTCTTCACCCGCGCGCTGAAACCCGGCGCGCGCATCGCCGACGCCGATCCGCGCTCGCTGGTGATGCCCGCCGACGGCCACGTCAGCCAGTGCGGGCCGATCGAGAACGGCCGCATCTTCCAGGCCAAGGGCCAGTCGTTCACCGCCGCCGAACTGCTGGGCGACGAAGCCGACGCCGCGCCGTTCAACAACGGCCTGTTCGCGACGGTGTATCTGTCGCCGCGCGACTACCACCGCGTGCACATGCCCTGGACCGGCCGCCTGCGCGAAACCGTGCATGTGCCGGGCCGCTTGTTCAGCGTGGGCACCGCGGCCGTGGCGAACGTGCCGCGCCTGTTCGCGCGCAACGAGCGGCTGGTGTGCCACTTCGACACCGACTTCGGCCCGATGGCCTGCGTGATGGTCGGCGCGCTGCTCGTCTCGGGCGTGGAAACGGTGTGGAGCGGCGAGGAAATTCCCGCCTACGGCGACCGCATCAACCGCAAGGACTGGCGTGCGGAAAACATCACGATCGACCGCTTCGCCGAGATGGCGCGGTTCAACTACGGCTCGACCGTGATCGTGCTGCTGCCGGCCGGCGTTGCGACGCTGGATCCGTCGCTGCATGCCGAATCGCCGGTGCGTCTGGGGCAGAAGCTGGCTACGCGGATCGGCTGAGCATCTACCTTCCCTCTCCCCTTGCGGGAGAGGGACAGGCCGCCGAAGGCGGCCAGGGAGAGGGAGGCGCGCCGCAGAAGCACGGGCTCCGCGCGCTTCCCTCTTCCGACACTTTGCGCCACCTTCTCCCTCAAGGAGAGAAGGACCCCATCTTTACGGATCGCTCATCGCGGCATCGACCGCGCCAGCCCCCACTGCGCCAGCCAATAGCTCGCCAGCACCGCGAACGCTGCCGCCGCGAACGGCGCAACGAAACGGTCCCACGCCAGCAGCGCGTCGGAGAGCACGAAGCACGCCCCGCCCCACGCGCCGAACAGGCTTGCCGCATCGCGCCGCCGCACCCACACGGCCAGAGCCTGCGCCGCCATCGCCGCCAGCACGACCACGTACACCACAACCGGAACCCGTAGTTCGCCCGGCAGCGTCGGCCACAGCTGGCTGAGCACCAAGCCTGCGACCACCGCATACAGCGCGAACGGCCATGCGGAGGCGAACCAGCGTTCGCGCTGGCGCAAGGCCAGCAGGTACGCCAGGTGGGCCAGCAGGAAACTCGCCAGCCCAGGCACGAAGGCATCCATCGGCAGCATCAGGAACACATCGCCGAGCGTCGACAGCGCCAGCCCCGCGAGCAGCCATGCGCGATAACGCGGCAGCGACGAGGCCATGCGCCACACCGACCAGGCGATCAGCAGCGTCGTCAGCGGCTTGAAGATCCAGTGCAGCCACGGCATCGCCGGCGCGTAGGCACCGGCGATCGCCAGCAGCGCGCTGACGGCGACGGCCGCCGCCAGCGCGATCGGCGCGCGCGTCACAGCGCGAGCCGTCGTTGCCATTGCAGCGGCACCTGGATGCGCTTGCCCCAATCGCCGTTCCAGTCCACCGGCAGGCCGGCGGTGCGCAAGGCGTCGACGATCGTGCGGGCCACGGACAACGCCGCCGCTTCGCCCTCTTCGACCGCCCCGTAGTTGAGACACAGCCCGTAGCCGTCGACGGCGTGCTCGGTGTCCTGCATGTGGAAGAAGGCGTAACCGTGCACGGGACTGCCGCGGTCGCGGGTCGCCGCCATTTCGTCGCCGATCTCCGCCACGCCGCAGGTGCCGCAGCAGGTGAAGTTCTGCCGGCATACCACGCCCTGCGATTCCAGCGTGGCGAAGGCGTGTTCGAGGCGGTCGTGATCGGTCACCCGCGGCCAGTCCGCGGCCTGCGCACGGTAGCTTGCGATCTCTTCCTCGAGGATGCGCCGCGCATGCGCGCGCAGGACATCCTCACCGTGCGACTGCATCTCCAGCACTTCCAATGCGTTGTCGACGATGGTGTCGGGTTCGACGTAACCGCCACGCAGGTCGCGGACGATGTAGCTGCGCAGTTCTTCCAGTTGTTCTTCCAGCGGGAGTGCACCGTGAGCGGCCTGCGCCGCCCGCGCGTCACCCCGCCGGAACAGACCGACGATCTTCTGCCAGAGCATGCCCCACCCCCTCCATCCCTGTGGTGGGCCGAGCATGGACCGTCAGGGCGCGCGACTCAACCGTCGCAGCCGTTGAGCTTGAGCTTCTGCCCGGGCTTGATCGCGAAACGCGGCGCCTTGAGCTTGTTCGCCTTCGCCAGATCGCCGGTGTCGCACTGGAACTTCTGCGCGATGGCGGTCAGCGTCTCGCCGCGCTTTACGGTGTAGGTGGAGGGCTTGGCGGGCTTGGCGGGCTTGGCCGGCTTCGGCGCAGCGATCGCGCCCGCCGAGCCCGTACCGGCGCTTTCGGCCTCGTACACGGTGTCGTCCGACACCGGCGTCACCGGCCCGG
This sequence comes from Lysobacter sp. FW306-1B-D06B, assembly GCF_038446665.1. Lineage (NCBI taxonomy): Bacteria > Pseudomonadati > Pseudomonadota > Gammaproteobacteria > Lysobacterales > Lysobacteraceae > Lysobacter > Lysobacter sp. FW306-1B-D06B. The sequence goes on along the minus strand of NZ_CP151802.1, from coordinate 2,446,687 downwards.
TGCGCACGATCGCGGAGGACGCATCGCTCAGCACCAGCGTGTGTGCCAGCTCGGCGCGCTGGCCCTGCATGCAGTAGCGGCCGTACAGGCCGACGATCTTGCTCGTCGCGGCCAGCATGGTGCCGGTCGGCAGGTACTGGTCCGCCTGGTAGCGCGGGTTGAGGTTGCGCAGCGCGCGCATGTAGCCCTCGCGCGTGCCGCCGTTGCCCAGGCAGATGGTCAGTTCGTAGATCGAACTGGGCTTGGACAGGCGCAGCGACGCCGGGCGCGCGTCGACCTTGGGCATCGTCAGGCCGTATTCCTTCGGATGCAGGAACAACCACGCCGCGGCGATCACCATCGGCACGTAGTCGCGGGTTTCGGCCGGGAACTGGTTGTAGACCGACTCGTCCCAGAAATTGCGACCGCCGGTGGTGTTGAACACGCGCTGCGCGCGGCCCTCGCCGCCGTTGTAGGCGGCAAGCGACAGCTCGATGCTGCGGTTGAGCGTGCCCAGGCGTTCGTTGAAATACTCCGCGGCGGCCGCGGCGGAGGCGCGCGCGTCGTAGCGCGTGTCGAAGCCCGAGCCGTCTTCGCCCAGCCCGAAGCGGCGGCCGGTGGCGTACATGAACTGCATCGGTCCCGCCGCGCCCGCGCGCGAGGTGGAATGCACGCGGCCGTTGGATTCCTTCGCCATCACGCCGAACAGCAGCGCCTCCGGCAGCCCGGCGCGCTGGAACTGCGGCCACATCGTCTGGCGCAGGTATTGGTAGTTCTCGAAGCTGTCGATCAGCGACGGACGCATGTCGGTGAGCCAGCGGCGGATGCCTGCCTGCACCGCCGGGTTGTACTGCACCATCTTCACGAACTGCTGGCCGTCGGCGCTGAGCAGCGCGGCGGCGCGCGCGGCTTCGGGCACGTCGGCGGTGAAGCTGCCGGCGCCTTCGTCGTCGTTGTCCTCGGGCACTTCATCGCCGGAGGCGAGGTCGGCGTTCTGCTTCAACAGCCGCTTGTAGGCGGTGAGCATCGTCGTGGGCGAACAGCCCTTCTGCTTCACGCAGGCGGCCATCACGTCTTCCATGTCCTCCAGCGCGGCGTCCACTTCGGTGCGGCCGGCCGGATCGGCGTTGCCGATCTTCACCAGGCCCTGGCGGTAGCGCGTCTCCGCCGCCTGCATGCGCTGGTTGAGGGCATCGACGGCAGCCTGGTCGCGCTTGGAGAGCGCATGGGCCTGCGGCATCAGGACGAGCAGGCCAAGCGCCAGCAGCGCGGCGGAAGAACGGAGTACGGGCATGGACTGCGACAACGTGGACGGGGGCAGCGCAGGGTATCCGGGTGCGAGCAAGCGCGACAAGCCGGAAAGGTCCGAATTTGCATGGCCCGTTTGCATGAACGGCAGAAACACGCCCGGAGTCGCAACATGAACACGGCCGCGCACGACGCCCCCTAGAATCGCCGCAACTCCCCCGAGATCCGTCCATGGACCCCATCCTGCTTGGCAAGGCTGTCACCACGCCGCAATCGCTGCCCGAAACCCAGGGCCATGTCGTCCTGCAACCCAAGTTCGGCAACCGCCACGGCCTGGTCGCCGGGGCCACGGGCACCGGCAAGACGGTGACGCTGATGACGCTGGCGGAAGGCTTCTCGCGCCTGGGCGTGCCGGTGTTCCTGGCCGACGTGAAGGGCGACGTGGCCGGGCTGGCGGTGGCCGGCACGGACAACGAGAAGCTGCAGTCGCGCGTGACCGAGATCGGCCTGGCCGGCTACACGCACGAAGCCAACCCGACGGTCTTCTGGGACCTGTTCGGCAAACTCGGCCATCCGGTGCGCACCACCGTGAGCGAGATGGGCCCGACACTTTTGTCGCGCGTGCTGGAACTCAACGACACGCAGTCCGGCGTGCTCGACATCGTCTTCAAGCTCGCCGACGACCGCGGCCTGCTCCTGCTCGACCTGGAAGACCTGCGTGCCCTGCTCGGCCTGGTCGCCGAGGAACGCAAGGACATTTCCACCAGCTACGGCCTGGTCAGCGCGCAATCGATCGGCGCGATCCAGCGTTCGCTGCTGCGCCTGGAGCAGGACGGCGGCGAGATGTTCTTCGGCGAGCCCGCGCTGGAACTCACCGACCTCATGCGCACCACGCCCGACGGGCGCGGCGTGGTCAACATCCTTGCCTCCGAGCAACTGGTGCTGAAGCCGCGCCTGTATTCCAGCTTCCTGCTGTGGCTGCTGTCGGAGCTGTTCGAGACGCTGCCGGAAGTGGGCGACCTGGACAAGCCCAAGCTCGTGTTCGTCTTCGACGAAGCGCACCTGCTGTTCGACGACGCGCCGCCGGCGCTGCAACAACGCGTGGAGCAGGTGGTGCGACTGATCCGCTCCAAGGGCGTGGGCGTGTACTTCTGCTCGCAGTTCCCCGACGACGTGCCCGACGAGATCCTCGGCCAGCTCGGCAATCGCGTGCAGCACGCGCTGCGAGCGTTCACGCCGCGCGATCAGAAGGCGGTGAAGACGGCGGCGGAAACCTTCGTGCCCAATCCCGCGCTGGACGTGGCGAATACGATCTCGCAGCTCGGCACCGGCGAAGCGCTGGTCTCCACGCTGCAGGACAAGGGCGTGCCGATGCCGGTGGAGAAGACGCTGATCGCGCCGCCGCGCTGCCGCATGGGCGCGATCACCGAGGCCGAACGCGCGCAGGTGCGCAGCACCAGCCCGGTCGGGCACAAGTACGACGAACGCGTGGATCGCGAATCGGCCGCCGAGAAGCTGGCCACGCGCGCGCAGGTCGCCACGCAGAACGCCAAGGCGCCGCCCGCCCGCACGCGCGAGCAGGACGAAGCCGAAGACAGCGGCTTCGGCCAGTCGGTGAAGGACGCCGTGTTCGGCACCAAGCGCCGCCAGGGCATGGTCGAGACGATGGCCAAGCAGACCGCGCGCACCGTCGGCAACCGCATCGGTCAACAGATCGTTCGCGGGCTGCTGGGCAGCATCTTCGGCGGAAAGCGTTGATCCTGCGCTTCGCGCCGGATCCCCACGATTTGCTGCGCGAACCGCGGGCCCCGTATGCACTTCCAATCCCCGCCCCTGCCGGGGCGCCCCCTTACCAAGGGGGCTCTCCTCCGTCCTGCCAACGCAAGGAGTTCGTCATGCATGAATCCCGTTCGAAGTTTGTAGCGCTCGCATGTGCGCTGCTGTGTGCACTCTCGCTGTCCGCATGCAAGCCACAGGCGCCTGCGGAGCCTCCCGCAGCGCAGCCGGAAGCCACCGCCCCCGCGCCCGCCGCCGATGCCCAGCCCTCGGCGCAAAGCGCGCCGTTCGACGTGAAGGCCTTCGCCGGTACCTTCACCGGCACCCTGCCCTGCGCCGACTGCCCCGGCATCGACACGCGCATCGTGCTGGCCGCCGACGGCACCTACACGATCACCGAGTCGTACCAGGAACGTTCGGCGCCTGAACTGAAAGGCGACGGCACCTGGACCGCCGAAGAGAACAACCAGCGCCTTCGCCTGGACCCGAACAGCAAGAGCGACAACGACCGCCTGTTCGCGATCCTCTCGCACGACGAGATCCGCCAGCTCGACATGGAAGGCAAGCCGATCGAGAGCGCGCTGCCGTACAACCTGAAGCGCGAAGGCGCCGCGCAGTAACGCATCGGGTGCGGCGCGCCGCCCGTCGGGGCGCCGCGCCGCGTGACCGCTGCCGGCGGCCCGGTGCGTTGTTCCCTGCGTGCTTCAGGACGGGGGCCTGGGTGCAGCGTGTCGACATCGCGGCCGGAGGCGCCGACACGCCCCCGATCCGGCCGACGCGCCTTCAAGGCGCTGGAGAGCCGCCATGTCCCATGCACCCCGTCTGTTCGCCGCCGTCCTGGCCTGCACGGCGAGCCTGAGCTTCGCCGCACCCGCGTTCGCGCAGGAACCGCCCCGTGCCGTCGTGTCCATCTACCGGCCCGCACCGGGCAAGCAGCTCGATTTTCTCAAGTGGATGGCTGCACGCGAAGCGGTTGCGCGCGAGGCCGGGATTCCGGCGCAACAGTGGTACGCGCACATCAGCGGCGACAGCTGGGACTTCCTGGTCATCGGCCCCAACCTGGACGATGCCACGTCCGACAAGGTCGACGCGCTGGAGCGCAAGCGCGGGCTGAAGGTCGGTCCTGCGGCCTCGCTGGAGTTCCGCCAGGTAATGGCCTGGCACACCGACACGCTGGCGGCCGGCCCGATGACGGCGTCGCAGCTCATCGACGCGGCGGGCAAGCCGTAGCGCTTGAGCGCCAGCGGCGACTCTGAGATAACGGCGTCCCATTGCAGTCAACGGCGTGCTTCGCCGCAATCGCATGTCCCGCTGGCGCCCCCCTGGCGAAAAAAGCACCGCGTTGATCACCCGTTCCGGCCACGACCGGCTGAAGGCCGAGCTGGACGAGCTGTGGCGCGTGAAACGCCCGGAAGTGGTCGCGGCGCTCGCCGCGGCCGCCGCCGAAGGCGACCGCTCCGAGAACGCCGAATACACTTACCGCAAGAAGCAACTTGGCGAGATCGACCGCCGCGTGCGCTACCTGAGCAAGCGCGTGCCCGCGCTGCGCGTGGTGGACACCGTGCCCAGCGATCCGGAAGCGGTGTTCTTCGGCGCGCGCGTGGAGATCGAGGACGTCGCCAGCGGCGAATCGCAGCGCTACCGCATCGTCGGCCCCGACGAGACCGACGCCAAGGCCGGCTGGATCAGCATCGATTCGCCGCTGGCGCGCGCGATGCTGAAAAAGCGCCTGGACGACGAGTTCGAGGCGATGCTGCCGGGCGGCGCGGCGCGGTTCGTGATCGTCGAAGTTTCCTACGATGACGGCCGGGACGGCTGACGGCATCGTCCTGCGCGAGGCCACGATCGCCGACGCTGCGGCGATCAGCACACTGGTGAGCGCGCTGACGCGGCGCTGGATCGCCCCGGATTGCGACGAAGACGGGATCGCGCGGCTGCTCGATTCGATGGCGACGCAGCGCATCGAAGAGCGGCTGCGCGAGGGCCATCGCCACGTCGTCGCCGAACGCGACGGCCGCATCGTCGGCGTCGTCGCCCTGCGTTTGCCTTCGCACCTGTACTACCTGTTCGTCGCCGAGCAAGCGCAGCGGCGCGGCGTCGCGCGTGCGCTGTGGGACGCGGTGCGCGTCGCCGCCGATCCGGACGCGCCGGTCACGGTCAACGCCTCGCTGCTCGCGGTGCCTGTCTACCGCAAGCTGGGCTTCGAACCCGCGGCGCCGGAACAACACGATCGCGGGATTCGCTTCGTGCCGATGCGCTGGGTTCCGCGCTGACCGTTGCCCGTCATTCCCGCGAAGGCGGGGCTTTTGGGCCGCCGCACGGCGGCACTCTCCATGGACGTTCCACGCTTCCACCCAAGCACGGCAGACACCACCCCTTGCCCGTCATTCCCGCGAAAGCGGGAATCCAGCGACTTTCCACGCTTCAACCCAAGCACGACAGACGCGCCCCTTTGCCCATCATTCCCGCGAAAGCGGGGCTTTTGGGCCGCCGCACGGCGGCACTCTCCAGCGACGTTCCACGCTTTCACCCAAGCTCGGCAGACGCGACAACGCCCTCATCAGGCGCTCATACCGGATAGCCGGAGCAAAGGCACTGGATTCCCGCTTTCGCTGGAATGACGTTTTGCAGCGCCCCCACCGTCCCTTTTTTCGCGGGAACAACGCCGTCGGTGTTGTAGCGTGTACGCCCCACCAATTCCCCACCCGCATGGACCACGACCAGCTCCAGGGCCTGCTCACCGCGCTCGCGATCGGCCTGCTGATCGGCGTGGTGCGCGAGCGCCGCCACGGCGAAGGCCCCGCCGTCGCGGGCATCCGCACGCACGCGATGGTCGCGCTCGCCGCGGCGGTGGCGACGATGCTCGGCGTGGCGGTGCTGGTGGCGGTGACGCTGGCCGTCGGCGTGCTGGCGGTGGCGGCCTACCTGCGCACGCGCGGCGCCGATCCCGGCATGACCGGCGAAATGGCGCTGCTGGTCACCACCATGCTCGCCGCGCTCGCGCAGTCCGAGGGCTCGCTGGCCGCCGGCCTGGCGGTGATCGCGGCGGTGCTGCTGTTCGCCAAGTCGCCGCTGCACCGCTTCGCGCGCGACATCGTCAGCGAACGCGAAGTGCAGGATGCGTTGCTGCTCGCCGCCGCCGCGCTGGTGGTGCTGCCGATGCTGCCCGACGAGCCCGTCGACCCGTGGGGCGTGCTGGTGCCCTCGAAGCTGTGGAAGCTGGTCGTGCTGGTGATGGCGGTCGGCATGCTCGGCCACATCGCGCTGCGCGCGGTCGGTGCGCGCTGGGGATTGCCGGTGGCGGGCTTCTTCTCCGGTTTCGCCTCGTCGACGGCGGCGGTCGCCGGCTTCGGCCAGCGCACGCGCGAGGAAGCGGCGCTGACCGGTGTTTCGGCCTCCGCGGCCTTGCTGGCCAACCTCGCCTCACTGTTGCTGCTGACCGGCATCCTCGCCACCGCCGCGCCCGCGCTGCTGCGGGCCAGTGCGTGGCCGCTGGCCGCGGCCGCCGGCGTGCTGGCGATCACCGCCGCCATCGGCCTGCGCCGCCAGGCCGAAACGCCGGCGCTGCCGCACGAACCGCAAGCGCGCGCGTTCAAGCTCAGCCACGGCCTGTTGCTGGCCCTGATGATCGCCGTGGTGCTGGTGCTGTCGGCGTGGCTGCGCAGTGTGTTCGGCGACATGGGCGCACTGGCGACGGCGGTGCTGGTGGCGCTGGTGGAACTGCACGCGGCGGCGGCGAGCATCGCGCAGTTGTCCTCCGCCGGCGGGCTGACGATGACGCATGCGCAGTGGGGCATGGCCGGGCTGCTGGCCTCCAGCGCGATCGCCAAAACCGTGCTCGCCTTCGCCAGCGGCAACCGGCGCTACGCCTTCTGGGTGGGCGCGGGGCTGGTGGGAATGGCGGTGACGTGCGGCGTCGTGACGGCGCTGGTCACGGCGACGGCCTGACGGCCCGGCGGCGACGTCCGAAGTCCCGCGCGCAACGCGTGATCGCTTGCGCGCAAGACCGAATCGGCGGATCGCAAGGGAAATCTGCTTGCGCGCGACGCGGCGCGGCGCAAGCGCGTCTTAGTCGTCGAACGCGACCTCGCCGAACAGGTCGTGCTCATCGGCGCCCATGATCTCCACGTCGACGAACTCGCCCGGCTTCAGCCCGGCCATGAAGCCGTTCTGGATCTGCACCAGGCCGTCGATCTCCGGCGCGTCGTACATCGAGCGGGCGATGGCGAGTTCGCCGTCCAGTGCGTCGACGATGCAGCGCTGCGTCGTGCCCACCTTGGCCTCGAGCCTGGCCGCGGAAATCTCCGCCTGGCGCTCCATGAAGCGCGCCAGGCGCTCCTGCTTCACTTCTTCCGGCACCGGGTCGGGCAGCGCATTGGCCGTCGCGCCGTCCACCGGCGAATAGGCGAACGCGCCCACGCGATCGAGCTGCGCCTCGTCGAGGAAGTCCAGCAGCTCCTCGAACTCGGCCTCGGTCTCGCCCGGGAAGCCGACGATGAAGGTCGAGCGGATGGCGATGTCCGGTGCGATCGAACGCCAGCGCTGGATGCGTTCCAGCGTCTTGTCCACGGCGCCGGGGCGCTTCATCAGCTTGAGCACGCGCGGGCTGGCGTGCTGGAACGGGATGTCGAGGTACGGCAGCAGCTTGGGCATGCCGTTGGAACCCGTTTCCGCCATCAGCGCAATGATGTCGTCCACGTGCGGGTACGGATACACGTAATGCAGGCGCGTCCAGATGCCCAGCTCGCTCAGTCCTTCGCACAGCGCCTTCATGCGCGTCTGGTACGACTTTCCGCGCCACTCGTGCTGCGCGTACTTCACGTCGACGCCGTAGGCGGACGTGTCCTGCGAGATGACCAGCAGTTCCTTCACGCCGCCCATGGCGAGCTTTTCGGCTTCGCGCAGCACCTGATCGACCGGGCGCGACACCAGGTCGCCGCGCATCGACGGGATGATGCAGAAGCTGCAGCGGTGATTGCAGCCTTCGGAAATCTTCAGGTACGCGTAGTGCTTGGGCGTGAGCTTGATGCCCGTGTCGGGCACCAGGTCCAGGAACGGGTCGTGCTTGGGCGGAAGCGCCGCGTGCACGGCGTTCATCACGCTGCCGTAGTCCTGCGGGCCGCTGATGGACAGCACGCCGGGGTGGGCTTCACGGATCTGCTCGGGCTTCTTGCCCAGGCAGCCGGTGACGATGACCTTGCCGTTCTCGGCGATGGCCTCGCCGATGGCGTCCAGCGATTCGGTCACGGCCGAATCGATGAAGCCGCAGGTGTTCACCACCACCACGTCCGCGTCGTCGTAGGTCTGGACGATGTCGTAGCCCTCCACGCGCAGCTGGGTGAGGATGCGCTCGGAATCGACCAGGGCCTTCGGGCATCCGAGGCTGACGAAACCGACTTTGGGATTGGCAAGGGACATGGACGGACCGGAACGAAAGGGCAGCTGGCGGCGGCCCATCACCTTCGCGATGCGAGGGCGACGAGGCTGCGACGGGCGGGAAGGCTGCGGAGTATAGCGTCAGGGATAGAATCGACCTGTCCCCCGACCAAACTGAACAGCGCCATGGCCCACTGGATCGACCTGGAGACCCTGGACGGCCCCGTGCGCGCCTGGCGGGCCGACCCGGCCGGCCCGTCTCACGGTGCCGTGATCGTGTTGCAGGAGATTTTCGGCGCCAATGCGCACATCCGTGCCGTCGCCGAGCGCTTCGCCGCGGCCGGGTTCGTCGCCCTGGCGCCGGCGCTGTACGACCCGGTCGCGCCGGGGATCGAACTGGGCTACGACGAAGCCGGCACGCAGCGCGGCGTCGCCCTGCGCAACGAACTGGGGTTCGACCGCGCGGTGGACATCGTCTCCGCCGCGGCCGAAAGCTTGGGCGAAGAGGGCCTGCGCGTGGGCGCGGTCGGTTTCTGCTGGGGCGGCAGCGTGGCGTTCCTGGCAAACGCACGCCTTGGGCTGCCGGCCGTTTCGTACTACGGCGCGCGCACCCTGCCCTTCCTCGACGAGCCGCTGCGCGCGCCGATGATGTTCCACTTCGGGCAAGCCGACACCAGCATTCCCGCCGACGCCGTCGAACAACACCGCCACAAGCAGCCGCGTGCGACCATCCACGTCTACGCCGGTGCCGGCCACGCCTTCAACCGCGAGGTCGACAACGACGTCTACGATCCGGCCGCGGCGGAAACCGCGTGGCGGCGGACCATCGAGTTCCTCGAGGAGAACCTGCGATGAATCGCAGCGACGCGCACGGCGATTGGCATCTGCACGAGCAGCTCGCGCAGGACACGCACCCGGTCGCGCACCTCGCGCTGAGCGAGCTGCGCCTGATGGACGACGCCAACCACCCGTGGCTGATTGTGGTGCCGCGCGTGACCGATGCGGTGGAGCTGATCGACCTGGACGGCGCGCAGCAGGCCGCGTTGCTGCAGGAGATCAACCTGGCCAGCCATGCGCTGCGTGCGGTGTTCAAGCCGCACAAGCTCAACGTGGCTGCGCTGGGCAACGTGGTGTCGCAGTTGCACGTGCATGTGATCGCGCGTTTTCCCGACGACATCGCCTGGCCGCGCCCGGTGTGGGGCACGGCGACCGCGCAGCCTTATACGCCCGAGGCGCTGGTCACGCGCATCCAGCAGCTGCAGGGCGCGCTGAAGCAGTGACATCGCGCCCGGCCTGCGACATCGAACCGCTGGCCGACGACGCCTGGCTGCTGCGCTTCGGCGACACGCTAGACACCGGGCTCAACACCGCCGTGCACGCGATGGCCGCGCGCCTGCGCAGCGCCGGCCTGCCCTGGCTGCGCGATCTGGTGCCGGCATTCGCGAGCCTGGGCGTGTTCTTCGATCCGGCGATGGACCCGGCCGTGGTGCATGCGCGGTTGCTGGCGATGATCGAGGACGATGCGTCGGGCGATGGCCTGCCCCTCCCCCTGCGCACAGGGGCCGGAGACAACAGCAACGCAACGAACCTCGTCGAAATCCCCGTGCTCTACGGCGGCGAACACGGTCCCGATCTCGAATCCTCCGCCGCCGAACTCGGCCTGACGCCAAGCGAACTGATTCAACGCCACACCGCCGGCGAATACACCGTGGCGATGATCGGCTTCGCGCCGGGCTTTCCTTACCTGTCGGGCCTGGATCCCGCGCTGGCGTTGCCGCGACTGGCGACGCCGCGCGCCAGCGTCGCCGCGGGCAGCGTCGCCATCGGCGGCGCGCAGACGGGCATCTACTCGCGCGAAAGCCCCGGCGGCTGGCGCGTGCTCGGCCGTACGCCGTTGCGTCTTTTCGACCCCACGCGCGAGCCGCCGACGACGCTGCGACCCGGCGATCGCGTGCGCCTGCGCGCCATCGACGCGGATGAATTCGCGCGCCTCGAACAAACCGACGGAGCACGCGCGTGACGCGTGCCCTGCATGTCATCGCACCCGGCCTGCTCACCACGGTGCAGGACCTCGGGCGTCCCGGCTGGCGACACCTGGGCGTGGCGTACGCGGGCGCGCTCGATGCGGATGCCGCAGCGCTCGCGAATCGGCTCGTGGGGAACACCGCCGGGACCGCCGTGCTGGAACTGACGCTGCGCGGACCGACGCTGCGACTGGACGCACCCGCGCGGATCGCGATCGTCGGCGCGCAGATGGTGGCGAAGCTCGACGGCGAAGCGGTGCCCTGCGGACGTCCGGTCGACCTGCCCGCGGGCACGCTCGAACTGGGCGCGCTGCGCGACGGCGCGCGGGCCTGGCTGGCGATCGACGGCGGGATCGACGTGGCGCCGGTGCTGGGCAGCCGCAGCACCGATCTGCGCGGCGGCTTCGGCGGCGTGGACGGCCGGGCGCTGCGCAGCGGCGACGTCCTGCCGCTGGGCGAGGCCACGGCGCGCGACATCCACACACCGCGCGCACCGAAATGGTGGATCGACCCGTCGCACGACACGCACCTGCCGATCCGCTACCGCCCGTCCGCGCATGCGGCCGCGGCGGCGTTCGCGCGGCGCGGCTGGCGCGTCAGCGCGAGCAGCAACCGCCAGGGCCTGCGCCTGCAGGGCGATGCGCTGGCCGTGCCGACCGCCGACGGCGTGTCCGAGCCCGTCGCGCCGGGCACCATCCAGCTGCCGTCCGACGGCAACCCCATCGTGCTGCTGGCCGACGCCCAGACCGTCGGCGGCTACGCGAAGCTCGGCCACGTCATCGCCGCCGACCTGCCCCGTCTGGCGCAATGCATTCCGGGACAGACGCTCCACTTCGCGCCCTGCGATGCCGCAACCGCCCATCGGCTGGCTTGCGCGGCGCGTGCGCGCCTCGCCAGAATCGGCGTGATGATCGATGCGCGCCTCGCCGCGGTCTGAACCCACTCCCTTCTTTTCAAGCAACCTCCAGGCTCGACTTCCATGAAATCCCATATCGTCGGCGCGCTGGTGCTGGTCGTGATCGGCACCCTGTTCCTGCTCAACAACCTTGGCTTCACCGACATGAGCCTGGGCCGCCTGCTGATGACCTGGTGGCCTGCGATCCTGATCGTGGTCGGCCTGGGCATGCTGTTCAAGCGCGGCTGAGGCCGCGCGGCGACACCGTCGTGGCCGTGCGCATCGACTTCAACTGCGACCTGGGCGAAGGCTGCGGCGACGACGCGGCGATCCTGCCGCATGTCACGTCCGCCAGCATCGCCTGCGGCGGCCACGCGGGCGACGAGGCGAGCATGCGCGAAACGTTGCGCCTGTGCCGCGCGCACGGCGTCGCGGCGGGCGCGCATCCCTCGTTCGAGGATCGCGAGCATTTCGGCCGGCGCGTGCTCGACAAAGCGCCGGCTGAAATCGCCCGCACGGTGCGCGAACAGATCGAACGACTGCGTGCCATCGCCCGCGAGGAAGGCGTCGCGCTCGCGCACGTCAAGCCGCACGGCGCGCTGTACAACGTCGCTGCCGACAACCGCGACGTGGCCAACGCCATCGCCGCAACCGTGGCCGCCATCGACCCGGCGCTGGTGCTGTACGGCCTGTCCGGCTCCGCATTGACGCGGGCCGGTGCGGAACACGGCCTGCGCGTGGCCCACGAAGTCTTCGCCGAGCGCGGCTACGACGCACGCGGCCGCCTGCGCCCGCGCGGCACGCCCGGCGCGGTGATCGAATCGCTGGACGACGCCGTCGCGCAGGTGCGACGCCTCGCGCTGCACGGCGAAGTCGTGGCCGATGACGGACGCGTGGTGCCGGTTCGCGCCGACACGCTGTGCCTGCATGGCGATCGCAGCGATGCGGCGGAATTCGCCCGCGCCGTGCGCGCCGCGCTGGAAGCCGACGGGATCGCCGTGCGCGCATTCGGGGCGGCGGCGTGAACGACGCCATCAACTACTGGCCGCTGCTCGGCGTCGCCTGGGTCGTCGTCGGCTTCGTGCTGCGCGCCAACCCGGTAATCGTGGTGGTCAGCGCCGGACTGGTCAGCGGATTGCTGGCGGGCAAGTCGATGGGCGAACTGCTCGCGCTGCTGGGCGAAAGCTTCGTCTCCAACCGCGCGCTGCTGATGTTCGCGATGACGCTGCCGACCATCGGCCTGCTCGAACGCGCCGGCCTGCGCGAGCACGCGCTGCGCTGGATCGCGCGCTGGCGTGGCCTGACGCTGTCGCGGCTGCTCGCCGGTTACCTCGCGGCGCGCCAAGGCTTGAGCATGATCGGCCTGATCGACATCGCCGGACATGCGCAGACCGTGCGCCCGCTGCTGGCGCCGATGGCGGAATCGGCGGCGAACAAGCCCAACGGCCCGGTCTCGCGCGAGGACACGCAGAAGGTGTACGCGCTGGCCGCCGCGACCGACAACGTCGGGCGCTTCTTCGGCGAGGACGTGTTCCTCGCCTTCGGCGCGGTGCTGCTGATCCAGGGCTTCTACGCCGAACACGGCATTCATCTGGAGCCGCTGCAGATCGCGCTATGGGCGATTCCCACCGCCATCGCCGCGTTCGTGATCCACGCCGTGCGCATCGTCTTCTTCCAGCGCGGGCTGGACCGCCGCACCGCCGCGCGCCGCGCCGCGCAGCCTTCCGCGGAGCGCGCCGATGCTGTCGATTGAGCATTTCTATGCACTGCTTGCGCTGTTCCTGCTGTACGCGGGCCTGCGCAACCTGCGCGAGCGACGCTACGCGCACGCGGCGTTCTGGACCCTGATCGCGGTGCTGTTCGCCGCCGGCCGGCCGGTGCTGGATGCCGCGAAGGCCGGCGACAAGCTTCCCGCGCAGTGGGCGGGCGCGGCCGTGATCGCGCTGGCGTTGCTGGCCACGCGCATGCGCCGCGAGCACATCGAGGAAGCGCCGGAAGCGCAGCGGCTGGCATCGGCATTGCGACTGGGCCATCGATTGTTCGTGCCGGCGCTGATCATCCCGGTGGTGACGGTGCTGATCGTGCTGCTCGGGCCGAAGATCGCCATCGGCGGTACGCGGCTGTTCGGCGAAGGCAGCATCACGCTGATCGGGCTGGCCATGGCCTGCGTGCTGGCGACCTTCGCGGCGATCGCGGTCACGCGCGAGCGCCCCGTCGCCGCGCTCGGCGAAGGCCGGCGCCTGCTCGACACGATGGGCTGGGCGGCGCTGCTGCCGATCGTCCTGGCGACGCTGGGCGGCGTGTTCGCGGCCAGCGGCGTGGGCGATGCGGTGGCGTCGATCGTGTCCATGCTGATCCCCGCCGACAGCCGTCTCGCCTGCGTGCTCGCCTACGGGTTGGGCATGGTGTTGTTCACGGTGATCATGGGCAACGCGTTCGCCGCGTTCCCGGTGATGACCGCCGGCATCGGCCTGCCGCTGCTGGTGCAGGAACACGGCGCGGCGCCGGCCATCCTGGGTTCCATCGGCATGCTCACCGGCTACTGCGGCACGCTGATGACGCCGATGGCGGCCAACTTCAACCTCGTGCCGGCCGCGCTGCTGGAGCTGGACGATCCCAACGCCGTGATCCGCGCGCAGTTGCCGACGGCGATTCCGCTGCTGCTGGTGAACCTCGCGCTGATGTACTGGCTGGCGTTCCGATGAGCGCGACGCCGATGCCGCATGTGCTGCTGACCGGCTTCGCGCCCTTCGGCGGCGAGACGACGAACCCGAGCTGGGAAGCCGTGCAGGCGCTGGAAGGCGAGGTCGTCGCCGGGCATCGCATCGTCGCGCGTTGCCTGCCGGTGGAGTTCGACGCGTCGCTGCCTGCGTTGCGGCACGCACTGGACGAACTGGCGCCGTCGCTGGTGATCTGCGTCGGCCAGGCCGGCGGACGTGCGCAGCTGTCGCTGGAACGCGTGGCGATCAACGTGATCGATGCGCGCATTCCCGACAACGCCGGTGCGCAGCCGGTCGACGAGCCGGTGGTGATCGACGGCCCGGCCGCGTACTTCACCGGGCTGCCGGTGAAGGCGATGCTGGCGGCGCTGCGCAACGCGGGCGTTCCGGCCGAGATTTCGCAGACCGCCGGCACCTACGTCTGCAACCACGTCTTCTACGGACTGATGCACGCGCTGCGCGATGTGCCGGGCACGCGCGGCGGTTTCGTCCACATCCCCTACTCGCCCGCGCAGGCCGCGCTGCACGCCGGTGCGCCGAGCCTGCCGGTGTCCGTCGTCGCGCAGGCGCTGCGCATCGGCGTCGCCATCGCCCTGACCATCGAACACGACGTCCGCATCGGTGCGGGCGCCACCCACTGAAAGGACCTTCGAGAATGCGTAAACCGTTCGCCGCCCTGCTCGCCACGGCGCTGCTGTTCCCCACCCTCGCCTGCGCCGCGTCGCAGTCGTTCTACGACAAGAAGGCCGCCGAAGCCGGCGGCGCCGGCCAGCGCACGGTGAGCCTGTACGTCGACGTCGACCTGGGCGCGCGCAAGAGCGGTTCGGCGGGCGAACTCAACCAGGCGCACAAGGCCTTCAACGCGAACGGCTTCGATGTGGTGAGCGTGGTCGGCTACACCGAGAACGGCGACTTGCAGGGCTTCTTCGTTACCTACGTGCGGCGCTGAGGGACGCAACCCCTCACCCCAACCCCTCTCCCGCAAGCGGGAGAGGGGCTTCACCTCGCGGCGCGCCTCAGCGCTTCTTGCCCGCGATGTACTTCTGCAGCGCCTCGGCGCGCTGCGCCGACGCCGGATGGCTGTCGAGCAGCCCGGTCTTCTGCGCACCGCCCAGCTTCTTCATCGCCTCGACCGCGCCGTTGGGATCCAGATTGTGGCGGAGGAGGAAATCCACGCCGTACTTGTCGGCTTCGGTCTCGTTGCCGCGGCTGAACTTGGCCTTCACCACCGCCTCGCCGAGCGCGCCGAGCTGCGAAGACGCCAGCGCACCGACATTGCCGCCGGCCGCGGCCGCACCCTTGCGCGCGGCGCTGGTGAGGTAGGTGGTCTTGAAGCGCTCCAGCGAGTGCCCCTTGCGCACGTGCCCGATCTCGTGGCCGATCACCGCCATGAGTTCGTTGTCGTTGGGCATCAGGTCCATCAGGCCGGCGAACACGCGCACGGAACCGTCCGGCGTGGCGAAGGCGTTCACGTCCTTGACCATGTAGACCTTGAAGTTGAGGTCGAGGCCGTCCTCGTGCTCCATGCCCTTGGTCAGCCGCGCCAGCCGCTTGGCGTACTGGCTGCTGGCGGGCGCGACGGTGTTGTCCTTGTCCATCTGCACCACCGACTGGGCGGACAGCTGGCTGACTTCGGCGCTGGACATGGTCAGGCCCTTCACCGCGTCGCCGCCGGCTTCGAGCATCTTGTCGTTTCCGAGCAGGGCGCCGAGCTTGCCGGCGTGGGCGACGCCGATGCACAGCGTGCAGGCGGCAAAAAGCGAAATCAGTCGTTTCATGTCGTTCCTTCAGATGGGCGGGATGAATCACGCGCAAGGCTGCTTGATGCCTTTTTCCGCGGCCATCAGAGAGATTCGCAGGCAAACAAAAGGCCCGCGTTGGCGGGCCTCTCGATGCTTTTCCCGGGCGGGATCAGGTGCGCGGCAGCGTCACGCCGACCTGGCCCTGGTACTTGCCGCCGCGGTCCTTGTAGGAGGTCTCGCAGACTTCGTCGGACTGGAAGAACAGCATCTGCGCCACGCCCTCGTTGGCATAGATGCGCGCGGGCAGCGGCGTGGTGTTGCTGAATTCCAGCGTGACGTGGCCTTCCCATTCCGGCTCCAGCGGCGTCACGTTGACGATGATGCCGCAGCGCGCGTAGGTGCTCTTGCCCAGGCAGACGACCAGCACGTCGCGCGGGATGCGGAAATACTCGACCGTGCGCGCCAGCGCGAAGGAGTTGGGCGGGATGATGCACACGTCGCTTTCGATGTCGACGAAGCTGCCGCTGTCGAAATGCTTGGGATCGACGATCGTGGAGTTGATGTTCGTGAACACCTTGAACTCGCGCGAGCAGCGCACGTCGTAGCCGTAGCTGGAGGTGCCGTAGCTGACGATGCGGTGCCCATCGGCGGCGGTCTTGACCTGGCCCGGCTCGAACGGTTCGATCATGCCGTGCTGTTCGGACATGCGACGGATCCAACGGTCGGACTTGATGCTCATGCGGTGCGTGCGGGCTCGGGCGTGGGAACGGCGATTGTGTCAGCCGGGGAAGGCCGGGGCCAGAGGCCCCGGGGTTCAGATCAGCGAGGCCGACAGCGGCGTGGCCACGCGCGGGCGCAGGGCCAGCTCGATCGCCATGCGCCGGGCCGTGGCGCGGTACGCGGCGGCCGCGGCGCTGTCGGGCGCGGCGACGACCACCGGGGTGCCGGCATCGCCCTGTTCCCGGATCGCGATCTCCAGCGGCAGGCTGCCCAGCAGCGGCACGCCGTACTGCGCGGCCATGCGCTTGCCGCCGCCTTCGCCGAACACGTGCTCGGCGTGGCCGCAGTTGGAGCACACGTGCACGGCCATGTTCTCGACCAGGCCCAGCACCGGCACGTTGACCTTCTCGAACATCTTCAGCGCCTTGCGGGCGTCCATCGTCGCCACTTCCTGCGGCGTGGTGACGATGACCGCGCCGGCCACCGGGATCTTCTGCGCCAGGGTGAGCTGGATGTCGCCCGTGCCCGGCGGCAGGTCGACGATGAGGTAGTCCAGGTCGCCGCCGAGCGATTGTCCCCAGCGGGTCTCGCCCAGCAACTGGGTCAGCGCGGAGGTCGCCATCGGGCCGCGCCAGATCATCGGCGTGTCCTGTTCGACCAACAGGCCGATCGACATGGCCTCCACGCCGTGCGCCTGCATCGGCTCGATGCTCTTGCCGTCGGGGCTGTCGGGGCGGCCGCTGAGGCCGAGCATGGTCGGAATGCTGGGGCCGTAGATGTCGGCATCGAGCACGCCCACCCGCGCGCCTTCGCCGGCGAGCGCCAGCGCCAGGTTCACCGCGGTCGTGGACTTGCCGACGCCGCCCTTGCCGGAGCCGATGGCGATGAGGTTGCGCACGTTCGTCAGCGGCGAAAGCTGGGGCTGCACGGCGTGCGAAACGATGCGCGGATGCAGCTCCAGCCGGGCCAGCGTCGCGCCCTGGGCGGCGAGGAGCGCGGTGATCTCGCGCTCCATCCACGGCCGCAGATGGGCACACGGGAAGCCCGGGGCGATTTCGACCACCACGCGACCCTCTGCTTCGACCGCGCGGATGCGCGCGCCGGTCTGGGCCAGGGTGAGGTCGGTGTCTGGGAGCGGGAGCGCAGCGATTCGGTCTTGCAGGGAATCCATCACGAAGACAGCCGGAAAGTAAGACCGCCATTCTACGGGATCGCCGGCCAAGCCAACTTTTGATTGCGCAATGCACCACTCACGGTTGTATTTTCGGATTGTTCCGATTCTTCCCCGCTCCGCGCATTGCGATGGTCCCAGCGCCACGAAGGCGCGCGCCGCGATCCCATCCGCGCCGCGATCAACCATCGCAAGGGGAAAACATGAAGTCGATTCCGCAGTCCGCCGGGCGCACGCGCCTCTGCCTGGCCATCGCCGCACTGCTGGCGCCCGCCTGCGCCCTCGCGCAGACACCGGCGCCCACCGATCTGGACAAGGTCACCGTGACCGGCTCGCTGATTCCACAGACGCAACTGGAGAACTTCACACCGGTGACGGTCGTTTCGGCCGAGGACATCCAGGTACGCGGCTTCACCAGCGTCGCGGACGTCCTGCAGCAGTCCACGTTCCAGACCGGCGGCCTGCAGGGCGGGCAGACCTCGGCCGCCTTCACCCAGGGCGCCGAGGCGGCCGGCATGTTCGGACTGGATCCGGGCTACACCAAGTACCTCATCAACGGCCGTCCGATGGCCAACTACCCCGCGCTCTACAACGGCAGCGACACGTTCAACAACATCAGCGGCATTCCGGTGGATCTGGTGGAGCGCATCGAGATCCTGCCCGGCGGGCAGTCCTCGCTGTACGGCTCCGACGCGATCGCCGGCGTGATCAACATCATCCTGAAGAAGCAGGTCGACGGACTGTCGCTGAACCTGCGCGGCGGCTGGTACGACGAGGGCGGCGGCGACAGCCTGCGCCTGAGCGCGTCCGACGGCTGGAGCGCGATGGACGGCCGCCTGCAACTGCTCGCCGGCCTGCAGATGGAAACCCGCGATCCGATCTGGGGCCATCAGCGCGAGCTCACGCGGCAGTACAACCCACGCGGCACCTCCGCGCCGCTGGCCAGCCGCGACTACGTGGTGATCAACGCTTCGGCGCGCAACACCTACCTGTTCCTCGATCCGGCTCAGTGCGGCAACGTCACCGGCCAGTTCGACGGCACCGAAGCGCTGCAGATGCGTCCGGGCTTCGGCGCGTACTGCGGTTCGTTCAGCACGCCGGGCTATCGCACGTTGCGCAACGGCAAGGACAGCGCGCAGCTATACACGCACGCCACCTTCGACGTGAACGACGCCGTCCGCCTCTACGCCGACCTGCTCGCCGGCCAGGAAAACGTGGACTACGCCACCGGCTCCAACTACACCTGGTGGGGCACGAGCGCGAAGTACGGCTACTTCTACGATCCCGATCGCCGCGCCCTGCTCAACCTGCAGCGCGCGTTCGCGCCGGAGGACATAGGCGGGCTGGGCTTCGCCGACATCATGAACACCGACCGCAACCGCTCGACCATGATCACGCTGGGCGCGCAGGGCCAAGCCGGCGGGAACTGGGACTGGGACGTCGGCTTCACGCGCAGCGACTACCGCCTGCGCGAACACCAGTGGGCGCGATTCGCCGATCCCATCAACGCCTATTTCGAACAGCACGTCCTGGGACCGAAGCTGGGCATGCGCGGCGCCTATCCGATCTTCCGCCCCAACTACGCCGCGTTCTACCAGCCGATCTCGCCGGCCGACTTCGCCGGCTTCACCGGCTATGTCGACACCGACAGCAGGACCTACGACAACCTGCTGCGCGCGCAGCTGACCAACACCTCGCTGTTCGCGCTGCCCGGCGGCGACGCGGGGCTTGCGGTGGTGGTCGAGGCCGGCACGCAGGGTTGGGAATACCGGCCCGATGCGCGACTGGTGCAGGATCCGGACACGCTGAAGTCCCAGGTGTGGGGCCTCACCTCTGTCAGCGGCGAAGGCGATCGCGACCGTTACGCGGTGACCGGCGAACTGCGCCTGCCGCTGTGGAAGCCGCTGACGCTCACCCTCTCCGGCCGCTACGACGCCTTCGACGCGAACGGCCGCACGATCGACAAGCCCACCTACAGCCTGGGCATCGAATACCGCCCGATCGAAAGCCTGCTGCTGCGCGGCAAGTACGGCACCGCGTTCCGTGCGCCGACGCTGTCGGACATGTTCCAGGGGCCGAGCGGTTACTACAGCTCCACCACCGACTACTACCGCTGCTACCAGCAGGACCCGCGCTACACGCCGGGCAACACCGACGATTGCACTTACGATTCCTCGCAGTTCTTCGGCCAGCAATCGGGCAATCCGGACCTGCGTCCCATCGAGGCGGACGTCTGGAATGCCGGCCTGGTGTGGGCGCCGACGACGCGCCTGTCGATGTCGCTGGACTACTTCGTCTGGGACATCCGCGACGAAGTCGACCAGCAAAGCGCCGACCAGCTCATGCTTGCCGAATTCTTCTGCCGCACCGGTGGCGCCAACACCGCCACGGCGAGTTGCGCGCAGGCGCTGGAGTGGGTCAAGCGTGGCGAGAACGGCGAGATCCAGTCGATCCACACGCCCAAGGTCAACGTATCTCGGCAGAAACTGGAAGCCGTCACCGCCAGTGCGAACTACACCCTCGACCTAGGCCGCCACGGCACGCTGAACTTCGCCGGCCACTACACCAACAACCTCGAGCACACGGTCACGCCGCTGCCGGGCGACGAACCCATCGACCTGCTGCGCGATCCCTACGCCATGTGGCTCTACGACAGCTATGCGAAGACGCGCGCCGACGCCTCGCTGGGCTGGAACATCGGCAAATGGACGACGACCGCCTACGCCAACCGCATCGGCAAGACGCCCAACTACCTGGCCTACAGTTCCAAGTCATGGGACTACGTGCACCCCGGCGGACAGAAGGCCGGCTGGTGGGCGCCCTACACCACCTGGAACCTGAGCCTGAACTACGACGTGAACGACGACATCCGCCTCTCGCTGCTGTTCAACAACGTCCTGGACAAGACGCCGGAGCATCAGGCCGCCAATTACCCGGGCACGTCGGGCACGCCGTTCAACAACTACCTCTACAACCCCTACGGGCGATCCATCTACGCGGAGATGCGCTACGAGTTCGGCCACTGAAACCGCCCTTCCCCGCCACCGGACCGGTGGCGGGGTTCGCGCGCCGAACGCGGCCGAACAGTGCCTACGAGCGCACGCTCCATACGCCATGGGATGCGGTATAACTGGCGCGAACCGAATCCCTGGGAGGGGACACATGCTCACCAAGAAGCCCGCCAAGTTGCTCGCCCTGCTGTTGCTGACGCTGCCGCTGGCCGCGTTCGCGCAGACCTCGCCGGTCGGCCAGTGGACCACCATCGACGACAAGACCCAGAAGCCCAAGTCGGTGGTCGAGATCTACGAGGCGAAGGACGGCAGCCTGGCCGGGCGCGTCACCGAGATCCTGCAGTCCGATCGCGGCCCGAACCCGCTCTGCGACAAGTGCTCCGGCGACCGCAAGAACAAGCCGGTCAAGGGGATGGTGATCCTGTGGGGCATCAAGCAGAAGGGCGAGACCTGGGAAGGCGGTCAGATCCTCGATCCGGCCAGCGGCAAGGTCTACTCGGTGAAGGTCACGCCGGTGGAGGGCGGAAAGAAGCTGGAAGTGCGCGGCTTCATGGGCTTCTCGCTGCTGGGCCGCACGCAGACCTGGTCGCGGCGCTGACGCCGGCACCGCTGCACGTTGCACGACGACGCCCCGGCCTGGCCGGGGCGTTTCGTTTCCGCCACCGGAACGCCGCGGGGCGCATGCGATAATCCCGGGCTCACTTCGCTCACCCATCCCCCATGTCCCGCGAGTTCGTCGTTTCCTGCGCCCTGCCCTACGCCAACGGGCACCTGCACCTGGGCCATCTGGTCGGCTACACCCAGGCCGACATCTGGTGCCGCGCCCAGCGCATGGCCGGCCACAAAACCTGGTACGTGTGCGCCGACGACACCCACGGCACGCCGATCATGCTCGCCGCCGAAAAGGCCGGGCAGACGCCGGAATCCTTCATCGCCGGCATCCAGGCCAGCCACGAACGCGACTTCGCCGACTTCGGCGTCGCCTTCGACCATTACGACTCGACCAACTCCGAGCGCAACCGCATCCTCACCGAGGCGATCTACGCCAAGCTCGACAACAACGGCCACATCGCCCGGCGCTCGGTCGCGCAGTTGTTCGATCCGGTCAAGGGCATGTTCCTGCCCGACCGCTACGTGAAGGGCATCTGCCCCAACTGCGGCACGCCGGACCAGTACGGCGACAACTGCGAGAACTGCGGCGCGACCTACTCGCCGACCGAACTGAAGGAACCGCGCTCGGTCATCAGCGGCGCCACGCCGGAACTGCGCGAGTCGGAGCACTTCTTCTTCGAAGTCGGTCAGTTTGAGTCGTTCCTGCGTGAATGGCTGTCGGGCGACGTCGCATTGCCGGGCGTGAAGGCCAAGCTGCAGGAGTGGCTGGATGCCGAGGGCGGCCTGCGCGCGTGGGACATCTCGCGCGATGCGCCCTACTTCGGTTTCCAGATTCCCGGTCACCCGGGCAAGTTCCTGTACGTCTGGCTGGATGCGCCGATCGGCTACCTGTCCAGCTTCCAGGCGCTGTGCGAGCGCGAAGGCCTGGACTTCTGGTCCTACCTGCGCCGCGACAGCACGGCCGAGCTGCACCATTTCATCGGCAAGGACATCGTCAACTTCCACGGCCTGTTCTGGCCGGCGGTGCTGCATGGCGCGGGCTTCCGTGCGCCGACGCGCCTGCACGTCAACGGTTACCTCACCGTGGACGGCGCGAAGATGTCGAAGTCGCGCGGCACCTTCGTGATGGCGCGCACCTACCTCGATGCCGGTCTCGAACCCGAAGCGCTGCGCTACTACTACGCGACCAAGACCGCCGGCGGCGTCGACGACCTCGACCTGAACCTGGCGGACTTCATCGCCCGCGTGAATGCCGACCTGGTCGGCAAGTTCGTGAACCTCGCCAGCCGCTGCGCCGGCTTCATCGAAAAGCGCTTCGACGGACACCTCGCCGATGCACTGCCGGACGCGGCGATGTACGCGCGTTTCGTCGAGCAGCTCGCACCGATCGCGCAGGCCTACGAACGCAATGAAGCGGCCACCGCGCTGCGCCTGACGATGGCGCTGGCCGACGAAGCCAACAAGTACATCGACGAATGCAAGCCGTGGGTGCTGGCCAAGCAGGACGGCGCGGACGCGCAGCTGCAGGCCGTGTGCACGCAGGGCCTGAACCTGTTCCGCGTGCTCAACGCCGCGCTCAAGCCGGTGCTGCCGCGCGTGACCGCGCAGGCGGAGGATTTCCTCGCCGCGCCGGTGAAGACGTGGAACGACCTCGCCGCACCGCTGCTCTCGCACCGCGTCCAGCCTTACGCACCGCTGTTCACCCGCATTGACCCCAAGCACATCGACACCATGATCGAAGCCTCCAAGGACTCGCTGAAGTCCGAAGCCCCCAAGACCGAAGCCCCGGCCAAGGCCGAAACCAAGGCCGCTGCGAAGCCCGCTGCCGCACCTGCGCCCGCCGTGGGCGAAGCGGCGCAGTACATCGGCATCGACGACTTCACCAAGCTCGACCTGCGCGTGGGCAAGGTGGTGGCGTGCGAGTTCGTGGAAGGCTCCGACAAGCTGCTGCGCTTCGAACTCGATGCCGGCGAGCTGGGCACGCGCCAGATCTTCTCCGGCATCCGCGGTTCCTACGGCGAGCCGGAAAAGCTGGTCGGCCGCAGCGTGGTGTTCATCGCCAACCTCGCGCCGCGCAAGATGCGCTTCGGCGTGAGCGAGGGAATGATCCTGTCGGCGGGCTTCGACGGCGGCTCGCTGCACCTGCTGGACGCCGACGCCGGCGTGCAGCCGGGCATGCCGGTGCGCTGAGCGTCGGGATTCGAGATTTGGGATTAGGGATTCGTAACAGCGATACACCACCCGATTCGTCCACGCGAGATCAGATGTCATGCCTTCGCGAATCCCGAATTCCGAATCCCGAATCCCGGAAATCACCGAACGCCTCGACCGCCTCCTCCCGCAGACGCAATGCGGGCAATGCGGTTTCGCGGGTTGCCGTCCGTATGCCGAGGCGATGGCGCGCGGCGAGGCCGATGTCGACCGCTGCCCGCCCGGCGGCGATGAAGGCGCACGTGCGCTGGCGAAACTCCTGGAAGTGCCGGCGAAGCCCTACGACCGCACGCGCGGCGAACACAAACCGCCGCTGGTCGCATTGATCGTCGAGGCCGACTGCATCGGCTGCACCAAATGTATCCAGGCGTGCCCGGTGGACGCGATCGTCGGCGGCTCCAAGCACATGCACACCGTCATCGACCCGCTGTGCACCGGCTGCGAGCTGTGCGTGCCGGCGTGCCCGGTGGACTGCATCGTGATGGTGGCGGCGTAACGGCCGCCACACGCAGCGCCTTACTTCGTCTCGACGACTGCCTTCGTCGCTTCGTCGGCCGCGCAGACCGAGCACACACGCTCGACCGTATACCCCTTCGCGCGCAGTTTCTCGATCACGCCGTCCTCGCCGAGCAGGTGCAGCGCACCGACCACGACGAGCGTCTCGCCCTTCTTCTGCCCGTCGAGCATCTGCTGGATCTGCGGCACCCAGGCGTCGTTGCGCTGCACGTTGACGATGCGGTACGTCTGCGGCGTCTTGTCGCGCATCTCTTCGCGCGCGAGCTTGTCCAGGCGCGCGATGTCGCCAGCGCGCCAGGCGCCGTGAAGGTCTTCGAGCATGCCCGGCATCTCGGTGGGCTTGTCGAGGAACTCCTTCAGCGACGTCACCTGCTCGGCCATCGGCGTGGAATCGAGCACGTTCAACTGCGTGTCCAGCGACTCCAGCCCGCCCGTCGCCTTGCCGCTCGCCAGCGCCTGCTGGATCAGCGTCTGGTCCAGGCCCTTGTCCGGGCGGAACCCCATCTGCTGGGAAATGCCCAGCATCAGCGACAGGTTCACGAACCACGGCTCGTAGCCGTCGAACTGGGCGATCGACGAACCGCGCTGGGCGAGGATGCGGTTGAACTTCTCGCGCATCGCCGCCGGCAGCACCTGGCTGAGCGTGCGGCCATCGGCGTATCCGGCCGCAGCGAGGAATCTCTGCGCGATCGACGGATCCAGCATCTGCTCCGGCGGCACTTCGAACACGACCTTGTCGGACGCTGCGAAGGCCTGGTCGATATCGCCCGACAGCGGATAGTCGCTCTCCCTGAGCAGGTGGAACGACCCCAGCAGATACACCGCGTTGTCACGGTCGGACACCTTCCACAGCAGCGGCACCGGCGGCGTAGCGGCCGGCGCGGCGGCGGCGACCTGCGCCGGCGCGGCCGGCGCCGGGGCATGCGCCTGCTCGACCGCCAGCGCCACCGACATCAGGCCCGCGGCAGCGGCGAGCGAAAGCAACAACAGTTTCAGGCGGCGGCGCATCGGGTCGGTGTTCCTGGTATCACGGAGCGGAATGGGTGTAGGTCTTCTCGCCGGCCTGGATCGCGACATCCAGGCGGTTTTCCGGCGGCGGCAACGGGCAGGTCGCGAAGGCGGTGAACGCGCACGGCGGGTTGCGCGCCTGATTGAAATCCAGCACCACCTTGCCGCCGATGCCGGGCTTGGCGACATCGAGGAAGCGGCCGGCCGGATAGCTGCCGTGCCCGCTGGTGCGATCGGCGAAGACCAGGAACAGCGTTTCCTCGCCCTCGTCCAGCGCTTCGATGCGGTAGGTCTTGCCGTCGCGTTCGAACTCGATCGCGCCCGGATTAGGCACCGCATCGGTGGTGCCGATGATGTTGGCGATCTCCAGCGTCTTGCCCGCCGGGTGCGGAACGAAGCGGCCTTCCACGCGCCAGTCGCGGCTGGTCGGCCAGTACTCCAGGCCGCGGAAGCCGGTGCGGGTGGCGGCATCGGCGTGCTTCACGCGCAGCAGGTAGCGATCGCCGCGCTTGATCACCGTCGCCATACCCTTGCCCTCATCGAAGGCGATCACGCTGGGACCGGTGGGCGCGTCGTCGGCGCGCAGGACGGTGGCGCCGGTGAGCGGCTGGCCGTCGAGCGTCATCGCCGCGCCCTTCTCGGGCACGAAGCGCAGGGTGTTGTTCTGCAGATCGATCATGCCGAAGTGCGACGGCCCCATCGACAGCTTGATGCCGTTACCGGCCGAGGAACCGATGTAGTGCGCGCCCGGCTCGATCCAGTGCAGGCCGATGAGGCTGGTCCAGCCGTCGGCGCGCGTGAGGTCGACGACGCGCTGCTGCCGCACCATGTCCAGCTCGTTCTGGAACGAGGCCTGCGCCGCCTTGGCCTGTTCCGCCGTCGCGGCGTCGTCCTTCTGCGACCCGCAGGCCGCGAGCGTGCCGATCATCATCACTGCGAACATCCTCGAGACGAGCTTCCCCTTCGCCACTGCACTCATTCAACGTCCTCGCAGGAACCAACGGTCGATGTCGGGCAGCGTGAAGCGTGCCCAGGTGGGACGGCCATGATTGCACTGGCCGGAGCGTTCGGTGATTTCCATCTCGCGCAGCAGGGCGTTCATCTCGGGCAGAGTGAGACGCCGGTTGGCGCGCACGGCGCCGTGGCAGGCCATGGTCGCCAGCAGTTCGTCGCGCGCGGCGCCGACGCGGCGCGATTCGCCGTGTTCGCGCAGGTCGGCGAGCACGTCGCGCAGCAACGCTTCGACATCGCCATGGGCGAGCAGCGCGGGCACCGAGCGCAACGTCAGCGACTGCGGGCCGCTGCGCGTCACTTCGAAACCGAGTTCGGCCAGCGTCTGCGCTTCGCGCTCGGC